>NZ_CP017014.1:1326666-1658333 GCF_001767395.1 Rhodococcus sp. WMMA185 | reverse complement strand
TGGGGGGACGCTGACGATCAGTCGACCCCAGACCGAAATCACCGCCACATTGCGTCGCACCGGACACCCGGACGCCCTCATCGCACTCGGCCGCCGGGAGACCCGCGACTGCCTGGCCGAGGAGCTGCGCCGACTGGATCCGGACGAAGCCTACGAGGCAGCTCTGGCCGGTCTGACGAAGGTGACCTATGAGTGAGATTCATCTGGAAGTGCATTCGGATACCGCCGCGCTGGTAGCCGCGGCCGCGGCTCTGTTCGTCGAGACTGTCGTGAGGGCGCAGCAGGAACGCGGCTCGGCATCCGTCGCCCTCACTGGCGGTGGGACCGGCATCGGCCTTCTTGAAAAGGTCTGCGAGAACCCTGGGGCGATCGACTGGCGCGCGCTTGACATCTGGTGGGGCGACGAACGGTATTTGCCCACAGGCGATCCCGAGCGCAATGAGGTGCAGGCTCGTGCAGCCCTGCTCGATCATGTCGACATCGATACCGCACGGGTGCATCCCATGGCTGCGTCTGACGGCGAGTTTGCCGACGCCCACGCGGCGGCGGTCGCGTACGAAGAGGAGTTGGCGGCTCACGCGAAGGGTGGGCAGGTTCCAGTCTTCGATGTTCATCTGCTCGGCATGGGTGGTGAGGGGCATGTCAACTCACTCTTCCCCGATACCGACGCTGTGCGGGAGGAACACCGGTATGTCGTCGCGGTGACCGACTCCCCCAAACCACCGCCGGTGCGGATCACCCTGACACTGCCTGCCATCCAACAGGCGAACGAGGTGTGGTTGGTGGTGTCGGGAGATGCGAAGGCCGAGGCCGTGGCAGCGGCAGTCGGGGGCGCTTCCCCAGTCGATATCCCCGCCTCCGGAGCTCGGGGTCGTACAGTCACTCGCTGGCTACTCGACTCTGCCGCCGCATCGCAGCTACCGAAGTGACACCGTTATCGATCGGGACCCTCCTCTTCCTCACTAGGTAGCACGGCAGGGGTTTGTGAGTCCCGGTCGATCGGCAATCTAGTCACCGGGCAGTCGATGACGATTCCACCCGACCGCCGCAGGCCGGCACCCACCCTCCGCCGTGCTCCGATTCCACCGCGCCAATATCCCGGATTGCTTGCGCAATGACTCATTTCGCCCCTCGCTCGAAGTTCGCCGGAAACGCCTCGACTCTCGATCGGTGTGACCAAGTACTTGTTTTGACGTAGGAGCGACCGATTCGGTTCCCATCGCTTGCAAAAACGTTTGTAGCGCGAGGAAGTCGGCACGAGACAGTCGTGCCGTGACTTTTACACAAGTGAAAAAGGGCTACCACAAACCCGATGCAACTGGAGACTCCCGGACATCGGCTGTACCGCCGGTACAGATTGCAGCGGTGGGTAATTCAAGAGCACATTGAACTGGAACGCAGGTCCGGCGAACCTCGTGACGCCGCCTCGTGTAGGGGTGGCGTCACGCGGCCCTGACAGTGGGGATGTCAGCTGAACGTGCTGCCCGTCCCCGAACCGCTGCCCGTCAGTGAACCGAAATCGACGCACAGCGATCCGAGACACCTATCAATGGCAATCACCGACACCGTATCGTCGTTCTGGTTGGTGACGTAGACGCGGGATCCGCCCGGGGACACCGCCACCCCGATTGGGAAGTCCCCGACCGTAATGGTGTCGACGACCGCTTTGGTCAAGGTGTTGATCACCGACACCGTGCCGTCGCCCTGGTTGGTGACGTAGACCCGGAATCCGTTCGGAGACACCGCCACCCCGGACGGACCGGACCCGACCGGGATGGTGTCGACCACCGTTTTGGTCAACGCGTTGATCACCGACACCGTAGTGTCACCGGCAACGGTCACGTAAACGCGGAACCCGAGTGGCGACACCGCCACCGCGGACGGGGCCACCCCGACCGCAATGGCGTCGACCACCGTGTTCGTACTGGTGTCGATCACATCCACCGTGCCGTCGGTCTGGTTGGTGACGTAGACGCGGGATCCGTCCGGAGACACCGCCACCCCGAACGAGAGGGCCCCGATCGTAATGGTGTCGACCACCGAATTCGAGGACGTGTCGATCACATCCACCGTGCCGTTGGCGAGATCGGTGACATAGACGCGGGACCCGTCCGGGGACACCGCCACCCCGAAGGGCGCCGTCCCGACCGGGATGGTGTCGAACACCGTGTTCGTGCCGGTTTCAATCACATCCACCGTGCTGTCGCTGGTGTTGGTGACGTAGACGCGGGACCCGTCCGGAGACACCACCACCCTGGACGGACCGGCCCCGACCGGGATGGTGTCGACCACGGTGTTCGTGCCGGTGTCGACTACGGATACAGTGCCGCCGCTGTTGTTGGCGACGTAGGCGCGGGACCCGTCCGGGGACACCGCCACACCGTCCGGGCGGACCCCGACCGGGATCGTTTCGATGACGGTGTCCGCCGCCGCGGCGCCCGCCCCTACCCCGGCCGTACCCAGCACCATCGCCGACACCGCTGCCACACCCAACACCAGACGCGTCGCGCGCCCCCCGATAGTGCCGCGCTGTCGTAGACCACTGAACCAATTCACGTTTCTCTCCCACCTAGAAGAACAAAACGGACGGGTCGTGTAGTGACGCAAACCGGGCGGCCAGCCCCGGACACCAGCCGAATAGAGGTTAACAACCACAAACCCCGCGCAACCGGAGGCTCGCCAAAGGCACTCACAACACCAGTTGACAGCCGGGTTGAGTACTCAGAGCGTCCATCACGGTTCGCCGCACACGAGAAACGCCGCATGGGAATCGGCTATACCCCAGACTGGTTGCATCGGTGGGTGATTCGAAACCACGGTGGACTACACGTGCAGGCCGACGAACCGAGTGATGCCGCGCTCGTATCAGGGTTGTGGCATCACTCGGTCACTGCAATACAGGTATCAGCTGAAGGTGCTACCCGCCCCCGAACCGCTGCCGGTCAACGAGCCGAAGTCGATACACAACGATCCGAGACACGTCTCGACGGCGATCACTGACACCGTGTCGTCCAGACGGTTGGTGACGTAGACGCGGGACCCGTCAGGGGTGACCGCCACCCCCAACGGTCCGCCGCCCACCGTGACGGTGTCGATCACCGTGTTCGTGCCGGTGTCGATCACCGACACCGTGTTGTCAACACCGTTGGCGACGTAGACACGGGATCCGTCCGGGGTCACCGCCACACCAGTTGGGGAGTTCCCTACCGTAACGGTATCGACGACCGTGTTCGAGCCGGTGTCGATCACCGACACCGTGCCGTCGGACAGATTCGCGACGTACACACGGGATCCATCCGGGGTGACCGCCACACCCCGGGGGAGATTCCCGACCGTAACCGAATCGTCGACGGTGTTGCCTGCGGTCTCGATCACGTCGACGTCGCCATCGCTGTTGTTGGCGACGTAGACGTGGGATCCGTCCGGGGTGACCGCCAAGTCGTTCGGGGCGTCCCCCACAATGACGGTCGCGTCCACCATGTTTGTGCCGGTGTCGATCACTGACACCGAGTCGCTGCCACTGTTGGCGACGTAGATGTAGGATCCGTCCGAGCTTGCCGCCACCCCGGAAGGACCAGACCCGACCGGGACAGTATCGTCGACGGTGTTGCCAGCGGTCTCGATCACATCTACCGCGCCTGCACCAGCCTTCGCGACGTAGACGTGGGATCCGTCCGGGGTCACGGCCACCCCGACCGGCAAGGACCCTGCCCCGAGCGGAACGGTGGTTAGCTCCGTGTTCGTGGAGGTATCTATCACCGACACCGAATTGTCCGAGAAGTTGGCGACGTAGGCGCGGGACCCGTCCGGGGTGATAGCCACCCCCTGTGGGGAGTCCCCTACATCGATGGTGGCGATGACGGTGTCCGCGGCAGCAGCCCCCGCCCCAATCCCGGCCATCCCCAGCACCATCGCCGAAACGGCTGCCAACCCGAGCACCAGACGCCGGACAGGCGCCCGGACCGCGGAGAACCTGCGGAAACTACTGTGGTGATTCACATTTCTCTCCTGACTCAGAAGAACAAAACGGATCAACCGTGCAGTGGGCAACCTGAGCATCGGATCAGCACAGCAGCCCAGGAGAGGTTAACAACCGAGTCGATGCCCCAACCCCAAAACTGCCAAATTGTCACACCAGAACCATCAACCACAACTGCCCCAGTCTTGTGGGGCGAAGCCGTCCGTCGTCGGGTTGAGCTCGGCCGGAGTGGACGGCTGCTCCTCCGGCAACAGCCGCAAGCTATCGAACCACGCCGAGCGCGGAGCCTTGGACGCCAGGAGGTAGCCGGCACGGAAGAGGGGGCCGTCGACCTCGGTGACCGTGCCCTGGCGGTGATGTCCGCCCAATCACGGAACCGCACCTGCTCGCCGATCTCGGGCGTATAGACCTCCGGCACGGCCCGGAGACGCTGGGGATACATCGACTTCTCGATCACCGCATAGTGATCCGGCTTGAAGCCGACATTCGCACCTTCACGCGCGACCGGGCGACCTGGACGATCGTGCCGACCCGATATGCTGGACTGCCGAGCACTTACCCGCGTGTATCGGCCACGTCGAGTGCTTGCGGGGATTCACTCCGACAGCCCGCAGCGCGGTAGCTTCCTCGATGGACAGGTCGTCCACGGTGGCGCGGCGGGCCAGTTCCTGCGCGGCTTCGAAAGCGATGTCCGCGACGAGCTCGAAGTCCGCACCCCGGAAGTGGGTCTTGCCGGACTCGAGCTTGCGCTGGACTCTGTCGGTTTGCAGCAGTTCCCGGTGTTCCTCCTCGAGGCGGCGAGACTCCTTTCCGGCCTGGTTCTGGGCACTCCGCACCGCCTTGTCGGAGAGCAGTCCGGACAACCACGGCGGCACCTGCTCGGTGCCACCGCTCGGCGCGATTGTCGCTCAGGGGTCTCCGAATCCGTTCGCTCGCATGGCCGCGGCCACGTCGGCGACTCGTAGCCCCAACCTATTCGCCACCGCAGGCGGGCAAAGCGCGTAGTCGGCGCGCCGCCGTTGTCGGCGCCTTGTTGCCCGTCTTCCTGGTGTTTGCCGTGGGGTCGTCGTCCATGGAGTTACCCTCCCAGAACGAGACTGGCTTCCTCCCCGATTTCTCAGCCTCGGTGGCAAGCACCCGGGAGTTCTGGGTCGCTACCCGCTGTTGCGCAGTGCGGTGGCGAGCCCGTTCATCGTGAGTTGAATGCCGCGACGGGTCTGGTCGCTGTCGTCCCCGCTGCGGTACCGGCGCAGCAACTCAACTTGCAGATGGTTGAGCGGCTCGAGGTAGGGAAAGCGGTTGTGCAGTGACCGTTCGAGCCCTGGATTATCGGCGAACAGCGTGTCGTTGCCGGTGATCGTCTTGTACATTCGGATGGTGCGCGCGTGTTCGTCGGCGATCTTGCCGAACACCCTGCCCCGCAGTTCCTCGTCCGGCACCAGTTCCGCATACCTGGCAGCGAGACCCATGTCCGACTTGGCCATCACCATCGCCATGTTGGACAGCACAGTCCTGAAGAACGGCCAGGTCTGGTACAGCCGCGACAGGGTTGCCACGTTGCCGGGGTCACGGGCCGTCCACTGTTCGAGCGCCGTACCGGTGCCGTACCAACCGGGCAGCATCACGCGCGACTGACTCCAGGAGAGCACCCAGGGAATCGCCCGCAGATCCGAGATCTCCTTCGTCTGTTTGCGCGATGCGGGCCTGCTCCCGATGTTCAGCGATCCGATCTCGGCGACCGGGGTCGACATCTCGAAGTACTGCACGAAACCCGGTGTCTCATGCACTAGTTCGCTGTATGCGCGGCGCGCCAACGTAGCCAGTTCATCGAGGATGGCGTATGCGGGTTCGGCGTCGTCGCCGAGGCCCTCGACGTCGAGCAGAGTGGCCTCGAGCGTCGCCGCAAGCAATGTCTCCAGGTTGCGTTGCGCGAGAGGCGGTTCCGCGTACTTGGCAGCGATGACCTCGCCCTGCTCGGTGATACGCAGCGAGCCCGACACAGCGCCGGGCGGTTGCGCCAGAATGGCGTCATAGCTGGGACCACCACCCCGGCCGACCGTTCCGCCGCGACCGTGAAACAGTCGCAACCTGATTCCCGTCTTGCGAGCCGTCTCCACCAGGTCCAACTCGGCTCGATACAACGCCCAGTTCGCGGCAAGGTAGCCGCCGTCCTTGTTGGAATCGGAGTACCCGAGCATCACTTCCTGAGAATCGCCGCGCGACGCCACCAGAGCCCGATAGACGGGTACCTGGAGGGTCGCCTCGAGAGTGGCCGCTCCCTGCTGAAGGTCTTCGATCGTCTCGAACAGCGGCACGATTCCGACCGGGCACGACGGTGACTCGCCGCTGCCCGGGTCGAACAAGCCGGCCTCCTTCAGGAGAATCGCGGCCTCGAGCATGTCGCTGACCGAGGTACACATACTGATGATGTAGTTGGGTACCGCGTTCGCACCGATGCTGCGGACAGCGTCCGCGGCCGCGGCGAGAATTGCGAGCTCCTTCGCGGTCAGTTCGCTGAACTCGGCTTTCGCCGTAGTCAACGGTCGGCGCGACGACAACTCCGCCGACAGCAGTTCGATTCGCTCGTCCTCCGACAGTGACCGGTAGTCTTCGTGCACGCCGGCCCAGGCCAACATCTCCGCAACGACCGTCTCGTGGACCTCCGAGTTCTGCCGCATGTCGAGGCCCGACAGGTGGAAACCGAACACCTCGACCGAATCCCGGAGGGCAGCGAGGCCGTCGTCGGCGATCGCGGCGTCGCCGCTACACCGCAGGGACTCGTCGACGATGCCGAGTTCGTCGAGCATCTCCCGTGGCGTCTCATACGGCTCGAGCCCGCTGTCGAGGCCACCATCGGGAATCTCGCCGAGGATGCGCTCGGCGGTGGCCGTGAGCCGTCCGCGGATTCCACGGATCGCCCTCCGATACGGCTCGTCCACGCGGGACGGGGAATCATCACGTGCCGCGGCCGCGAGCAGATCGAGGGCGGGGGTGACCTCCACGAGCCGAGCCGACATCGACAGTTCCTTCTCGAGATTCACCAGTTGCCCGAGATGGTGTTCGATCGCCGCCTCGGCGGCGCGTGTCGTGGCGTGACGCACGACTTCGGCGGTGACATAAGGGTTGCCGTCCCTGTCGCCACCGATCCACGATCCGGGACGCAGAATCGGCTCGCGAAGGAGGCCGGCATCTGGCCAACGCGCCCGTAGAGCATGGCGGAGTTCGGCATTGATCTTCGGTACCACCTCGAACAGGGCGGCGTCGTAGTACCGCAAGCCCACTCCGATCTCGTCCTGGATCCGCAGCCGGGACAACCTGATCAACGCGGTCTGCCACAGGGTGAGGATCTGACGACCGAGCCGAACCTCGACGTCGGCGGTCTCGGATGCGGTGAGTGCGGTCCGCTCCCGATACCGCATCAAGTCGGTGATCCGCGTCTGGGTCTCGAATACGGTGCGACGACGCGTCTCGGTGGGATGTGCCGTGATGACCGGCGACACCAGGGCCCCATCCAATGCGGCCGCGACCAACGCGCTGTCGAGATGCGCGGCGTCGAGTTTGGCGTAGGTGGCGGCCAGGGTGCTGTCGGGGGCAGGCTCGCCCGCTGCCACGTGGACGGCGCGCCGACGCTCGCGATGGATGTCTTCGGCCAGATTCGCGAGGAGCGCGAAATGGCTGAAAGCCCGGATCACCGGAATGGCATCCTCGCTGGACACCCGCGCGAACATCTCCGCAAGATCTGTGCGGTCGATCTCGGAGCGGCGGACCCGGAACGATTCGACCCGGGCCTGCTCTACGAGGTCGAAGACCCTGTCGCCAGCCTGCTCCCGCACGATCTGACCGAGGATGCCGCCCAGCAATCGAATATCTTCACGGAGCGGTTCGGTGGCCTCGCGCGGGGTTTCGATCATTCATCCAGTATCGGCCCGCAGCGGCCTGCCCGCATGATGGGGACGATCAGCCGAACTTGATCTCCAGGCCGATACCGATGATCGCGATCACCCAGATGAGGGCTGTGAAGACGGTGAGCCGGTCGAGGTTCTTCTCGACAACCGTCGAACCGGAAAGGCTCGACTGAACGCCGCCGCCGAACAAGCTGGACAGACCACCGCCCTTGGCGCGGTGCAGCAGCACCAGCAGGACCAGCAGCAAGCTGGTGATAACCAGCAAGATATCCAGGAACAGTGCCATGTCTGTCTACGTCCACCCGTCCAGTAGAAACAACAACAACCCCTACACCCTACAGGCGCCGTCTGCGCCTGTAGGGCAGTGGCCCCGCCTCAGGGCAGCGGTCCGCCTGCCGCGATGGCGGACAGGGTGGCGAACTCGTCCGCCTTCAGCGAAGCACCTCCCACGAGCGCCCCGTCCACATCCGCCTGTCCGACGATCTCGCCGACATTCTTGGCATTGACGCTGCCGCCGTACAGCACACGAACGGTGGAAGCGACCGTCGGGGACGCCAAATCCCCCAACGCGGTCCGAACCGCCGCGCACACTTCCTGCGCATCCGCTGCGCTCGCGACGCGACCGGTTCCGATCGCCCATACCGGCTCGTACGCGATGACGACCCTGGAGACTTCCTCGGCCGACAGTCCGGCGAGCGAGCCGCGCAACTGTTCGACGTTGTAGGACACGTGCTCGCCGGCCTCCCGGATCTCGAGCCCCTCGCCAATGCACACGATCGGCGTCAGCCCGTTCTTCAACGCGGCCTTGGTCTTCGCTTGCACCGTGGCGTTGTCCTCACCGTGCAGGGTCCGACGCTCGGAATGTCCGACGACGACGAAGGTGCATCCCAGCTTGGCCAGCATCGATCCGCTGATCTCACCGGTGAACGCACCCGCGTCCTGGGCCGAGACGTCCTGCGCACCATAGGTGAGCAGGAGTTTGTCTCCCTCGACAAGGGTCTGCACGCTGCGGATGTCCGTGAACGGCGGGATCACCGTCACATCGACCCGCTCGAAGTACTTCTCCGGGAGGGAGAAGGCGATCTTCTGAACCAGCGCGATGGCCTCGAGATGGTTCAGGTTCATCTTCCAGTTGCCGGCGATCAGCGGCTTACGCTTCTGATGGGCCGAAGCGGCGGGAGATGTCAATGTTCAGCCCTCCAGAACCGAGATGCCGGGAAGTTGCTTACCTTCCAGGTATTCGAGAGATGCACCGCCGCCGGTGGATATGTGGGAGAACCCGTCCTCGGGCAGACCGAGCAGTCGGACCGCCGCGGCCGAGTCGCCGCCGCCGACGACACTGAACGCGCCCTTGCCGGTTGCTTCGATGATCGCCTCGGCGACACCCTTGGTACCCGACGAAAACTTCTCGAACTCGAACACACCCATCGGGCCGTTCCAGAACACCGTCTTGGCACCTGCCAGGATCGCTGCGAAGCGATTCACCGACTTCGGTCCGATGTCCAGACCCATCCAGCCGTCGGGAATGTCGAGCACCGACACGGTCTTCGACTCGGCATCGGCGGCGAACGAATCGGCGATCACCACATCTTGCGGGATGTGAATGACGTCGGCGTACCGTTCCAGCAACCCCTTGCACGTCTCGATCATCGGCTCTTCACACAACGAGTCGCCGACCGAAAGCCCCTGCGCTGCCAGGAAGGTGTAGAACATGCCGCCGCCGATGACCAGGGTGTCGACCTTCGGGGCGAGCGCCTCGATAACGGCGAGCTTGTCCGAGACCTTGGAGCCGCCCAACACGACGGCGTAGGGCCGGTCTGGTCCCGCGCCGTCCGCGCCGCCGAGCTTTCCGAGCACCTCGACTTCGGCCGCGACGAGCGTCCCCGCGTAGTGCGGAAGAAGCTTCGCGACGTCGTAGACGGATGCCTGCTCGCGGTGCACGACGCCGAACCCGTCCGACACGAATGCGCCGTCGTCACCGACGAGTTCGACCAGTGCCTCGGCGAGCTTGGTGCGCTCGGCCTCGTCCTTGCTGGTCTCGCGGGGGTCGAAGCGAATGTTCTCCAGCAGGAGTACGTCGCCGTCGGTCAACCCCTCCGACCTCGCCAAGGCGTCCTGTCCGACGACATCGCCGGCGAGCTGGACGTTGCGTCCGAGCATCTCGGAGAGTTTCGCCGCAACCGGGGCGAGGGAGAATTCCGGGTCGGGCGCCCCCTTGGGGCGACCCAAGTGAGCCGTCACAACAACCTTGGCGCCCGCCTCCGCCAACGTCTTCAGCGTCGGAACAGACGCGACAATGCGTCCGGGATCGGTGATCTCGCCACCGTCGAGCGGAACGTTGAGGTCGCAGCGAACAAGCACGCCACGTCCCTCCACTCCGACGCCTAGCAGATCCTGGAGAGTCTGAACTGGCACAGTTACCGGACCTTCGCTCAGAGAGACTTGGCGACGAGACCGATGAGGTCTGCGAGACGGTTGGAGTAACCCCACTCGTTGTCGTACCAGGACACGATCTTGGCCTGATCCTCGATGACCTTCGTGAGTCCCGCATCGAAGATGGACGAGTGCGGGTCCGTCACGATGTCCGAGGACACGAGCGGAGCATCCGAGTACTTCAAGATGCCCGCGAGCGGCCCCTCTGCGGCGGCCTTCATCGCGGCGTTGATGTCCTCGACAGACGCCGTCTTGCGCAGGTTGGCGGTCAGGTCCGTGACCGAACCCGTCGGGATCGGCACCCGAAGCGCGTAGCCGTCCAGCTTGCCGAGCAGCTGCGGAAGCACCAGGCCGATCGCCTTTGCCGCACCGGTGCCGGTGGGCACCACGTTGAGAGCGGCGGCACGGGCGCGGCGCAGGTCGCTGTGCGGTCCGTCCTGCAGATTCTGGTCCTGCGTGTAGGCATGCACCGTGGTCATGAGGCCCTTGACGATGCCGAACTCGTCGTCGAGCACCTTGGCGATCGGGCCGAGACAGTTGGTGGTGCAAGAGGCATTCGAGATGATGTTCTGGCTGCCGTCGTACTTGTCGTCGTTGACGCCCATCACGATGGTGATGTCTTCACCCTTGGCCGGGGCGGAAATGATGACCTTCTTGGCTCCGGCGGACAAGTGCCCCTTCGCCTTGGTGGCGTCGGTGAAGATTCCGGTCGACTCGACGACGACGTCGACGCCGAGATCGCCCCAGGGAAGCGCGGCGGGGCCCTCCTTGATCGCGAGAGCCTTGATCTTCTGATCACCGACAACGATGGTGTCTTCGCCCTCGAGCGACACGTCGTGGGGAAGACGGCCCAGGATCGAGTCGTACTTCAGCAGATGCGCCAGCGAAGCGTTGTCCGTGAGGTCGTTGACCGCCACAATCTCGATGTCGGTAGTTCCGAGCGCCTTCTGCGCATCCACCGCCCTGAAGAAGTTACGTCCAATGCGGCCGAAACCGTTTACGCCTACCCGGACAGTCACAATCTGCTCCTTTGCGCATGTTTCTGGTTGTGCATCTCTGCTCCCGCACCATGACACTCGCGTCATTCACGATTCATGCGCGATGGTCGGGCGTGGGATCCATCATTCGATGTCTCCCCCACACTAGTGCTCCGGATCTGGACGCGCGTACACCACCCATGCAAGGAGGGGACGGTCTCGGCGGGCCCCTACTCGTCGTCGAGAAGATCCGCGGTGACGGCGGACTCGGTGTCGGGAACACCGGTCTCCTTGGCCTTGCGGTCCGCCATCGAGAGCAGTCGCCGAATCCGTCCGGCCACGGCGTCTTTCGTCATCGGCGGGTCCGCGAGTTGCCCGAGTTCCTCGAGTGACGCCTGGCGATGCTTGACACGGAGTTGACCTGCAGCGGCCAGATGCTCCGGAACGTCATCGGCCAAGATTTCCAGCGCGCGCTCAACCCGTGCGGCGGCCGCCACAGCCGCGCGGGCCGAGCGGCGCAGGTTGGCGTCGTCGAAGTTGGCAAGCCGGTTGGCCGTCGCCCGAACCTCCCGGCGCATCCGGCGTTCCTCCCACACCAGGCGGGTGTCCTGGGCTCCCATGCGGGTGAGCAGGGCGCCGATGGCCTCGCCGTCGCGGATCACCACCCGATCGGTACCACGGACCTCACGTGCCTTGGCTGAGATTCCCAGCCTCCGGGCTGCACCGACCAGCGCAAGCGCCGCCTCCGGTCCGGGACAGCTGACCTCGAGGGCCGACGACCGTCCGGGCTCGGTCAGGGATCCGTGTGCCAGAAAGGCACCGCGCCACGCCGATTCCGCGTCGGCGACGCTTCCCCCGACTACCTGAGCGGGCAGACCCCGAACCGGACGCCCTCGCACGTCCAGCAACCCGGTCTGGCGAGCAAGCGCCTCCCCCTCCTTCGCGACACGCACGATGTATCGCGAAGACTTCCGCAACCCGCCCGCACTCAAGACATGGACGTCAGCGTTGTAGCTGAACAGATCGAAGATCTCGCGGCGCAACCGCCTCGCCGTCGACCCGAGATCCACTTCTGCCTCGACCACTACCCGGCCTCCGACGATATGCAATCCCCCGGCGAACCGCAGCAGCGACGAAACTTCGGCCTTTCGGCAGCTCACATGAGTGACGACGAGACGACTGAGTTCATCTTTGACCTCTGCTGTCATTGCCACGAAGCGCTCTCCCTTTCCTCTGGTGTCTCGACCGGTGTCTCGACAGGGGCATCCACTGCTGTCTCGGACACCGCACTGCCCACTGGACCCGGACCGGGATCTTCGGGGAGATGTTCGAGAACGGATGCCAGCTTGCCTGCGTGGTGAATATGGGTTCCGGGTTGCGACACGTCGGCGTAGATGACATGTGCTCGAAATTGCCCGGCGGCCCGGGCGAGATGCTCACGCTCACGCCCCGGCGGCACCGACCCCGAATCCACCACGACGAAGTCGACGGTCAACTCGGGGGCGTGCTGGGACAGTATGTGGAGATGGCGCTCGGTGGAGAAGCCCGCAGTCTCGCCCGGCTCGGGAGCCAGGTTGAGCACCAGTACCTTCCGTGCACGAGTGGCGGTCAGGGCCTCGAGGAGGTCCGGCACCAGGACGTGTGGAATGACACTGGAGAACCACGATCCTGGTCCGAGTACAACCATGTCGGCGGCGCCGATCGCCGCAACAGCATCGGGGCACGCAGGCGGGTTGGCCGGCAACAGTCGCACCCGGCGCACCTTGCCCGGGGTGGTCGCGACCGCGACCTGCCCGCGGATACACCGGCTGACCCGTGGGTCGGCCTCGAGGCCCTGCACGTCGGCTTCGATCTCGAGAGCAATCGGCGACATCGGCAGGACGCGCCCGTTGATCCGCAGCAACCGTGCGAGTTCATCGAGCGCGGCTACCGGGTCGCCGAGGACTTCGGTGAGACCGGCGAAAATCAGATTTCCGACCGAATGTCCTGCCAGGGCCCCGATTCCGCCGAATCGGTGCTGGATGGTCTCCGTCCAGTCCCGCACGTCGGGGTCGTCCGCGGCGAGCGCGGCGAGCGCCATGCGCAGATCACCGGGTGGTATCACACCCAGTTCGGCCCGAAGACGCCCTGACGATCCGCCGTCGTCGGCGACGGTGACCACGGCCGTGACGTCATGGCTGAGTCGGCGCGCGGCACTGAGGGTGGCGAAGAGTCCGTGCCCCCCGCCGAGAGCAACGATCGCCGGCGTTGGGCCTGCACTCATCATTCGCGCCCCAGATCGCGATGGACCACACGCACGTTGACCCCGGAGTCTTTTTCGAGGAGGCCCGCGAGCGCCTCCGACATCGCCACGCTGCGATGTTTGCCGCCGGTGCAACCCACCGCGATGGTCATATAGCGTTTCCCTTCCCGACGATATCCCGCGATCGTCAGATCCAGCAGATGGTGATAGGTGGTGAGGTAGTCCTCGGCACCGTCCTGGTTCAACACGTAGTCCCGCACGTCCGCATTCTGGCCGGTGCGCGGGCGCAACTCGGGTATCCAGTACGGATTGGGCAGGAACCGGACATCGCAGACGAGATCGGCGTCCATCGGGAGACCGTACTTGAAACCGAAAGACTGGACCGTTACCTGCATCGTCCTGTTCCCGGCCTCACCGAAGGCGTCCTCGATCTTCTGGCGCAGTTGGTGTACGGCAAGCGAGGAGGTGTCGATCACCAGGTCTGCAGCCGCCTTCACCTTTGCGAGCTGGTCACGTTCGGCGGCAATGCCCTCGGCGAGGGTGCCCTCCGCTCCTCCGCCCGACAGGGGATGGCTGCGGCGGACCTGCTCGAATCGGCGTACCAGCACCGCGTCGGACGCGTCGAGGTAGAGCACCCGCGTATGCACCGGCTTGCTCTCCAATTCGACGAGGACAGAGCCGAGGTCACCGGTGAACAACCTGCTGCGGACGTCGATGACGACGGCGAGACGTTCGAGTCGGGAATCGGATTCCAGGCTCAGATCCACCATCCTGGAGATCAGTTCCGGCGGCAGATTGTCTGCCACATACCACCCGAGGTCCTCGAGGACATTGGCCGCTGTCTGCAACCCCGCTCCCGAGAGCCCGGTGACGAGAAGAAAGTCCATCGGCCGAACCGTGTGTGTGCTGTTGTTCCCCACGTACTGCTCGTTCACTCGACACCCGTCCGTTGCGAAGCGCTGTATTTCCTACGTCATTTCCGCTGTCCCGCTGTCCCGCTGTCCCGCCCTCTGCTGTTCGATACCTGTGCCGCCCTCTCCGCTCGTGCCCGATTCGTTCCGATCGGGTTCATCATCCCCCACACCCGCCGTCTGCGCAGACAGTTCCTCAGCCCCGAGTGCGGCCAGGACCGCCTTGGCGGTTGCGGTACCGATGCCGGGAACCGCCGTGATTTCCTCAACGCTGGCCTTTTCGAGGCGTGCGACGGATCCGAAATGCGTCACCAGCGCCTTGCGACGGGTGTCACCGAGACCTCGCACCGAGTCGAGCGCGGACGCAGTCATGCGCCTGGAACGCTTGCTGCGGTGGAACGTAATCGCGAAGCGGTGCGCCTCGTCGCGCACTCGTTGCAACAGGTACAGCGATTCGCTGGTGCGCGGGAGGATCACCGGATCCTCCTCCCCCGGAACCCACACCTCCTCGAGCCGCTTTGCCAATCCGATCACCGCGACGTCGGTGATCCCCAGTTCGTCCAACACGGCCGACGCCGCAGCGACCTGCGGGGCGCCACCATCGACGACAAACAGATTCGGCGGGTACGCAAACCGTCTGGGCCTACCGGTCTGCGGATCGATGGCCGACCCAGGTGCCGAGCTGCCGCCGCCATCACCCGGCACCATCGCTGCGTCCGCACCCGTTGCCTCCGTGACGTCTGCGCCCGTTGCCTCCGCCTGCAGTACCCCGATGTCACGGTTGTGCCGGAGGAACCGACGCCGGGTGATCTCCGCGATGCTGGCGACGTCGTCGGAACGGCCGCCGCCCGCGGCCTCCTTGATCGCGTAGTGACGGTAGTCCGACTTGCGCGGCAGACCGTCCTCGAAGACGACGAGCGAGGCCACCACATCGGTGCCCTGCACGTGACTGATGTCGACGCACTCGATGCGCAGTGGAGCCGAATCCAGGTCGAGTGCCTCCTGGATCCCCTGCAGGGCCGCGGACCGTGAGGTGAAGTCGCCGGCGCGGCGCAGCTTGTGTTGCGCGAGCGCCTCCGTTGCGTTGCGTTGCACGGTCTCGGCGAGGGCCTTCTTGTCGCCGCGCTGGGGCACCCGCAACCGGACCGCCGATCCGCGAAGACCACTCAGCCACATCTGGATCTGCTCGGCGTCGGGGGGCAGCACAGGCACCAAGACCTCTCGGGGCACTCCGTGGGTGCCCGCCACGGCGTCACCCGACAACGCCGCCTGCTCGCCGTAGAACTGGGTGAGGAACTGCTCCACGAGCAGCGGCAGGTCCGACCCTGCATCGGAATCGACAGCGGCCCAATCGATGACATCGCCGGCCTTTTCCACCACCCAACCGCGCTGGCCGCGTACCCGCCCGCCGCGGACGTGGAAAACTTGCACCGCGGCCTCTAGCTCGTCGGTTGCGAACGCCACGATGTCGGCGTCGGTTCCGTCGCCGAGCACCACGGCCTGCTTTTCGAGTGCCCTCCGCAGGGCACCCACGTCGTCACGCAGGCGAGCAGCCAATTCGAAGTCGAGTTGTTCGGCCGCCGCGGCCATCCGCGACTCGAGTTCCCTGACCAATTTGTCGGTGCGCCCCGACAGGAAATCGCAGAAGTCCTCCACGATCTGACGGTGTTCGAGAGCAGACACCCTGCCCACGCACGGCGCGGAACACTTGTCGATGTAGCCCAGGAGGCAGGGACGTCCGATCTGGTTGTGACGTTTGAAGACCCCGGCCGAACAGGTGCGAGCCGGAAACACCCGGAGCAGCAGATCGAGGGTCTCGCGGATGGCCCACGCGTGCGAGTAGGGGCCGAAGTAGCGCACCCCCTTGCGTCGGGGCCCGCGGTAGACGAACAGCCGCGGATACTCCTCGTTCAGCGTCACAGCGAGGACCGGGTAGGTCTTGTCGTCGCGGTAGCGGACGTTGAACCGGGGATCGAATTCCTTGATCCAGTTGTATTCGAGTTGGAGCGCCTCGACCTCGGTGCTGACCACCGTCCACTCGACGCTCCCGGCCGTCGTCACCATCTGTCGGGTGCGCGGATGCAGCGTCGAAACATCGGCGAAGTAGGAATTCAACCGTGAACGAAGACTCTTCGCCTTCCCGACATAGATGACCCGGCCATGCGGGTCGCGGAACTTGTACACCCCCGGATCGATCGGAATCGTTCCGGTCGCGGGGCGATATGTCGAAGGATCTGGCACTCCTTCACGTTAGTCGGCGCCACCGACCAACTCCGCATCATCGCTGTCTCGGCGAGGATCCGGGTTGCGATCAGGTCGGCGCGTACTGGGCCACCAGTTCACGGAATCGGCGCACGGCGTCCACCGCGTACTCGCCGTCATTCGACTGGATCGCCATCACGGATATGTACTCGTCGTCGGGTAGTTCGATCCGAGCCCACGCGGCCCCGTCCGGAAAGGACAAGCCCTCGTAGAGATCCCAGTCCACGATGCGCTCGCTGAGCACGTTCCGCACAGCGATCCCCCGTGGGCCTATCTTCACCCTCGGGCGCGTCAACAACAGAACACCTGCTGCCAGTAGAAAGCCGATGCCTGCGAACGCGACCTGGTCGGCGAATCGGAAGTAGACGCCCGTCGAATCGCCGCGTAGCAGAATCGCGAACGTCACATGAACGACGACGATGAGAATGGCCACACCGAACGCGTATCGGCGCGACTTTCGTGGCCTCGCCACAAACTCCCACTCGGATGTTTCGGATGATGATGTTTCGGATGATTCTGAAGTCATGAATTGTTCCCGATCACGCAAGGGACTCCTCCGTCCGGCGCAGCCTCGCCAGGGTGACTGCGGCGTCGAGTGCGGCGGCACACGCCTGGCCACCCTTGTCCTCGACCGAGCCCGGGAGCCCACTGCGCTCGACGGCCTGCTGTTCGGTGTCCGTGGTGAGTACACCGTTTCCGACGGGGGTGCTCTCGTCGAGAGACACCCGGGTCAGCCCTGCCGTCACCGCGTCGCAGACGTATTCGAAGTGCGGGGTACCGCCGCGAATCACGACACCGAGGGCTACGACGGCGTCATGGGTACGGGCGAGGGCCTGTGCCACGACCGGAAGCTCGATTGCACCGGCCACCCGGACCAACGTGACATTCTTCAGGTTCGCCTCGTCCGCCACCCGCTGCGCGCCTGCGATCAGCGCCTCGGAAATCTTGGCGTGCCAGCGGCCGGCAACGATGGCGACCCGGAGATCGCCCGCTTCGTCCAACTCCAGGCCAGGCAGGCCCTCGCCGCTCACAGGATCTCACCCGCGTCGAAATCTTCGAGGCCGATCAGGTCGTGCCCCATCCGGTCACGCTTGGTGCGCAAGTACGTCAGGTTCTCGGCGTTGGCGCGTAGCGGCATCGACACCCGCTCGGTGATCTGCAGCCCGTACCCATCGAGCCCGACCCGCTTGGCGGGGTTGTTGGTGAGCAGGCGCATCGAGGAGATTCCCAGATCCACGAGGATCTGCGCGCCGATACCGTAGTCGCGGGCGTCCGCCGGCAGACCCAAAGCCAGGTTGGCGTCGATGGTGTCCGAACCGTTGTCCTGCAGTTGGTAGGCCTGCAGCTTGTGCATCAGTCCGATGCCCCTGCCTTCGTGTCCGCGCATGTAGAGCACCACACCACGGCCCTCCTGGGCGACCATGTCGAGAGCAGCCTCGAGCTGCGGGCCGCAGTCGCACCTCAGTGAGCCGAAGACGTCACCGGTGAGGCACTCGGAGTGCACGCGCACCAGCACATCCTCGCCGTCACCGTTCGGGCCGGGGATGTCGCCGCGGACCAGTGCCACGTGCTCGACGTCGTCGTAGATGCTCCGGTACCCGACAGCGGTGAACTCGCCGTGTCTGGTGGGGATGCGTGCGGCCGCGACCCGCACCACTTGCTTCTCGTGCCTGCGGCGAAACGCGATGAGGTCTGCGATCGATATCAGCGCGAGGTCGTGCTCGTCGGCGAAGACCCGGAGTTCGTCGGTCTGCGCCATCGCGCCCTCGTCCTTCTGGCTGACGATCTCGCAGATCACCCCGGCGGGGCGCAGGTCGGCCATCCTGGCCAGGTCCACGGCCGCTTCGGTGTGTCCGGGGCGGCGCAGCACGCCGCCTTCCTTTGCGCGCAGTGGCACGACGTGACCTGGGCGGGTGAAGTCATGCGCGCTACTACCCGGATCTGCCAGCAGCCGCATCGTGGCGGCGCGGTCGGACGCCGAAATACCGGTCCCGATACCTTCACGCGCGTCGACGGTCACCGTGTATGCGGTGCCGTGCTTGTCCTGATTGGTGGCATACATCGGCGGCAGTCCCAGGCGGTCACAATCCGCGCCGTCGAGCGGCACACACAGGTACCCGGACGTGTACCGAACCATGAACGCAACCAACTCGGGGGTGGCCTTCTCCGCAGCAAAGATGAGGTCGCCCTCGTTCTCGCGGTCCTCGTCGTCGACGACGACGACCGCTTTGCCCGCGGCAATGTCGGCAATGGCGCGCTCGATACTGTCGAACCTGGTCACGTGCTCGGTCTCCAAAATTGTTGTCCTACGCATCTTCGAATACAGCGGATGCATCCGTGGGATGCTCCTCAACAGTACGACTCAACGGTCGGCCGTTTGCAGCCGCTCCACATACTTCGCGATCACGTCGACCTCGAGGTTGACCACCGTACCGACGGCTGCCGCCCCGAGTGTGGTCAGTTGCAGGGTGGTCGGGATGAGCGAGATTTCGAAGAACTCGTCACCGGGGTCCCCGCCGAGCGCCGAGACGGTCAGCGACACACCGTCGACCGTGATCGACCCCTTCTCCACGACATACCGCGAGATGGCGTCGGGAAGAGTGATCCGCACCACCTCCCAGTTCTCGGACCGACTGCGGCTGATGACGTGTCCGGTCCCGTCGACATGGCCTTGCACGAGGTGGCCGCCGAGCCGGCTGCCGAGCGAAGCCGCCCGTTCGAGGTTGACCCTGCTGCCCACGCCGATCTTCTGCAGGCTCGACCTGTTCAGTGTCTCCTGCATCACATCGGCGGTGAACGAACCGCCCTCCAGTACCTCGACCACGGTCAGGCAGACACCGTTCACCGCGATCGAATCGCCGTGTGACGCGTCGGAGGTGACGACCGAACCGTGCACGGTCAGCCGCACGGCATCGGCCAATTCTTCTTTGCCGACGACTTCACCCAACTCTTCGACGATCCCGGTGAACACTGTGGCGAACTCCTATGCTTCTGGGTGGTCTGGGTCTTGCGCGCTGTCCAGATTGCCGGACACCGCCGGAACCAGAGTCAACAACACGTCGGGTCCAATTGTTTCGACCGACTCGTGGCGGAAGCGCAGAGCGCCGTCGATCGTCCGTACCCCCGCGTCTGCTACCGCAGCGGTCCCGGCTCCGAGTACAAGGGGTGCGAGGTATGCCTGGATCCGATCGACCCGGCCTGCAGCGAGGAACGCGCCCGCAAGTCTCGGCCCGCCCTCGAGCAGAACGTCGGTGTACTCGGCGAGCGCCTCGAGGACCTCGTTCACGTTCCGCGTGGGCAGCAGCAGTGTGGGTGCGGAGTCGTCGAGGACATGGGCGCTTCTCGGAATGTCGGTCAGTCCGACGACGACACGTACCGGTTGATGCGACGCGAGCGATCCGTCGGCCATCCGCGCGGTCAGTCGCGGATTGTCGGCCAGCACCGTTCCCGTGCCCACCACGATCGCGTCGAGTTTCGCCCGATCGGCATGAACCCGCTCCCTCGCCTCCGGACCGGTGATCCACTGGCTGGTTCCGTCGGCGGCGGCGCTACGCCCGTCGAGGGTGGCGGCGTACTTCCAGGTCACATGCGGCCGTCCGGTGCGCTGCTGGTGGAGCCAGGCGCGCAGCGGGCCGCGTTCCACCTCCCGCTCACGCAGCCCGGTACCCACCTGGATTCCGGCCGAGGCGAGCGTTTCTCCACCGCCCTTCGCTTCCGGGTTCGGATCGCCGACCGCATAGTGCACGGCAACGACCCCGGCATCGATGAGAGCCTGAGAGCACGGCCCCGTCCGGCCATGGTGATTGCACGGTTCCAACGTGACGACCGCCGTGCCTCCGCGCGCAGCATCACCCGCCTCGCGCAGTGCCACGATCTCCGCATGGGGTCCGCCCGGAGGCTGGGTCATACCGACGCCGGCGATGCGCCCGGAGGAATCGAGAACCACCGCACCGACCGCGGGATTGGGGCTCGTGAATCCGCGAGCAGATTCTGCGGCGCCGATGGCGATCTGCATTGCTGCATCGAGATCTGCCGCCGAGTTCTTGTGATGCACAAATGTTTTCATGACCCGGACGCCCGCCGCTACAGCGGCGTCAGATGCGGCGATGCTTTGGCCGCGGCAGCCCTCAGGGAACGCACCGCCTCCGCCGGGTCACTCGCGCCGTAGACGCCGGAGCCGGACACGAAGCAGTCCACGCCTGCTTCCGCAGCGGCCTCGATGGTGTCGGCATTGATGCCGCCGTCGATCTCGACGACCAGTGTCAGTTCGCCGGAGTCGACGAGGCGGCGAATCGCTCGCGCCTTCGCCAGGACCTCCGGGATGAACGACTGGCCTCCGAAACCGGGTTCCACGCTCATCACCAGCAGGGTGTCGAAGTCCTTCAAGATTTCCAGGTACGGTTCGATCGGCGTTCCGGGTTTGACGCTGAGTCCGGCCTTGGCTCCTGCCGCGCGAATGTCACTGGCCACCGCACACGGGTCGTCGGTGGCCTCCGCGTGGAACGTGACATTGTGTGCGCCGGCCTCGGCGTAGGACGGCGCCCAGCGGTCGGGCTCGTCGATCATGAGATGACAGTCGAGCGGAATATCCGTCGCGGCGAGCAGGCTCTTCACCACGGGAAGGCCGAGTGTCAGATTGGGCACGAAGTGTGCGTCCATCACGTCGACGTGCAACCAGTCGGCACCGGCGACGGCCTTCGCCTCCTCGGCGAGGCGTGCGAAATCCGCAGACAAAATGGAGGGTGCGATCATCGGGGTGGCCACACGGCAAAGTTTAGTCGTAGGCACCTCCTGGCCCTGGCACGCGGTCCATACTGGGTTTATGCAGACCTGGAAGGACGCGGTGAAGATCGGGTTGTCGCTGCCCGAAGTGGAGGAAGGCACCACCTACCAGACCCCGGCACTGAAGGTGGGGGGCAAGCTCCTCGCCCGTTTGCGGATCGAGTCGGACGGCGCCCTTGCCGTGATGTGCGGACTCGACCAGAAGAGCTCGCTCGTCGACCAGGGCGGCCCGTTCTACACCACACCCCACTACGACGGATACGGCGCCATTCTCGTCGACCTCGACAAGGTCGACGCCGACGAGTTGACCGACGTGCTCCGGCAGGCGTGGTACGTCAAGGCGCCACCCGAGCTGCGCGAGCGCTACGACGAAATCTGACCTGGACCAGGGAGCCCGAACGCCCCTCCTATCGCCCTCGCGGTTCGGATGTCGTCAGGCCGCCGGCTTGCGCAGCGCGGCGAAGAACATCGCGTCGGTGCCGTGGCGATGTGGCCACAGCTGAACGCTCGGACCATCGCCGAGATCCGGCACACCGGGTACCAGCTCACGTGTGTCGAGGGCAGTCACCCCGTAGCGGCGTACCGCGTCCGCGACCACCGTGACGGTCTCCGACAAGTGCGGCGAACACGTTGCGTAGAGGACCACCCCACCGGGGCGCACCAGCGATATCGCCGATGCGAGAAGTTCTCGTTGCAGCTTCGCCAGTCCGGCCACTTCACCGGGCTGCCTGCGCCACCGTGCCTCAGGGCGCCGGCGCAGCGCACCCAGCCCGGTGCACGGGGCATCGACCAGGACGCGGTCGTACCCGTGCTCTAGCCCGGGATCTCGCCCGTCGGCGACCGTTACGTCGACCGGGAGTTCCTTGGTCGTCTTACGGATCAGGTCCGCACGGTGCTCGACCGGCTCGACCGCATCGACCCGGCCACCCACGATTCCCGCCAGGGCACCGAGCAGAGCCGCCTTCCCGCCCGGACCTGCACAGAGATCGAGCCAACGACCACCGTCCGGTCCCTCGAGCGGGGCGAGGGACAGTGCCCGGGCGACCAATTGACTGCCCTCGTCCTGAACACCGGCAAGACCCTCGCGAACGGCGTCGAGCAGGCCCGGATCGCCTCCGTCGAGATAGACCGCATAGGGCGAGTACCTCCCCACCTCACCGCCGGTCACGAGCGCGAGTTCCTCCGCGGAGATCTCCCCCGGCCGCGCGACAAGATGAACCGTGGGCCTGGCGTCATCGGCGACGAGCACGTCCTCGAGTTCACCGGCGTCTGGGCCGAGAGCGTCCGCGAAGGCCTGCGCGATCCACGTCGGGTGGGCATGCGCGAACGCCAGCCGACCCACCGGATCGGTGGGCGCGAGACGCTCCACCCATTCGGACTCCGTACGCTCGGACACCCGACGCAGCACGGCGTTGACGAATCCGGCCTTACCGTGGCCCGATTCCGCACGCACGAGGTCGACCGATGTCGCGACCGCAGCGTGAGGGGCCACCCGTGTGCGCAACAGTTGGTAAGTGCCGAGTTGAAGGACGTCGAGCAGTGGTCCGTCGATCTCCTCGATCGGCCGGCCTGCGCAGTCGGAAATCACCGCATCGAGGAGTCCCCGCGCTCGTGCCGCGCCATAGGCCAGTTCAGTGGCCAGTGCCGCGTCTCGGCCGTCGAGGCGCCGCTCTCGCAGGAGGCCGGGCAGCACCAGATTCGCGTAGGCGTCGCGCTCACGGACGGCGCGCAAAACGTCCCTGGCAGCCACACGAGGCTCGTCCAGCCCGGCCCGGGAGGCATCGGGGCGACGCGCCTGCCGGGGTCTGCTGTTGCGTGCCCCCGAACCGGACTGGCCTCGGCGAGCCGGTCTTCTTGATTCGCTCACTGTGCCCATTCCTCCGCTTTGCTCACTGTGCCCGAGCCTTTTCATCAAGTCGTGCGCCACGGACCCAGTCCAGGGCGGCCATCTGCTTCTTGCCTTGCGGTTGAATGCGATCCAGTCGCACCGCGACCGTCGACGTGCCGACCAGCAATCCTGTCTTGCTCACCGAGATCTCCCCCGGTTCGAGCTGCTCCTCGGTGAGTGCAACAGGGCCGACCTTGAGGCGCAAATCCCCGATCGTGGTCCAGGAACCGGGTGCAGGGGTGACCGACCGGATGTGCCGATCCACCGCCGTAGCCGCCCTGTCCCAACGGATCCGGGCCGCATCGACCGTCACCTTGGGCGCATACGAGACACCCTCTGCCGGTTGCGGGACCGCAGTGATCGAACCGGCCTCGATTCCGTCGAGAACGGACTCGAGGAGTACCGCTCCGCTGTCGGCCAATCTCCCCAGGAGGTCACCGGCGGTGTCGGTATCACGAATCCGTTCGGTGACAACGCCGTAGACCGGGCCGGTGTCCATCCCTGCCTCGAGCCGGAAGGCGCTGGCACCGGTCATGTCATCGCCTGCGCCGATGGCTGCCTGAACAGGCGCGGCTCCGCGCCATGCCGGCAACAACGAGAAATGCAGGTTGACCCAGCCGTGGACCGGGATGTCGAGGACCTGCTGCGGCAGCAGTGCACCGTAGGCGACGACGGGCGCACAGTCGGGCGCGAGCTCGGCCAGGCGGGTGAGGAAGTCCGGGTCCGTAGCCCGGTTCGGCGTGAGAACCTCGATGCCGTGTGAGTCGGCGAGTTCGCCTATCGGCGAGCGGACCACCTTGCGTCCGCGCCCGGCCACCGCATCCGGCCGGGTGATCACTGCCACGACGTCGTGATGCGGCGACCGGATCAGCCGCTCGAGGGAAGGCACAGCGGGTTCGGGGGTTCCGGCGAAGACTACGCGCACGTCGGCGACCCACACGATGGATGGTGGGCCACTGTGCGGGCCGACACTACCTCCACGAAGAAACTCCCTTGCTCGATGATGTGACTGCTCGGTGACATGCTCGCTCGATGACGTGCCTGCTCGAAGATGTGCGCCCAGTCTAAGGAGTCGCGCCGCGCCGACAGCACTCGGCGAGCCCGGTGGGATTCAATAGGACGCAATCTCGAGGCGTAGCGCACTCATCCGAGGCGGGTGGGATCGATTTGCACTCGTGTCGGCTGCGAGTCCTTGCGCGCACTGCGTACCGCTTGTGCGTCCCGCAGCGCCTTGGCCAGAGCACTCCCGTCGCCGCGGGGCACGCGGATCAGCATGCGCTCGACCTCGGTGGGTTCTGGGGAGTCTCCGGAAAACGGAAGCCGCTCCCCCGCAGGCAATTCGACCGGTCCGAGCAGTTCCGCACTCCCCGGCAACTCCGCCGCGTCGAGGAGGTCGGCGATCGCCCGGGCGCTGCCGTCGATCGCCGCCATATGACTGGCGGGCGGAAATCCGACCTCCGCACGCTCGGCGTACTGGGCGCGCGCATGGCCGACCGGATCCCAGCGGATCAGTGCCTGAACCGTGGGGATACCGGAATCCGCGACGACAACCACCTGACCGCCCTCTGCGAAGGGTGCCACCAGCGCCGAGGCCGTCATCCATCTGCGCAGAGTCTCCTCCGCCGCGCGCAGGTCCGGGCGACCCAACAGCGCCCACCCGTCGAGCAGCAGGGCGGCCCCGTATCCACCTGTCATGACGGGTTCGGCGCCGACTGTCGATACCACCAGAATCGGACCCTGTTCCACCTCGTCGACAACATCGTCGCCTCCGGACATCCGGACCGTGATGCCGGGGAAGGCGCGCCCGAGTTCCTCGGCAGTGCGGCCCGCCCCGACGACGACGGCACGCAGCGCCCGCGCACCGCACGCGTGGCAACGATGGGCGGCGTCCGCGACGCCGCACCAGCGGCATGCCGGGGTCGCGGCTCCGTCCGGGCCCGCGGCCGACGGCAAGGCGAGGGGACCGTTGCACCGGCGGCACCGCGCAGCCGCACGGCACTTGCCACATGCGAGGCTCGGTACGTACCCGCGCCTGGGAACTTGGACCAGCACCCCCTTACCCGCACCGAGCGCCTCACGGGCCGCCGCGAATGCGATGGCGGGCAGTCTGGCGGCCCGTGCGCCCGGGTCACGGGCCAGCGCATGGTCGCTGTCGGCGAGGGCAGTGATCTTCGGCGCCGCGGCACGCACGGTATCGCGGGCCGCCACGAGATCGTGTGCCCATCCTGAATCGACCAGAGCCTGAGCCTCGGCGGTCCGTGCGTGTCCTGCGAGCACTACCGCGCAGCCACTGGCGTACGCCCGCAGTAGCGCCACCTCGCGAGCATGCGGATACGGCGCTCGCGGCTCCGAGTGATTGTCGTCCCCGTCGTCCCAGACCACTATCAGCCCGGTTTGTGGTGTCGGAGCGAACACCGCACTTCGCGTTCCCACCACCACCGGGGCCGTGCCGCGTAGCGCGGCCAGCCAACGCCGATAACGCGTCGCCGGGCCGAGGCCCGCTGCCAGTCCGACGACGGCATCGCTTCCCAGCAGTGCCGCCACCGACGCCACCGTACGATCGAGAGTTCGCTGATCGGGGACGACGATCACGGTGCTCGCTCCGGAGGCGACAACCACTCCGGCCAGCTCCGCGAGACGTGCCGTCCAGTCTTCTCCGGGCAGCGCCTGCCATACGGCATGCGGTGAACGCCCCTCCGACAACGCGGTCACGAAAGCCTCGCCATGGACATACCTCGTCCATGCCTCGGTCTCGATCGGGATCGCGTCGGCTCCGGCGGGAACCGAACCGCCAGGCGCGGCCGCGGTCTCGGATTCCGCCCGTGCGTGCCGTGGCGGAACCGCGAGCCGCAACACGTCGGCGCGGGTGCCCGCATACCTGCTTGCGACGAGATCGACCACCCGGCTGATCTCCGGAGTGAGCACTCGCTCCGCCGAGATCACACGCTCGAGCCAGCCGAAGCGTCCCTGATGTTCGCTGGTTGCGCGGCGTGAGACAACGAATCCGTCGACGAGGCGTCCGGCGAACCGGATACGTACCCGGACCCCGGGTCGAGCCTGCTCGTCGAGATCCCGCGGAACCAGATAGTCGAATTCGCGGTCGAGGTGAGCGAGCGGAAGCAGCGGCAGCACCCTGGCAATCGGATCTACCTCTGCCGCAACCTTGCCTGCGCTCACGTGGCGACCGCTACCACCACAGCGCCCACCTCGGGCGGCGACAATCGATCAAAGGCCCGTCGCGGCGCGCAGCTTCTCCGCCCGGTCGACGCTCTCCCACGGGAGGTTGATGTCGGTACGCCCGAAGTGACCGTAGGCCGCGGTCTGCGCATAGATCGGGCGCAACAGATCGAGGTCGCGGATGATCGCGCCGGGGCGCAGATCGAAGGTTTCGGCGATCGCTTGCTGAATACGAACCGGGTCCGTCTTCTCGGTGCCGAACGTCTCGACGAAGAGACCTACCGGTGCCGCTTTCCCGATGGCGTAGGCAACCTGCACCTCGATGCGCTCCGCAAGCCCGGCGGCCACAGCGTTCTTCGCCACCCAGCGCATGGCGTAAGCAGCCGACCGGTCCACCTTCGACGGGTCTTTACCGGAGAATGCGCCGCCTCCGTGGCGAGCCATTCCGCCGTAGGTGTCGACGATGATCTTTCGCCCGGTCAGTCCGGCGTCACCCATCGGGCCACCGAGCACGAACTTGCCGGTCGGGTTGACCAGGAGCCGGATATCCGAGGTGTCGAGCGTCGGCATCTCGAGGTCCGCAAGGACGGAACCGAGAACCTTCTCGCGCAGATCCGGCGTCAGCAGATTGTCGAGGTCGATGTCCGCGGCGTGCTGGGTCGAAATGACCACGGTGTCTAGACGAACCGGCCTGTCGCCGTCGTACTCGATCGTGACCTGCGTCTTGCCGTCCGGGCGCAGATAGGGCAGCACGCCGGACTTGCGAACCTCGGTGAGACGACGTGACAGCCGATGCGCGAGCGCGATCGGCAGCGGCATCAGTTCCGGGGTGTCGGTGGTGGCGAATCCAAACATCAGCCCCTGGTCGCCGGCGCCCTGACGGTCGATCTCGTCGTCGCTGAGTTCTCCGGTGCGGACCTCGTGCGAGTGGTCGACACCCTGAGCGATCTCGGGGGACTGCGCCCCGATCGCCACGTTGACGCCGCAGGAGTTGCCGTCGAAGCCCTTGGCGGAGGAGTCGTAGCCGATCTCGAGCACCGTGTCGCGCACGATCTTGGGGATGTCGGCGTATGCAGTGGTCGTCACCTCACCGGCGACGTGAACCTGCCCGGTGGTGACCATCGTCTCGACGGCGACTCGGGCCCGGGGGTCTTCCGCGAGGAGTGCGTCGAGGATGGAATCGCTGATTGCATCACAAATCTTGTCCGGGTGTCCCTCGGTGACAGACTCGCTGGTGAAAAGCCGACTACCGGACTGGCTCACAAAATTCCCCTCTCGACGGTTGCCCCGGAACGACAGTTGTCCCTGAACAACACTTTAAAGCAGCTTAGCTGCGGAGTAATGCGAACAACCCGAACGGCACCTCCGCAGGTTCATGCCGACGAGCCATGGTCACCGGACCTCGGCGATATCTTCGTTCATCGAGCACGGATCAGTTGTCCGACGCTGTCGAGCACACGACTCGCCATCAGTGCTTTCGATCCGTGTTCGAGCGCCGACTCGGAACCGTCGGAGCCGAGCAACCAACCGTCGTTGTGGTCGACCTCGAATGCCTTACCCTCGCCGACTGCGTTGACGACGAGAAGATCGCAGCCCTTACGCTCGAGCTTGGTTCGTGCATGGGTGAGCACATCACCTTCGGCATCGCCTGTCTCCGCGGCGAACCCGACGATCACGGTGGACGCCGGGACTTGACCGTCTCGGCGAGATTGGACCAGGCCGGCGAGGATGTCCTCGTTCTTGGTGAGAGCGATGGACGCAGGCTCGCCCGCACCTTTCTTGATCTTGGCCGTTTCCACAGACGACGGGCGGAAGTCCGCCACTGCGGCCGCCATGATCACCGCATCGACCTCCGGCGCGTTTTTGACGACCGCGGCTCGCATGTCCTCCGCAGTGCGCACATGCACGATGTCGACTGCGGCGGGGTCTGCGAGGCCGGCGGTATACCCGGACACCAGGGTGACCTGGGCTCCTCGCTGCACGGCAAGTCGGGCGAGGGCGTAACCCTGCTTGCCCGAACTGCGATTGCCGAGGAACCGTACCGGGTCGAGCGGCTCGCGAGTGCCGCCGGCAGACACGAGAATCCGCCGGCCCTCGAGGTCACGGCACAGCGCGTCAGGCCGCTCGAGCAGAAGCGAGGCCAATCCCACGATCTCGTCAGGTTCGGGCAGTCGACCCGGTCCGGCGTCCTTGCCGGTGAGACGCCCCGACGCCGGTTCGATCACCGTCACGCCGCGAGAGCGCAGCGTAGCAACGTTGGCGACAGTGGCCGGGTGTTCCCACATCTCGGTGTGCATCGCAGGCACGAACATCACCGGGCAGCGTGCGGTGAGCAGTGTCGCGGTGAGCAAGTCGTCGGCCCGGCCCGCGACCGCGCGCGCCATCAAGTCCGCGGTGGCGGGCACGATGACGACAAGATCCGCTTCCTGTCCGAGACGCACATGCGGTACCTGCGGTACGTCTGCGAACACCCCGGCGTGCACCGGGTTGCCTGACAGCGCCTCGAACGTCGCCTTTCCGACGAACTCGAGCGCCGACTCCGTCGGAACGACCCGCACATGGTGCCCGCTCTCGGTGAACGCGCGGATGACGGAACAACTCTTGTACGCGGCGATACCGCCGCCGACACCGACGACGATGCGTTTGCCTGCTGTGCCCGACAGATCCGAACCCGATTCCGTCACGTGCCCGGAACCCGGACCCGCAGCCTGTTCAGGCACGGCGCTCCTCCGCTCACTCGCCCTCGGTGTGCTCGAGCAGATCGGAGTGGATCTCACGCAATGCGATCGAGAGGGGCTTCTCCTGAAGACCCGGCTCCACGAGGGGACCGACGTATTCGAGGATGCCGTCACCGAGCTGGTTGTAGTAGTCGTTGATCTGACGCGCCCGCTTGGCCGAGTAGATCACCAGCGCGTACTTCGACGACGTGCGTTCGAGCAGTTCGTCGATCGGAGGGTTGGTAATTCCGAGCGGGACGTCATAGGCCGCGAGGGCGCCGTGGCCGGGTTCTGCTGACGCTGCTGCGGGGGTGCTACTCACTCGGTATCTCCTGGAATCAGTTCTGGCTAGCGGATGTGAGAACTAGTGGATCGGCCCGGACTGTTCCGACCGTCCAACCAACAAGGATACCAACTCGTCGCACGATCGGTTGACATCCTCGTTCACTATGACCTCGTCGAACTCGTCCTGCGCGTCGAGTTCGGTCCTCGCGGTCTTGAGACGCCGCTCCACGACCTCGGCGGATTCGGTCCCCCTGTCGGTCAATCGACGGACCAGCACGTCCCAGCTGGGCGGGGCCATGAAGACGAGGAGCGCCTCGGGCATCGCCGTCCGAATTGCACGCGCCCCTCCCAGATCGACCTCGATCAGCACGGGTTTTCCCTGCTCGATCGCCTGGCGGACCGGGGCTGCCGGGGTCCCCGACAACTGAAGCCCGCCGTGGATCTCAGCCCATTCGAGAAGCTCGCCGGCATCGATCATGCGCTGGAACTCGTCACGAGAGGTGAAACGGTAGTCCTCACCGTCCACCTCGCCCGGGCGTGGCTCACGCGTCGTGGCGGACACGCTGAAGACAAGCTCAGGCATCCGCTCTCGAAGCAGGCGCACCACGCTGGACTTTCCGACAGCCGAGGGGCCGGCCAGTACCACCAGCCGGCCCCTCTGCACTGCTTTTCTACTTTCTGACACCTGTGCGTCAGCAACCACTGTGTTGGCTCAGGCCTCGAAGTCGAACCTGGCGAGCAGGGCCTTGCGCTGCCGATCGCCGAGGCCCCGGAGGCGACGGGTCGGAGCGATTTCCAGCTCGGTCATGATCTCCTGCGCCTTGACCTTGCCCACCTTGGGCAGAGCCTCGAGCAGTGCCGACACCTTCATCTTGCCGAGAATCTCGTCATTCTCGGCATCCTTGAGAACCTGTTTGAGGTCGGTGCCACCACGCTTCAGGCGCTCCTTGAGCTCAGCCCTGGCCTTGCGGGCAGCAGCTGCCTTCTCCAAAGCAGCGGCACGCTGCTCGTCAGTCAACTGGGGAAGGGCCACGGTTCCTCCGTCTCGTCGTTGGCAAATAGTGCAAACCACTGGATAACCAGCAGCGATAGCGACCGTACTCACGCCCGGCGCCGATTGCGAACCCACCCCCGATGCCGAGGCCGAATTCGGGTGGGCTAAGAGAGTGCGGACTCGACCTCGTCACGGGCCTCGAGGGCCGCGGCCCGCAAGGCCGAAACCGATGGCCCATGCCTGAGAATGCCCCGAGAACTGTTTGGCAACAACAGCTTTCGGGACTCGGGGAAAATCTCGGAAAGGTCGGCCGCGGTCGCTCCCTGAGCGCCGAGGCCCGGTGCGAGAATCGGTCCGGAAAAATTCGACAAATCCAGACCGTGTCCGCGTGTCGCGCCCACGACGAGGCCGGCGAGTCCCGGTTCGGTGGCGTTGCGCCGGACCGCCTCGTCCACGATGGACTGCGCCACCGACACTCCCGGGGCGACCTGCGCGGTCTGCAGATCGCCACCTTCGGGATTGGACGTGCGGGCGAGCACGAACAGTCCCCGGCCGTGCTCCGCGGCCAGCGACAGCGCCGGATCGAGAGCGCCGAAGCCCAGGTATGGCGAAACCGTCAAGGCATCAGCGGACAGAGACGACTTCTCGCCCAGCCAGGACTGCGCGTACGCCGCCATCGTCGAGCCGATGTCTCCACGCTTGGCATCGGCGATAACGAGCGTCCCTGCCGCCCTGAGGACCGAGATCGTGCGTTCGAGCACCGCATAGCCGGCGGACCCGTACGCCTCGAAGAAAGCGACCTGGGGCTTCACAACGGCCACCTCACCGACGAAGGCCTCCACACAGGTCTCGGCGAAGGCCTCGAGCCCCTCCGCGTTGGCCGGCAGCCCCCACGATTCGAGCAGGCCCGGGTGCGGGTCGATCCCGACACACAACCGCCCCCGGTGTTCGACCGCCGAGGTCAGCCGCTGCACCCAGGAATGGTGGTGGCTACTCACGACGGGACGGTTTCGGCGACGGGCGCGACGGCTCCGGCGGGCGACCGCAACCTCTCGTGCAGTGCCTGAAGCGATTGGACACCGACGTCGCCGCGGATCGCGGCCTCGATACCCTGCACCGCCGCGGATGCGCCTTGCACGGTCGTGACACACGGAATGTTCATCGCGACGGCCGCGCTGCGGATTTCGTAACCGTCGACACGCGGTCCGGAGTTGCCGTACGGGGTATTGATCACCATGTCGACTTCGCCGTCCCGGATCCGTTCGACGATGGTGCGCTGACCCTCCTCGAGCTTCTCGCCGGAGTGCTTGCGCACCTCCTCGCAGGTGATGCCGTTTCGGCGCAGGACCCCGGCGGTCCCTTCGGTGGCCAGTATGCGAAAGCCCAGGTCTGCAAGGCGCTTGACCGGGAAGATCAGCGAACGCTTGTCCTTGTTGGCGATCGAGACGAATACCGATCCCGAGGTGGGGAGCGAGCCGTACGCGGCGGTCTGACTCTTGGCGAACGCGGTACCGAAGTCCGCGTCGATTCCCATCACCTCGCCGGTCGACTTCATCTCGGGGCTCAGCAGAGTATCCACCCCGGTGCCGTCGGCGCGACGGAATCGGTTGAACGGCAGCACAGCCTCCTTGACTGCGACGGGGGCGTCGGCGGGTGCGGAACCACCGTCACCGGAGGCCGGGAGGACTCCGCTCCCGCGCAGTTCCGCGATCGTTTCACCGAGCATCACGCGAGCGCACGCCTTCGCGAGCTGCACGGCCGTCGCCTTCGACACGAACGGCACGGTGCGGCTCGCACGCGGGTTGGCCTCTAGGACGTACAGGATGTCGTCTTTCAGGGCGTACTGCACGTTGAGCAGACCCTTGACGCCGATCCCCTTCGCGAGCGCCTCCGTGGAACGGCGAACGTTCTCGAGATCGGCGCGACCGAGGGTGATCGGCGGCAGCGCACACGCGGAGTCGCCCGAGTGGATACCCGCCTCCTCGATGTGCTCCATCACGCCACCGAGGTACACCTCGGTGCCGTCGCAGAGGGCGTCCACATCGATCTCGATGGCGTCTTCGAGGAATCGGTCCACCAGGACGGGCCGATCGTCGGAGATCTCGGTGGCGCGGGAAAGGTAGCTCTCGAGCGAGGCCTCGTCGTAGACGATCTCCATGCCTCGGCCACCGAGGACGTAGGACGGGCGCACCAGCACCGGATAGCCGATCCTCGCCGCGATGTCACGGGCGCCTTCGAACGTCGTCGCGGTACCGAACTTGGGCGCAGGCAGCCCGGCGTCGACGAGCACCCTGCCGAACTCGCCGCGATCCTCGGCAAGATCGATGGCCTCGGGGCTGGTGCCCACGATCGGCACCCCCGCGGCCTCGAGCCGCTTCGCCAGACCCAGCGGAGTCTGGCCGCCGAGCTGCACGATCACCCCGGCTACCGTCCCCGACGCCGACTCGGCCCGATACACCTCGAGAACGTCCTCGAAGGTCAGCGGTTCGAAATACAGGCGGTCGGCGGTGTCGTAGTCGGTTGAGACGGTCTCGGGGTTGCAGTTGACCATCACGGTCTCGTAGCCGACCTCGGACAGCGTCAGCGCCGCGTGCACACAGGAGTAGTCGAACTCGATGCCCTGTCCGATCCGGTTCGGGCCGGAACCGAGGATCAGGACCTTCGGCCGCTCGGTCTGCGGCGTCACCTCAGTCTCGGCCTCGGGGTCGAGTTCGTAGGTGGAGTAGTGGTACGGCGTCTTGGCCTCGAACTCCGCCGCACATGTGTCCACCGTCTTGTAGACCGGGTGGACGTTCCACTTCTCACGCAGTGCCCGCACCTCGTCTTCCCCGCCGACCTCGGGGCGCAGCGCCGCGATCTGCCGATCAGAGAACCCGTGGTGCTTTGCCCGCCGCAGCACCCGCTCGGTCAGCTCGGCGGCACGACGCAAATCGGTGCCGAGTTCGTGGATCTGCTGCATCTGGTCGAGGAACCAGGGGTCGATACTGGTCGCGTCGAACAGTTGCTCGACGGTGGCACCGAGGCTCATCGCCTTCTCGATGCCGTACAGGCGCGTGTCGTGCGGGACACGGAGTTCGGCGAGCAGAGTATCCAGGTCCTCGGTCTCGACCTGAGGCCCGGTCCAGAAACCGGCTTGTTTGGTCTCGAGCGAGCGCATCACCTTGCCGAGGGCCTCGGTGAAGTTGCGGCCGATGGCCATCGCCTCACCCACCGACTTCATCGTCGTGGTGAGGGTGCCGTCGGCACCGGGGAACTTCTCGAACGCGAACCGCGGAGCCTTCACCACGACGTAGTCGAGGGTCGGCTCGAAACATGCCGGGGTTTCCTTGGTGATGTCGTTGACGATCTCGTCCAGGGTGTAGCCGATGGCGAGCTTCGCCGCGATCTTCGCGATCGGGAAACCCGTTGCCTTGGACGCCAGCGCGCTGGACCTCGACACGCGCGGATTCATCTCGATCACAACCAGGCGACCGTTGGTGGGGTCCATGGCGAACTGGATGTTGCAGCCACCGGTGTCGACGCCGACCTCACGCAGGATGTCGATCGAGAGATCACGCATCTTCTGATATTCGCGGTCGGTGAGCGTCATCGCGGGTGCGACCGTCACCGAGTCACCGGTGTGCACACCGACCGGATCGACGTTCTCGATGGAGCAGACGATCACGACGTTGTCGCGGCCGTCTCGCATCAACTCGAGTTCGTATTCCTTCCACCCGAGGATCGATTCCTCGATCAGCACGTTCGCGGTGGGCGACGCGGCCAGGCCCCCACCGGCGATACGGGCGAGGTCCTCGTCGTCGTATGCCATTCCGGAGCCGAGTCCGCCCATGGTGAACGACGGACGGACCACGACGGGGTAGCCCAGTTCGGCCACCGTCTCGCGGACCTCGTCCATCGTGTAGCAGACACGTGATCGCGCCGACTCGCCTCCGACCTTGGCGACGATGTCCTTGAACTTCTGCCGGTCCTCGCCGCGCTGGATGGCATCGAAATCGGCGCCGATCAGCTCGACGCCGTACTTGTCGAGAATCCCCTTCTCGTGCAGGGCCACCGCGGTGTTGAGGGCGGTCTGGCCACCGAGTGTCGCGAGGACGGCGTCGATCCGGTTCCCCTTCTCCGCTTCGAGGGCGATGACCTTCTCGACGAACTCGGCGGTGATGGGTTCGACATAGGTGGAATCGGCGAACTCGGGGTCGGTCATGATCGTGGCCGGATTCGAGTTCACGAGGCTGACGCGCAGGCCTTCCTCGCGAAGCACCCGGCACGCCTGCGTTCCGGAGTAGTCGAACTCGCAGGCCTGGCCGATGACGATCGGGCCGGAGCCGATCACGAGGATGTGGGAGAGATCTGTACGGCGTGGCATTACTTCTTGACTCCCTCGAGCAGGCTGGTGAAGCGGTCGAACAGGTATGCGGCATCGTGTGGGCCTGCCGCGGCCTCGGGGTGGTACTGCACCGAGAAGGCCGAATCGTCGAGTAGCCGAATGCCTTCGACGGTGCCGTCGTTGGCGCATGTATGACTGATCACGGCCCTACCGAACGGAGTGTCGAACTCTTGTCCGGCCTCGCCCTCGAGCGCGAATCCGTGGTTCTGTGCAGTGATCGCGATGCGCCCGGTCTCGTGTTCGATGACCGGGATGTTGATCCCCCGGTGCCCGAACTTCATCTTGTAGGTGCCCAGACCCATTGCGCGCCCGAGGATCTGATTGCCGAAGCAGATTCCGAACAGGGGAAGCCCCTGCCCGAGGACCTCTTTCGTGAGATTCACGGCGCCGTCGGCGGTCGCCGGGTCGCCTGGACCGTTGGAGAGAAACACACCGTCCGCCTTCAGATCGAGGATCTGCTCGAGCGATGCGTCCGAAGGCAGCACGTGCACCCGGATACCCCGCTCGGCGAACATGCGCGGGGTGTTGGTCTTGATCCCCAAGTCGATCGCGGCAACCGTGAAGCGGGCCTGTCCCCCAGTCGGTTCCACGATGTACCCGCTCGTCGTGCTGACCTCGCCGGCGAGGTTGGCACCGAGCATCGACGGCTGACTCTTCACGCGTCCGAGAAGTGCATCCGTGTCGGCCAGTGCGTCACCGGAGAACACCCCGGCTCGCATGGAACCCCTGGTGCGCAGGTGCCGAACCAGGGCTCGGGTGTCGACCCCGGCGATCCCGACGACGCCCTGCTTCACGAGTTCGTCCTGCAACGACCCGGTGGCGCGCCAACTCGACGTTCGCCGCGAAGGGTCGCGGACGACGTACCCGGCCACCCAGATCCTGGACTCGGCACTACTGCCGGTAGGGCCGACCGACTCGTCGTCCTCGTCGTTCCATCCCGTGTTGCCGATCTGCGGCGCGGTGGCCACCACGATCTGACGGTGGTAGCTCGGGTCGGTGAGGGTCTCCTGGTAGCCAGTCATTCCGGTGCTGAAGACCGCCTCACCCAGGGTCTGACCGACGGCACCGAACGTGGTGCCGCGGAAGGTCCTTCCGTCCTCGAGGACCAGTACTGCCGAGTCGCTGTCATAGCTGCTCATGCGTTCTCTCCGTTCTGCTCGACCTCACCAGAGTTCGCCGCATTCGCTGGATCTTCACTGTCTGTCTTGTCTTGGGGATCCGCGTCATCCACCCAATCGGGGTAGACCGACTTGTCGTCGCCGCGGAATCCGGTGTCTATCTCGGTGCCGGAGGGCAGTTCCCAGCGGATCACCAGCAGACCGTCCTTGCTCATTACCTTCCCGGCAAGCCCGCGTTCGGTACGGACTGCACGGATCGCGGCCTGCGGAATCCAGATCGCCGAAGCTCCGTCACGCTCGAGCAGGATGCCGGCGGCGTGGCGGGAGATCTCTCCCGCAGCCCGGAATCCGAGGTCGCCGACCGCGATCCGGTCCTGCCAGCTCGGTGCCAGCGTGCTGCCCACATACAGCCCCGTGGTCGGCGCGAGGATCTGTTCGCCGAGGTGCGCAGGCACGACGGGCAGATCACCGACCCGGTCGACCTGACGGCGGGCCCGACCACGCCAACCGATGTACATCAGGTAAATGGCCAGCACCCAGAAGAGGGCGAGCCCGACCACCCAGAGGATCCTTTCCACTCCTACCGCCCACCGAACCGAGCCGGGAACCGGACTTCGCCATCGCGCGCGGTGACCCGACCGCGGAGGATCGTGGTGGTCACGCGGGCCGGAAGTGTCATCGCCTCAAACGGTGTGTTGTGCGAGATACTGGCGAGATCTGATCCGTGAACGGTCCATTCGGCGTCCGGTGCGACCAGTGCCAGGTTCGCGGGCTCACCGACTTCCAGCGGACGTCCCTGGTCGTCGAGTCCGACGATCTCGGCGGGCCGTTCACTCATCACCCGAGCCACCCCTCGCCAGTCGAGCATGCCAGGGCGGACCATAGTCGCCGCGACGATCGACAGCGCCGTCTCGAGTCCGAGCATCCCGGGGCGCGCCGCCGCGAACTCGCAGCACTTGTCCTGTTCGGCGTGGGGCGCATGATCGGTGGCGACGCAGTCGATGGTGCCGTCCGCGAGTCCGGCCCGGAGTGCGGCGACGTCGCTCGCCTCCCGCAGGGGCGGGTTCACCTTGTTGACAGCGTCGTAGGTCTCGAGGCGGGAGTCGTCGAGCAACAAGTGATGCGGGGTGACCTCGGCCGTGATCGAAATACCCTGGCCGCGAGCCCATTTCATCAGCTCGACGGTGCCCGCAGTCGATGCGTGACAGATGTGCACCCGCGCACCGGCATCGCGGGCGAGCAGCGCGTCCCGTGCGACGATCGACTCCTCGGCGGCACGGGGCCACCCGGCGAGGCCGAGCCTGGACGCGGTGGGTCCCTCGTGCGCGACGGCGCCGACGGTCAGTCGCGGCTCCTCCGCGTGCTGCGCGATGAGCACCCCGAGGGAACTCGAGTACTCGAGGGCACGGCGCATGATCAGGGGGTCGTACACGCAATGGCCATCGTCCGAGAACATCTTGACCCGACCGACGCCCGCCGCCATCGTGGCCATCTCGGCGAGCTGTTTGCCCTCGAGGCCTACCGTGACCGCGCCGACCGGGTGTACGTCGACGAGGCCGACCTCCTGGCCGCGCCGCCAGACGTGATCGGTGACGACGACCGAGTCTGCAACGGGGCTGGTGTTGGCCATCGCGAACACTGCGGTGTATCCGCCGAGCGCAGCGGCGGCCGACCCGGAGTCGACGGTCTCGGTGTCCTCGCGGCCCGGTTCACGCAGATGCGTGTGCAGGTCGACGAAACCAGGGAGCAGGATCTGCCCGGTCGCATCGATCACCTCGGTGTCCGAGTCACTGCCCTCGCCTGCATCCGCGCCGATCGCGCGGATCACTCCGTCTCCGAGGAGAACGTCGGTGGGTTCGCCCTCGCCATAGAGCAGCACGTTCTTGATGAGCACCGTATCTCCTATCACTGCACTGCCACCCATCTCACAGCACTGCCACCCATCTCACAGCACTGTCACCCATCTCACTGCCGAGCCACTCATCCGGCAGCGTTCTCCGCTCCGACCAGCAATCGGAACAGCACCGCCATTCGCATGTGCACACCGTTGGTTACCTGTTGCAGCACAGCGGTCTTCGTCGAATCGGCAACGGAAGACGCGATCTCCATGCCACGCAGCATCGGACCGGGGTGCAACACCACCGCGTGCTCGGGAAGCATCGCCAGTCGTTTCTCGGACAGTCCGAAATTGATCGAGTACTCCCGAGGGGACGGGAAGAACCCGCCGTTCATCCGCTCGGCCTGCACCCGCAGCATGAGAACTGCATCGAGCCCGGGCAATTCCGCGTCGAGCGAGTACGAAACCGTAACGGGCCAGGACGACACTCCGACCGGGAGCAGCGTCGGCGGCGCCACCAGGACGACCTCGGCACCGAGCATCGACAGCAGCAGCGCGTTCGAACGGGCGACGCGGCTGTGCGCGATGTCACCCACGATCGCGATGCGCTTGCCCTCGATGCCGCCGAGACGCTGGCGCAACGTGAGAGCGTCGAGTAACGCCTGGGTGGGATGTTCGTGCATCCCGTCGCCGGCGTTGACGACCGCTGGGCCGCCGTCCTCCTGGCGGCCGGTCCAGTGCGCAATCTGGTGCGCCGCACCCGACGCGGGGTGCCGCACGATCAGCGCATCGGCGCCGGCGGCCCGCAACGTCATCGCCGTGTCTCGGAGCGATTCACCTTTGGACACCGAGGAACTGGACGCGCTGACGTTGATCACGTCTGCGCTCATCCACTTGCCGGCGACCTCGAACGAGACCCGGGTACGCGTCGAGTTCTCGAAGAATACGGTCATCACCGTGCGCCCGCGCAAGGTCGGGAGCTTACGCACCTCACGTCCGAGAAGGGCTTGCTCGAACCGCTGTGCTTCGTCGAGAAGTTCGACAGCCGATTCCCGCGTCAGGTCGGCGATCGACAGCAGGTGCTTCACGCGGGCCCTCCTCTGAAGATCATGACCGCGTCACGGCCATCGTGTTCCTCGAGCAGGACCTTCACACCCTCGGCACGTGCGGTCGGCACGTTCTTGCCGACGTAATCGGCGCGCAACGGCAGTTCGCGATGGCCCCGGTCGACGAGCACCGCCAACTGGACGGCGCGGGGCCGCCCTAGGTCTCGCAGCGCGTCGAGGGCCGACCTCACGGTGCGGCCGGAGAACAGGACGTCGTCGACCAGAACCACCAAGGCGTCGTCGATGCCACCCTCGGGCACGGACGTGCGCTCGAGGGGGCGATGCGGCTTGGTGCGCAGGTCGTCGCGGTACAGGGTGATGTCGAGAGAGCCGACTGGCGGGCGAACCCCGGAAAATTCGTGGATCTTCTCGGCCAGGCGCAATGCAAGCGTCGTGCCCCGGGTGGGAATTCCGATGAGAACGACACGCGGAGCCTCACCGCCGGCGTCGATCGCGGTCTTTTCGATGATCTGGTGCGCAATGCGCGCAATGGTCCGTCCCACATCGGCTGCGGACAGCAGCTCTCGTGCGGGTTCGCCGGAAGCGATCGACTCTGGTGTTGCTCCCGCCGGTTCCCCGGCGGCGCGAGACCCTTCGGGTACGCGCATACAACGACCTCCTTCTCCGCCTCACTGGACGGATCGTTAAAGGATGCCTGACGCCGACAGCGTATCAGCGTGCCCCGTGCGCCAGGTGCGTGGCCCTGACCTGAGGCCGCGACTGCGGCCCGCCACTGGTGAATCTGCCGGTGGCGGGCCGGACGGGCACGCAGGAGGGCGCGAACTTACGAGCTGACGTCGTTCGGGTCTCCGGTGGCAGCGTCTCCCGCACGATCATCTGCATGGCGCGACGTCGCCGCCGCTGCAGCACGAACCTGCGGAGCGACCAGAACCACCTGGCCGAGAATGCCGTTGACGAATCCGGGTGAGTCGTCAGTGGAGAGTTGTTTGGCCAACTCCACGGCCTCGTCCACCGCCACCACCGGGGGGACGTCGGTGGCGTGGAACAGTTCCCACACGGCGATGCGCAGGATCGCGCGGTCGACGGCGGGTAGCCGCTCGAGGGTCCAGTCCTGTAGATGCGAGGAAATGACCTCATCGAGGCGGTCCAGGTTCTCGGCAACCCCGGTCACCAATGTGATGGTGTACGGGGCAACCGGTGCCACGGAATCGTCCTTGTCGGACAATTCCGCGCGGTCGACCGCTAGATCGACCGGATCGAGATCTCTCGCCTCGGCCTCGAAGAGGAAGTCGACGGCGCGCTTGCGTGCCTTGTGTCGGGCACCGAGCTTCTTATGCGTACCGGCCACTCAGGAATTCACACGCCCGAGGTAGTTGCCGTCTCGGGAATCGACCTTCAGCTTGTCACCGGTGTTGATGAACAACGGAACGCTGATCTCGGCGCCGGTCTCGAGGGTGGCCGGCTTGGTGCCACCGGTGGAGCGGTCGCCCTGCAGACCGGGGTCGGTGTGCTTGACCACCAATTCGACGGTGACGGGCAGCTCCACGAACAGCGGAACATCTTCGTGCGTCGCGACCTGTACGGCCATGTTCTCGAGCAGGAAGCGAGCGCCTTCGCCGACGATGTCCTCGCTGATCGAGATCTGGTCGTAGGTGACGCCATCCATGAAGATGTAGTCGGAGCCGTCGTGGTACAGGTAGGTCATGTCGCGCCGGTCGACGGTGGCAGTGTCCACCTTGACCCCGGCGTTGAACGTCTTGTCGACCACCTTGCCCGAGAGCACATTCTTCAACTTGGTGCGCACGAACGCGGGACCCTTGCCGGGCTTCACGTGCTGGAACTCGACGATCGTCCACAGCTGGCCATCGATCTTCAGGACCAGGCCGTTCTTGAAATCACTAGTTGAAGCCACTGCTTCGCGTCTCCTCGATAAGGTCGAAACCGTCTAGACGACAGTCAGGTCTTTGGTAGTGAGTGTGAGCAGCTCCGGTCCCTGCTCACGGACCACGAGCGTGTCCTCGATCCGCACGCCTCCGCGCCCGGAGAAGTACACACCCGGCTCGACGGTCACCGCCGCACCGTCGAGAAGTGTACCGGTGCCGAGCTTGCCTATTCCCGGAGCTTCGTGGATCTCCAGACCGACGCCGTGTCCGAGGCCGTGCAGGAATAGTTCCCCGTAGCCCGCATCCTCGATCACGCGGCGGGCGGCAGCGTCCACCGCCGACACCTCCGCTCCGGGGCGCAGGGCCTCTCGTCCCGCCTTCTGTGACCGCTCGACCAGTGCGTAGAGGTCACGTTGCCAGTCCGCAGCCCGCTCGAGAACGTATGTTCGCGTCATGTCCGAGTGGTAGCCGCCGATCTGCGCCCCGAAATCGAGTTTGACGAAGTCGCCGCTGCCCAGCACCGCATCGGTGGGTCGATGGTGCGGGATCGCCGAGTTGGCACCGGTGGCGACGATCGTCTCGAAGGAGATCCCGTCCGCGCCGTGGTCGAACATCAGCCCCTCCAGCTCGCGACCCACCTCTTTCTCGGTGCGACCTGGCCGGAGTCCACCTCGTGCGATCAACTCGGCGAGCGCGGAATCGGCCGATGCGCACGCCGCACGCAGTAACCCGACCTCGTGCTCGTCCTTGACCATGCGCAGTTCCTCGACGAGTCCGGGAACCGGGTCGAGGCGCGCATCCGGCGCGAGCAGCGACCAGGCTGCGAACTCGTCCACGGTGACTACATGGCTCTCGAACGCCACCGACGAGGTGCTGGCCAACGATTCGATCAGAGTCGCCGCACTCGCCCGGGCGATCTCGGCGCGGAGGTCGGGAACCTGTTCACCAACTTGGGTGAGATAGCGCCCGTCGGTGCAGATGACGGTATTGTCCTCGGCACCTTCGTCGTCGGCGGCGTCGACGAGCAGCGCGGCGTTCGAGCCGGTGAAGCCGGTGAGATACCGGATGTTCGTCAGATTCGTCACGAGAAGCGCGTCGAGATCTCGGGCAGCGAGGGCCGCCCGCAGCGCCGCGCGCCGCGAACCATGATCAGCAGGCATGCGTCAAACGTACCGGCAAAGTCCCCGAAGGGATGGTCCACCGCCGCACCGCCGATCGGCGGCGAGAACAAGTTTCAGGCGCACGGGTGTGGGGGAGGCCACTCGACCGAATCAGGCCTCGTTACGCTGTGCCAATGAATGCGTGGGTGGTACGCGGCCTCGGGATGGCCCTGATACATGTTCTCGTTCGTGTGATCCTCGGCGTTTCGATCACACAATGGCCCCTTCTGGGTTCCCCTCTGAGATGGATCTCGCTGGTGATAGTGGTCGTCGCGGCACTGGTCTGGGCCGGGCTGGACGGTATTCGGGACCGCCGGGAGAACCCGAACCCCGCCGACGGCGAAGATCTGACGATGCTATGGCTGAAGGCCGCGCTGCTCGGAGGAGTCGTCGCCGGTCTCGCCAGCTGGCTGGCCGATCTGCTGCCGTTCCTCAATGTCACCCAGAACTCGTTCTTCTTCGAGCTGACGTCCGGCGCCGCGTTCACCGTGCTACTGATCTTCGGACCGGCCATGCTCGCGGTGTTCCTGGGCCGCTTCTTCGTCAGCAGGGAGGCGGCAAAGTCCGCGAGCGAGGGCGGTTCCCTACCGGCGGTGGCCGGGCCCGGGGAACAGGCTGACGAGCAGTTCGGGGACGCACAGGTCCAGGACACGCAGATCCAGGACACGGACTACGCGGGTTCGGACGACGACACCACCGTGTTCGAGCGGATACACGAGTACCGCGAGGACACGTCCGATCTCGACGATCATCCGGAGGACGAGGGCACCGGGCGAGATCACACCGACCAGAGCGATCATCCAGCCGACGGCAGGTCCCGCAGCGAGTAACCACCGCCGCGCGACACCGATATCACGGCGCGACGGTGTGAGAGCATTCGCTCACGCTGTCGCGCCGCGACCCTCGGGTCGGCTACAGGAGAACGGCGTCGTCGCCGTTTCCAGGTGACTGCTCGCGGGCGACCGCTGAGTACGCGGCCGCCAGTAGGGTGGGGTCCGGGCCCTCGAGCCGTCCGGGTTTGGCGAGTCCGTCGAGCACCACGAACCGCAGAACACCCGCGCGGTTCTTTTTGTCGGTCTGCATTCCTTCGACCAGTTGAGCGAACGCGTCCGCATCGTATGTGGTGGGAAGTCCCACCAGTTCCAGGATTGCGCGGTGCCGATCGGCTGTCTCGTCGTCGAGACGCCCGGCCAGACGACCGAGTTCCGCCGCGAACACGAGACCCACGGAGACGGCCGCGCCGTGCCGCCAGCGGTAGCGTTCCCGGCGCTCGATGGCGTGGCCGAGGGTGTGCCCGTAGTTCAAAATCTCCCGCAGACTCGATTCCCGGAGATCGGCGGCCACCACCTTGGCCTTGACCTCCACGGAACGCCGAATCAATTCCGGCAGAACGGTTCCCGCCGGGTCGAGCGCGGCTTCGGGGTCGTCTTCGATGAGGTCGAGGATCACCGGGTCGGCAATGAAGCCGGTCTTGATCACCTCTGCCATCCCGGCCACGATCTCGTTGCGGGGAACCGTCTCGAGAGTGGCCAGGTCGACCAATACCGCGGACGGCTCATGGAAGGAGCCCACCAGGTTCTTCCCGGCCTCGGTGTTGATGCCCGTCTTACCGCCCACCGCCGCGTCCACCATCGCAAGCAAAGTGGTGGGCACGTGGATCACGCGAACACCGCGCATCCAGGTGGCCGCCACGAATCCGGCCAGGTCGGTCGCCGCGCCCCCACCCAGGCTCACCACCGCGTCACTGCGGGTGAGTCCGATCCGGCCCAGCACCTCCCAGCAGAACCCGGCCACGGCCAAGTCCTTGCCCTCCTCCGCGTCGGGGATTTCGATACGGTGCGCATCGATCCCCTCTTCGGCCAGAGCCGTTCGGACCGCCTCAGCGGTCTCGGCAAGCGGCGGCTGATGAAAGATCGCCACCGTTCTCGTGGCAGAGAGTTCGTCCACCAACTCGCCGAGTAGTCCCCGCCCGATGATGACCGGGTAGGGGTTGGCCGTCTGCACCTGCACGCGTACCGGTTCGGTCACTGTCGCTACTCCGCTCCGTCTTGCTGTTCTGTCGTGAGTTTCTCCACCAGGTCCTGCACCACACGGCCGGGGCTCCGCCGGTTCGTGCGGATCCGGATGGACGCCACCTGCTCGTACAGGGGCCGCCGCACACGCATCAACTCGGTGTACTTCTGCCGAGCGTCGCCGGCGAGGAGTGGACGCACGACATTGCTGCGCGTTCGCTTGAGCCCTTCGGCCACGCTGATCTCGAGGTAGACGACCGTGTGGCCCTGCAGTAGTTCCCGTGTGCGTTCGGACAGGATCGCCCCGCCGCCGAGCGAGACGACCCCCTCGCAGCTCTCGATCGCTTGCCGGACGACCTTCTCTTCGAGGGCACGGAATGCGGGTTCGCCGTCCTGGCCGAAGATGTCCGCGATGGTGCGCCCGGCCTCCTCCTCGATTGCGACGTCGGTATCGAGCAGCGGAAGATCGAGAGCCCGCGCGAGACGCTTCCCGATTGTCGATTTGCCTGCCCCCGGAGGTCCGACCAGCACAGCTCTCGGTGCCATCGAGGTCACCTCGGCGAGTCGACTGTAGGCGCGTTGGTCATCGCGCGAGCCGGGCTGCGACGCCGGCCGCGTACTGCTCGAAGTTGGCGGCGGTCTCGGAGACGGAGTCACCGCCGAACTTCTCGAGCGCTGCCTGCGCGACGACCAGCGCCACCATCGATTCGGCGACGACGCCGGCCGCGGGCACGGCACACACGTCGGAGCGCTGGTGAATCGCCACGGCTTCGTCGCCGGTGGACATGTCGACCGTGGCAAGTGCGCGGGGAACCGTTGAGATGGGCTTCATCGCGGCGCGGACACGCAGCGCCTCACCGTTGGTCATGCCACCCTCGAGGCCGCCTGCCCGATTGGTCGAACGCAGGACTCCGTCGGGGCCCGGACGCATCTCGTCGTGCGCCTGGCTACCTCTGCGACGTGCAGTCTCGAAACCGTCACCGACTTCGACGCCCTTGATGGCCTGAATCCCCATCAGAGCCGCCGCGAGGCGTGAGTCGAGTCGGTCCGCACCGCTGATGAACGAACCCAAGCCCACGGGAAGTCCGTGAACGACGACCTCCACGACACCGCCGAGAGTGTCGCCGTCACGCTTCGCGGCTTCGATCTCGGCGATCATCGACTCCTCTGCAGCCTTGTCGAAGGCCCGCACCGGGCTCGCATCGATCGCTTGAATATCCGCCGCAGTCGGCTCGGGGCCGGTGTACGGATCGGACGCGCCGATAGAGATCACGTGGGAGAGAACCTCGACGCCGAATACCTGACGGAGGAAGGCGCGAGCGAATGTCGCGGCCGCTACTCGAGCGGCGGTCTCCCGGGCACTGGCGCGTTCGAGGACCGGGCGGGCGTCGTCGAAGCCGTACTTGAGCATGCCGGAATAGTCGGCGTGTCCGGGGCGGGGGCGGGTGAGAGGTGCGTTCCGTGTCTGATCGGCGAGCACGGCGGAATCGACCGGATCCGCGGACATCACGGTTTCCCACTTGGGCCATTCGGTATTGCCTACCTCGACGGCGATCGGCCCACCGAGGGTGCGTCCGTGCCGTACGCCACCGATGATCGTGACCTTGTCCGCCTCGAACTTCATCCGCGCTCCGCGCCCGTATCCGAGGCGCCGGCGCGCGAGTTGGCTCGCGAGGTCGTCGGACGTCACCTCGACTCCGGCAACCATCCCCTCGAGCATTGCGACGAGAGCAGGACCATGGGATTCTCCAGCAGTTATCCAGCGCAGCACAGTCGCTATCCTCCCACGTCCGCGTAGCCGACGGTGACGGTGGTCCTCCCAACCGGGCGCCACCCGAGCACGACGTCATGTGATGTGCGCAGCGAACAGTGCAACCATCGTCGCGGCGCACATCGCGGGCCCGTGCGGGAGTGTCGGCGCGTTGCGCCGAGCGGCCAGGACCACACAGCCCACTGCCCCGGTCAGCGCCGGTGCGAGGACCGCCGCGAACACCCAGGCCCCACCTCCAGCCAGTCCTGCCGCCGCCCCCACTCCGAGTGCGAGCTTCACATCGCCCGCTCCGAAGGAACCGGGCACACCGAGATGCAGCGCGAGGTACGCCGCCGCCAGCAGGATTCCCCCGACGAAAGCGGCCGAGGCCTCACCCGTCACCGTTCCGATGCCGACGATTGCGAGGAACCCCGGGAGGGTCAACGCGTTCGGGAGCCTCCGCGCGCACAGGTCGGTGGCGCCGAGAGTTACGCACCACCACCAGAAGGCGATCGCGCACAGCAACCGCCACGGCTCCGGTTCACCGACACCGATCCACACCGTTGCAGCGACACCGACCGCACAGACCGCCTCGCACCAGCCACGCCGCACACCCCCGCCCACGAACCGATCCGCGACCTCGCGCGCGCACCGACCGACACCCGCGCCCAGAACCGCACCGACAACGATCAGCCACCACATGAGGGACAGCGTGCCCCGAACCCGCACATCACCGGACCCGGTGACCAGCGCGGACGGTCGACCTGTGGACGCGGGCCGGGCCTGTGGACAACTAGCGCAGGGCGGCCGCCATCGCTGATCGCGGGGCGGGAAGGCCGGTAAACTGCTCCACTTGGCCGAATGCCTGATGGAGGAGCATCTCGAGCCCGCCGACCACTCGCCCACCGGCGTCTTCGACCGCCCTCGCCAACGGTGTCGGCCAGGGGTCGTAGATCGCGTCCAACACGAACGGCGCCCGCCCCAACGTCGCGGTGTGTTCACTGATCGCGACGGACGGCACGGTGCTCACCAGCACAGCGGCATCAGCGCAGCGGGTGCCGAGTTCCCGGCTGTCGAATCCCGACAACCGGGCGTCGAGACCCAGCGACTCCGCGAGTCTGAGAGCGCTCGAGGCCCGCCCGGCATCGCGGGCGACAACGGTCACGGTCGCCACGCCCAGGTCGGCCAATGCGGCCAGCGCAGGCCGGGCAGTCCCGCCGGCGCCGACGACAACGGCTTCGGCTCCGGACACGGGTCCGAGGCCACCCGCGATCAGTGCACCGCTGACACCGTCCACGTCGGTGCAGTCGGCACGCCAGCCGTCTTCGATGCGGACGAGCGTGTTCGCCGACCCGATCGCCACGGCCCGGTCGGTGCGCTCGGTCGCGAAGTTCAGCGCCGCGATCTTCCCCGGCATCGTGACGGACAGGCCGACCCATTCCGGCCCGAGCGCGGACACCAGACCCGGTAGCTCGTCTGCACCACATTCGATGCGGTCGTACGTCCACTCGGTCAGGCCAAGCGCCCGGTAGGCCGCAAGATGCAGTTGCGGCGAGCGCGAATGTGCGATCGGTCTGCCCAGCACGGCGGCCTTTCGCGCGGTCACGTGTTCATCGCCCACTGGCCAGGATCCCATTGCGCAGGGCCTCGTCGATGTTGGCCAAGTGCTCCTCGTAGCTCCTCGTGAACAACGTGGTCCCTTGCGAATCGACCGTCACGAAATAGATCCAGTCACCCGGCGCCGGTTGTTCGACGGCCTCGAGCGCGGCAATGCTCGGTGACGAGATCGGAGTGGCCGGCAAACCGGGGCTCGCGTACGTGTTCCAGGGCGTCACCCGAGCACGGTCGGCGTCCGTGGTGGCCAGTTCGGTGGTGTCGAGCTCGTAGTTGACCGTCGAGTCGAACTGTAGAGGTTGGTTCACCGCGAGGCGGTTCAAGATCACGCGAGCCACTTTCGAGAAATCCGCGGGCAACGACTCGCGTTCCACCAGTGACGCAGAGATCAGCATCTCGTAGGGCGATAGACCGGCCTGAATCCCGTCGGTGAGGATTCCGGTCGCTTCGTAGCTGGCGGCGCTCTGGCTGACCAGGTGCTCGAGAATGGCGGTCGGGCTCCAGGTCGGGTTGAAGTTCCAGGTTCCCGCCGCGATCAGCCCCTCGAGCTGCCGATCACGGTCCGGAACGCTTGCCACCGAGGCCCGCGCCCAGTCCGGCACACCGAGCGCGGTCAAGTCTCCGGCGCCGGCAGCGTTGAGGTCGTCGTAGCTGATACACGTCCGTTGGTCGCCATCGCCGAGGCAACTGGCCTCGGAGATGAGCGAGTAGATCCCGTGCTTCGTCGCGCCGGTCTGCACGTCGGTGGTGTCGTGGAGTTGTCTGCCCTCGGAGATGATCATCTGGCCGACGCGGGATGCGGGATCGATCAGGTCGTTCACCGCCTCGGCAGCAGGGATCTGGGTCGACAGACTGTAGAACCCGGGCTGCAGCGAGGTAATGGCCTCGTTCTGAAGCGCCGCGTTGTAGAAGGCCGCACCGCTCGCCACGACGTCCTGAGCCGTGAGCGCGGACCCGATCTGTTCCGCGGTATCTCCCGGATGCACCTCCACGACGACTTCGGGACCACCTGGCCCGGCGTAGTCTGCCGGTGCGCTGCCACCGAGGAATACCCTGCCACCCACGAACACCAGTCCGCCCAGCACGATCAGGACGACCGCGACCGCCATCACTCCGACGATCTTGCCGCGACGAGCCCGACCCCGGGCCTGCTTGCGCCGTCGGGCCTGCAGCCGAGCTTGCGCGCGGGTTGGCGGAATCACCCTGATGACCTGGGTCTCGGCCTCGGCGAACGCGGACCCGGGACGGTCGTACCGCCCGCCAGGATGGGAACCGCTCTCGTACGGGGAGTCGTCGTAGTCCGGGTATTCGTCGTATTCGTGCCGGCCGTAACCGGTGGGAGACGGACCGTATTCGAATTCGTACCCCGCGCGGTAACCGACATCTCGATGGTCCCAGCCGTCGTTCACCGAGCCGTGTCGGCCAGTCGTGATGTCGTCTGATTGTGGTTGGTGACTAACCGGATCGTCGTCCTCGTCGAGGTAGCGGTGCCGGCGGGGCTTGTTCGAGTGGTATCGGTGGTCTGGTCGCTCGCCCGAAGGTCGCCGATGATTGCTCACTGATCGGCCTCCGGCAGCTGCACGTCTCGACCCGATTCTGTTGCATCGATCGACGGGCTCTCCCCGTCGGTTTCCTTCATCGACGTGCTCCGCTCGTCCAGCCATCCCTGCAAAATTGCCACCGCAGCCACCTGATCGATCACAGGGCGCTGGCCCTTCGCGCTGACACCGCTCTCTCGAAGCGCTCGTGCAGCAGTGACGGTCGACAGACGTTCGTCCGCCATCCGCACCGGTATCGGATCCACTGTCCTCTGCAAACGCTTCGCGAACAAGGTAGCGATCGAGGCAGCCTTCCCCTGCTCACCCCGAAGGGTCTGGGGCAGGCCGACGACAACCTCCACCGCCTCGTACTCCTCCACGATGTCGGCGATCCGCCGAATGTCGGGCGAATCGCCCCCGCGTTCCTTGGATCGTGGCACCGTCTCGACGGGAGTTGCGAGGATCCCGTCGGGGTCGCTCGAGGCGACCCCGATCCGAACGCTGCCCACATCGATGCCGATACGGCGGCCGCGCCCGGGGTCGTCGGCACCAGGTCGATCCGGCCCCTTTTCTGCGCGATTCACCGTTACTTGTTCCCCACCTTGTCTGTGACGTGCTGCCGGACCACGTCGAGAGCATCGGCGATTCCGTTGGTGTCGGAGCCTGAACCCTGCGCCATGTCGGCCTTTCCGCCACCCCGGCCACCGATCTTCGGTCCGAAGTCCTTGACGAGATCACCGGCCGAGAGTCCGAGTTCCTGGGCGGACCCGTTGACGGACACCGCGAAGGGAACCTTGCCGTCGACGTTCCCGAGCAGGACCACCACCGCGGGTTGCGCACCGAACCTGCCGCGGATATCCGCGACCAGCCCGCGCAGGTCGTTGCCTCCGACCCCGGCCGGTGCGGAGTCCGCGACCAGCAGGACAGGTCCCACGCGCTGCGCCTTGTCGACGTAGGTCCCGGCCGCGGCCAGAACTGCCTGGGCCCGCACCTGTTCGAGTTCCTTCTCGGCCGCCCGAAGTCGGTCGACGAGCGCCTCGACGCGGGCGGGAACCTCCTCCGAGGGCACCTTCAGCGAGGCCGACAAACCCGCGAGGAGCGCGCGTTCCTTGGCGAGGTAGCGGTACGAGTCGAGCCCGACGAAGGCTTCGACGCGGCGCACGCCCGAGCCGATGGACTGCTCACCGAGCAGTGTGACGTTGCCGATCTGCGCAGAACTTCCCACATGGGTTCCGCCGCACAACTCCAACGAGAACGGCCCGCCGATCTCGACGACACGCACCTCGTCGCCGTAGTTCTCGCCGAACAACGCCATGGCGCCCATCGCCTTCGCCTTGTCGAGGTCGGTGACGAACGTGTTCACCGAGTAGTCCGCGGCCACCGCTTCGTTGGTGACCAGCTCGATGTCCTGCTTCTGCGCCTCCGACAGCGCGCCCTGCCAGGAGAAGTCGAACCGCAGGTAACCCGGCTTGTTCAGCGATCCGGCTTGAACGGCATTGGGGCCCAGCACCTGCCGCAACGCAGCATGCACCATGTGTGTGCCTGAGTGGCCCTGCGTGGCGCCCTTGCGCCACTCCGCGTCGACCTGCGCGAGAACGACGTCCCCCTCGGCGATCTGGCCTTCCTGCACCGTCACCTTGTGGACCCACAGCTTCTTGGCGATCTTCTGGACGTCATTGACCCTCACCCGCAACCCCGGACCGGTGAGGGTTCCCAGATCCGCGATCTGGCCGCCCGCTTCCGCATACAGCGGGCTGCGGTCGAGGATCACCTCTACGTCCTCGCCTGCCGCTACAACCGGGATCCGCTGACCGTTCGAGATCAGCGCGAGAACGTGTGCCTCGGAAACCAATTCGTGGAAACCGGTGAACTCGGTCGGCCCGCGGTCGAGGAGTTCCTTGTAGACCATGAGATCGGTGTGTGCATGTTTCCGCGCCTGAGCATCGTCCTTCGCGCGCTGACGCTGCTCCGCCATCAGCGACCGGAAACCGTCCTCGTCGACGGACAACCCGGCCTCGGCCGCCATCTCGAGGGTCAGGTCGATCGGGAACCCGTAGGTGTCGTGTAGCGCGAACGCCTGGTCGCCGCCGATCACCGACTTGCCGGATGCCTTGACCGATTCCGCGGCAACGTCGAACAGCTTGGAACCGGACGCCAGTGTCTTGAGGAAGGCCGACTCCTCACCGACCGCGACCCTCTCGATGCGCTCGAAGTCGGTGTCCAGCACGGGGTACGAAGGTGCCATGGTGTCGCGGACGACGGTGATGAACTCACGCATGCTGGGCTTGTCCGCGCCGAGCAACTTGGCGGAGCGCACGATGCGCCGCAGCAGTCTGCGGAGCACGTAACCGCGTCCGTCATTACCGGGATTCACGCCGTCTGCTATCAGCATCGCGGCGGTTCGGGCGTGGTCGGCAATCACCCGGAAACGGACGTCGTCGTCGTGGTTGGCGCCGTACCTGCGACCCGACAGTTCCTCCGCCTTCGCGATCACCGGGCGGACGAGATCGGTCTCGTAGACGTTGTCGACGCCCTGCAGCAGGAAGGCGACGCGCTCGACACCCATGCCGGTGTCGATGTTCTTCTTCGGCAACGGCCCGAGGATCTCGAAGTCGTCCTTGCTGGTGCCGAGGCCGCGTTCGTTCTGCATGAACACGAGATTCCAGATCTCCAGGTAGCGATCCTCGTCGGCCACCGGGCCACCCTCGACGCCGTACTCGGGGCCGCGGTCGTAGTAGATCTCCGAGCACGGACCGCAAGGGCCGGGAATGCCCATGGACCAGTAGTTGTCGGCAACACCACGGCGCTGGATCCGCTCATTCGGGATACCGACCTCGTCGCGCCAGATGTCGGCGGCCTCGTCGTCGTCGAGGTAGACGGTGACCCAGATCCGTTCGGGGTCGAACCCGTATCCACCGTCGTCGACACTCGAGGTCAGCAGCGACCATGCATGCTTGATCGCGTCGCGCTTGAAGTAGTCGCCGAACGAGAAGTTGCCGGCCATCTGAAAGAACGTGTTGTGGCGTGTGGTGTTGCCCACATTCTCGATATCGAGCGTGCGCACACACTTTTGGACGCTCGTCGCCGTCGGATACGGCGGGGTCTCCTGCCCCAGGAAGAACGGCACGAATTGCACCATCCCCGCGTTGACGAACAACAGGTTCGGATCGTCGAGAATCAGCGAGGCGCTGGGCACCTCCGTATGGCCCGCCTTGACGAAATGGTCGAGGAAGCGCCTGCGGATCTCGTGGGTCTGCACCTAGTTTGCCCTTCGCGTGTGACAGTGATTGACGCCGATCACACCGCGCGCACGGCGAATCGAGCACTCCCCAGCTTAACTGTCAGGTGAGGTCGGTTTCCGCTGGGCGCTTGCCGGTGCTCGTCGGGGGCACCACCATTGTGACGCGAAACACGCCCGAGTCCAAGCGGCTAGGCCGCTGAACGGCGTCAGCCGCGCACGATGCGCCGCAGCTTCTCCACACGCCCAGCGATGTCGCGTTCGCTGCCGTGTGTTGTGGGCTGGTAGTAGTCGACGCCCACGAGCTCGTCCGGCGGGTACTGCTGCGGCAACACTCCGTCGGGGTGGTCGTGCGGATAGCGGTATCCCACTGCGTTGCCCAGCTTCGCGGCGCCGGCGTAGTGACCGTCACGCAGATGGGGCGGGACCAGACCTGCCTTCCCTGCCGTCACGTCAGCCATCGCGGCACCCAACGCCGCGATGACCGCACCCGACTTCGGTGCGGTCGCGAGGTGAATGGTGGCTTGCGCGAGCGCAAGGCGTGCCTCCGGCATTCCGATCAACTGCACGGCCTGGGCGGCGGCGATGGCGGTCTGCAGAGCGGTCGGATCCGCCATCCCGATGTCCTCACTGGCGTGAACGACCAGCCGCCGGGCTATGAACCGGGGGTCTTCACCCGCGGTCAACATGCGCGCGAGATAGTGCAGCGCCGCGTCGACGTCCGATCCCCTGATGGACTTGATGAAGGCGCTGATGACGTCGTAATGCTGGTCACCGTCGCGGTCGTAGCGAACCGCAGCCTTGTCGACGCTCGCCTCGACCGTCGCGAGATCGAGCAGAACCGGACGCTGCCCGTCCCCCTCTTCCTCGAGCCCTGCTTTCTCGAGCCCCGCCTGGTCGAGTGCCGCACCTGCCGCAGCCTCCAGGGCGGTAAGTGCACGCCGAGCATCACCGGCGGCCAGGCGCACCAGGTGTTCCATCGCGTCGTCCGCGATCTCGATTTCGCCGGCCAAACCCCGCTCGTCGGTGCGGGCACGCTCGAGAAGCGCCTCGATGTCGTCTGCCGTCAGCGCCTGTAGTTGCAGCACCAGCGAGCGGGAAAGCAGCGGCGAGACGACGGAGAAGGAGGGGTTTTCGGTGGTTGCTGCGACGAGCAACACGATTCGGTTCTCCACCGCGGCGAGCAGTGCGTCCTGTTGGGTCTTGGAGAACCGATGCACCTCGTCGATGAACAGGACGGTCTGCTCCCCTGCTAGCAATCGTCGCCGTGCCAGGTCGATGACCGCACGCACTTCCTTCACGCCGGCGGAGAGCGCAGACAATGCCTCGAAACGTCGGCCCGTCGCACCCGAGATCAGGGATGCCAGGGTGGTTTTTCCGGTCCCTGGCGGACCGTACAGCAGGACTGAAGCCGCACCGGACCCCTCCACGAGGCGTCGCAGCGGCGCACCCGGCCCCAGCAGATGCTTCTGCCCGACCACCTCACCAAGGGTGCGGGGACGCATGCGCACAGCCAGAGGCGCGTGCGAGTTCACCGAAGTGGGGCTGGGGACGGGCTGGGGAGCCGACGCCTCTTCCCGTCCCATCGTTTCGAACAGTCCTACTGACTCGTCCCCGCCCACGTCCGAACCGAAGAGATCGCTCACAAGTTCGACGCTACCGGAGCGCTATCGGCTGACCTTTCCGACCGCGCGGGACGTCATCCAACGGACATCGCCTGCAACCTGTCGGCAATGGCACGGGCCTGATGGGCGACCACGGTGTTGCCGGCGCGGTTCGCCGAACGCGCCAGCTTGTCCCAGCGTCGCATCAACGCCAGCGACCGCGGCACCGACAGCTGGTGCTCGCGCACCGCCGCAATCCGCGTGTGATTGTCGGGCAGGAACAGGTAGGTGCTGAGCCACACCCAGATCAGCTGCGCCTCGACCATGCGAGTGGCGAGCACGTTGTTGTCCGCGAGGGCAGGCCACATCCCCACCACCTCGGCACGCCAGGCCTCGATCATTGCCTGCGTCCGATCTTCGGACAGGTCGAGGCTGCACAGGCAGCACGGGAACGAGACCAGCGCGTAGGCGATGTCGAGCATTGCGTCGCGGAATCCGCCCCACTCGTAGTCCAGGAATCGCACACCCTCGTCGTTGACGATGATGTTGTCCGGGCACAGGTCGGAGGGGCTGAACGCGCGGAACCGGCGACTCTCGAACAGCTTCGCGGCATGCGCCACCTGATCGGTCATGTCCGGGGAGACGTCGATGCCGAGGATCTCGGAGAGGAGCCCCGGCACCGCGGGCACCGCCCGCTCCACCTGACCGGCCACCGTGTCGTCGCAACGCGACACACCCGCGCGACGAAGCAGCGCGGTGAAGTCTTCCTCCCGGCCCACAGTGGCCGCATGCATCCTGCCGAGCGCCTGGGCCATCGCCATCAACGTGTTGGCGACTGTATCCGAGTCGGAATGCTCGAGAAGCGCGCTGATCGGGCTCACGTCACCGAGGTCACTGAGCACGAGCAGTCGAGCATCGAGATCGGATGCGAGCAATTCCGCACCCGGACGGCTATCGGTCGCGAGAGCGGTCGCGAACTGGTACGACACCGCCTCGCGAAGGAACGCGCCACCGCTGTCTCCCGCCAAGTCATCGGGGTCGACGGCCCGGGTTCCAGCAACCCCGGACTCCCTGCGAACCTGCTTGATCACCAAGGTCCGCGGGAGGGAAAACGGATTCTCCGCCACACGCACCCGAAGGACGATGGAACGGCCACTACCCCCGAGATCCACGGGATCTACCAGCGTCACAGATGCACCGGTACGACGGGTGAGCAGCTTTTCCGCTGCGGCAACTACCTCGGAAACGGGGTCTGCCAGCATTACAGTCATCGTGAACCAACTTACCTGCTAGTCACAAAAATGATCGAGTCCTTTTGTGGGGGCCTCGGTGAATTTCAGCACTTCGGTAGGCCCGGTGCGAGCACTTCGAGCAAAGCCACATCAACTGTCACCGCAATGGTGCCGTTTCGTGCCTCTGCCGGCGCGCCGTGAACGAACTCGTAACACCGCACCGATAGCCGAACCCACGATCCCCCCGGCGCCTGCCTACCTCACGGCCCCGCCGACGGACTCTGCCGCTGTCTCAGCCTTCGGCACGGTCTCACCCTTTCGCTGAGAGTCAGCCTTCGGCTCGGGAGTGGCATCGACACCCGATTCCTTGCGCTGCTGCGCTGTGATCGGGGCGGGCGCTTCGGTGAGCGGGTCGACGCCGCCACCCGACTTGGGGAAGGCAATGACTTCACGGATCGAGTCGACGCCCGCCAACAGTGCTGTGATCCGGTCCCAGCCGAACGCGATACCCCCGTGCGGCGGCGCTCCGAACGCGAAAGCGTCGAGGAGGAACCCGAACTTTTCCTCGGCCTCTTCGTGGGAGATGCCCATCACCTCGAACACTCGTTCCTGAATGTCCTTGCGATGGATACGGATACTGCCGCCGCCGATCTCGTTGCCGTTGCACACGATGTCGTAGGCGTAGGCGAGCGCCGAACTCGGATCGGTGTCGAACGTGTCGATCGACTCGGGCTTGGGTGAGGTGAACGCGTGATGCACAGCCGTCCAGGCGCTGTAGCCGAGGGCGACGTCGCCACTGGCGGTGGCCTCGGCGGTGGGCTCGAACAGCGGGGCATCGACGATCCACACGAACGCCCAGGCGTCGGGGTCGATCAGGTCCTGCCGGTGGGCGATCTCCCCCCGAGCGGCACCGAGGAGGGCACGCGAGGACTTGGTCGGTCCGGCGGCGAAGAAGATGCAGTCTCCCGGCTTCGCGCCGACGTGCTCGGCTAGCCCGGCGCGTTCGACATCGGTGAGGTTCTTGGCCACCGGACCACCGAGGGTGCCGTCCTCGCCGACGAGCACATATGCCAGTCCCTTCGACCCGCGCTGCTTGGCCCACTCCTGCCAGGCATCGAGCTGCCTGCGCGGCTGACTCGCGCCACCGGGCATGACCACCGCGCCAACGTACTCGGCCTGGAACACGCGGAAGGTGGTGTCCTTGAAGAACTCGGCGCACTCGACCAGTTCGACATCGAAACGCAGGTCCGGCTTGTCGGTACCGAATCGACGCATGGCCTCGGCATAGGTCATCCGCTGGATCGGGGTCTTGATCTCATGCCCGACGAGCCTCCACAGCGCGGTGAGCACTTCCTCGGCGAGCAGAATCACGTCGTCCTGGTTGACGAAGCTCATCTCGATGTCGAGCTGGGTGAACTCGGGCTGCCGGTCCGCACGGAAGTCTTCGTCGCGGTAGCAGCGGGCGATCTGGTAGTACCGCTCGATGCCTCCGACCATGAGCAGCTGCTTGAACAGCTGGGGGCTCTGCGGCAACGCGTAGAAGCTGCCCGGCTGCAGGCGTGCGGGAACCAGGAAGTCACGGGCGCCCTCCGGGGTCGAGCGCGTCAGGGTGGGGGTCTCGACCTCGACGAACTCGTGGTGCGCCAACACCGCCCGGGCGGCCGCGTTGACCTTCGACCGCAACCGGATGGCGTGTCCAGGACCCTCGCGGCGCAGATCCAGGTAGCGATACTTCAGACGCGCTTCCTCACCTGCCTGATCATCGAGCTGGAACGGAAGCGGCGCACTCTCGTTGAGAACCTCGAGCTCGGCGGCGTTGACCTCGATCGCCCCCGTGGGGATCTCGAAGTTCTGGTTGCCCTCGGGGCGAACCTCGACAACGCCGGTCACCTTGATGCAGTACTCGGCGCGCAGGCGGTGGGCCTGCTCTGCGGCGGCACCCTCACGGAACACCACCTGCGACACACCCGAGGCGTCGCGCAAATCGATGAAGATCACCCCGCCGTGATCTCGGCGCCTGGCAACCCACCCGGTCAGGGTGACGGTCTGCTGGGCCTGCTCGGCTCGCAATGAACCGGCGAGATGTGTGCGCAGCACGGGACTTCCTTTCGAAACATGAGGCAAGGTACTTCGTTGCTTCCAGATCCTGTTGCTTCCAGATCCTACGGAGATGCCTCGCGTGAGCGCTAAACGCGTACCCATTTCACGTGGACCACAAGGGTGAACGACGCCGAATCCATCACCGGTGCGCACCCGTCGACGCTCAGGGTTCGACGACCAGTACGGGCACCTTGGCGTGCTGCACCAGATCGCTGGACACACTGCCCATCAACCTCTTGGAGAGCCCCCGTCCGCGCCGGCTGACGACGAGGAGGTCGACTTCCTGTTCTTCGGCGAACTGACGCAGCGCCTCACCCGGAGGGCCGGCCAATACCTCGTAGTTCGTCCGTACCCCGGGTAGGCGGGAGGCGGCGGCCGCCAGCCGGGCTGTGGCCTCCTCGACCTCGTTCCCGGAGGCACCCTCGCTCGCATCGTCGTAGGAAACCACCTCCGCAAGGATGACGGACCCACATCGGCTTCCCATCAACTCGATCGCGGCCGCGAGGGCTCTTTCCGATTCGGCTGAGCCGTCCAGCCCCACCAGCAGTCGCCGCTCGTCCGCAGAAGCCGATCCCGCGGAGTCCACGCCTTCCGGGCCCGTAGCAGCCAGTACGGGACGGCGCTCCGCACGTTCGAAAGCGATCGGAACGAACAGTGGCCCCAGGATCACCGCGACAATCGTCCACATCGCAGAATGCCCTCTCCGGGCCATCCACAGTCCCGTAATCAGCCCGATCACGATCCAGGCGACTACAAAGACGATCACCGCAGTCGAGTTCATAGCTCAACAATAGCCACCGGTCACCGCGCCCCGTAGCTCCGAACGGCACCTTTTCGTAGGACCATCGGCACCACATGTATCGACACTTCCTACCATGGGGTTGACAAGACATCGTCGATTGCCAGATCGAGAATCCAACCGGGGCAACGCATTCAGCAATATCACGGTCCTTCGAATCCGCCTGGCCGGGCCGTATGCAAGATTCGCGAAATTGCCCCTGACGCAATCCAAACGGCCAATTTCACCACCACGCCTCGAGCACTCACCTGCCCGGCACTTTCTCGATTTGCGTCCGCGCGGGTTCGTGACCGCGCGACAATGAGGCGATGACTCGAGAGCGCGAGCACGCAGAATCTGCAGGCACGGGCGGAGTTCCCCGACGGGCGTTCCTGGGCGGCGCCGGAACACTACTCGCGGCGGGCATGGCGAGCATGGCCGCGAGCGGAAGGCAACCTGCGGCGGCCGAATCGGCCGGCTCACTGCCGCAGCGCCCGAACATCGTGGTGATCATCACCGATCAGGAACGCGAGCCTATGCACTGGCCAGAGGGATGGGCACAGCAGAACCTCCCCAACCGCCAGCGGCTCGCTAACCAGGGCCTCACGTTCAACCGGGCTTACTGCAACAGTGCTATGTGTTCGCCGAGCCGAGCGACCTTCTTCACCGGGCTCTACCCGGCGCAGCACGGGGTGACCAACACACTGACCGAGGGTGGCACTCTCTCCCCATCCGAGCCTCAGCTGCGCCTCGATGAGCAGAACATGGCCAAACTACTGGCCTCGGCCGGGTACAACGTCCAGTATCGAGGCAAGTGGCACCTGAGCAAGAACGCCGACGGTGGCGAACCCAACAGCGCCGATCTTGCGGCCTATGGGTTCGACGGATGGGTTCCGCCCGAGTTGGGCCAGGACATTGATCCAGCCCACTTCGGCGGTGGGTGCGCCGACCTCGACCGCGGCGTCGCCGAACAGGCCGCCGATTTTCTCAGGAACCTCGACCCCACCGACACGAGGCCGTTCGCACTGATCGTCTCCCTCGCCAACCCGCACGACATTCTGGCTTACCCGCAGACGTGGGATCAGCAGGACGGCGACTGCGACAACTACGGCTCCGCAGCGCCTGTGGCGTTCAATCAGGGAATCGATCTGCCGCCCACCGCAGACGAGGTCCTCGCGCTCAATTTCAAGCCGAGCGCGCAGGTGCAGTCCCAGCTCCTGCTCGCCGCCGCGTTGGGCCCGCTTGTCGGCGTGGAGGCGATGAAGAACTACGCCAACTTCTATGCGTACGTTCAGAAGGTGGTCGACAATCACATCGGTACCGTGCTCGACGCCCTCGACGCCACGCCGGGTCTGCGTGAGAACTCGGTCGTCTTCAGGATCTCGGACCACGGCGAGATGGGACTGTCGCACGGCGGGCTCCGGCAGAAGGTGTTCAACGTCTACGAGGAAACAACGAACGTGCCTCTGGTCATCAGCAATCCGGTGCTCTTCCCCGGACCTGTCAAAACCGACGCACTGGCCTCGCTCATCGATGTGATGCCCACCCTCGCCACGCTTGCCCACGTCCCGGACCGCGCGTCGTGGAACTTCCTCGGCACCGACCTGGCACCGGTGATCGCCGAGGCATCCGCACGGCCGGGTGCCCCCGTCACGCCGGTGCAAGAGTTCATCCACTTCACCTACGACGATCAGAATCCCGGAGCCCCCGATGGCCAGTTCATCGTGCAGGAACCGAGTCACATCCGCGCCATCTGGAATGATCGCTGGAAATACGCCCTGTACTTCGACCCTGCCGGCGTCGCTGGCCCGCAATATGAAATGTACGACCTGCTCGAAGACCCGTACGAACTCCACAACATGGCCGTTCCTGGCAACGTCGGATTCTACTCCCCCGAGCAGGCTGCGAACATGCACGCACAACTGATTCAGGTAATGGCAGAGAAGGGGACCACGCCGCCGCCCGGAACCTTCTGACTAGAGCGGGCGCTGTCCTCTTGGAGCGAATAGTCCAGGAAACGCCCTGACCGATCAACACCGGGGACGCTGGCGACTGGCTATGCTTCGCCGGTGAGATTCGCACGAACGACTACCGGCCTTCTCATCGCATTGTTCTCGGCGGCACTTCCTTCGACGTCTGCCGCTCCCCCAAGTGCATCGGCACAGTCGGCGAACGCGACCCCGCAGGCGTGCGGAACTCCCTTGACCGCAGCCGAAATCGATCGCATCGCCTCACTGTCGGACCTCTCGACCCTGCCCGCGACCTCGCCCCTCGAACGCCTCGAGGACGAGGTCGCACGGCACGAGGAGATCACCGAAATTCTCGTGCGGCAACGCGATTGGCGGGGATTGTTCTCGATCGGCCTGGACGCCGTCGAGCGCGCAGCCGTCATGCCGATGCAACGCGACCCCGAGAGCTTCGGTGATCGGGACTGGGGGCACGCCATCAGTTCCGACCTGCTGCGGCGCTACCTCGTCAATCTGCACGCCGAGTTCACCGGAGCACCAGTCGATCCCCATTGGGCGCCGTACTTCACGATGAGCAGGCAGTGCGAGGCATCGCCCGCAGAGGTCGCCATGGCGGGATACAACGCACATCTCACGGTAGATCTGGCATACGCCGTCGCCGCAGCAGGCACCGAACAGTCCGATGTGCCCGACTACTACCGGATCGTGGATGCAATCGCTCTCGAGGCGGACACGATCGTCGAGGGAACCCGCAACGTCTACGGCGCAGATCTGGGGCCGCTGTGGAGCTTCTACGCTCTCGGCGAGGGCCTCGACCGTTTGGCGGGCGAGGGTGTCGCATCCGAGACCCTCCTGCGAGCCGCAGACAGTGGGTACAACACGGTCACGCTCGCTCACGGTTTCGCGCTGCAGGATTCGCGGACCGCACCCGCGGCCCAGACGTCGATCGCCATGCTGCACCGGGCGGTCGACGGAGCGATCGGCGTGCTGTCCGATCTCGGCGGTCTGTGAACGAGGCACCTGCCAGGTCAGTTCGGTCGCTGGGGCAACTCCGCCGCAAGTGCTGTACTGGTGGCATGCCTCTTTCCGGCGAATACGAACCCAGCAAGTCGAAGTTCTTCCTCAGAGGGGAAATGATTGTCGTTGCTGATCAGGTCGAACTGTACGAGAAATCCGGGGGCGCGGAGGGGGCGTTCACCCGAGGAAGTCCCACGGTGGTGATGACAAGCAGGGGCGCCAAGTCCGGCAAACTCAGAAAGACCCCTTTGGCTCGTATCGAACACGACGGCGAGTATGCGATTGTGGGCACGCACCGTGGCGCGACGAAGAACCCGGACTGGTGCTACAACCTGCTCGCCGATCCACACGTCGTACTGCAAGATCGGGCCACGATACGGGACATGATTGCCCGCGAGGTCACCGGAGACGAGAAGGCCCTCTGGTGGGATCGAGCACTACAGATAATCCCGTCGATCACCGAGTACAAGAAGAAGGCTGGACGCGAGATACCGGTCTTCGTTCTCACACCAGAGGCTCCTACCGCCCAGTAGGGGCGCTGCGCACGCACGCGAGGATATCTGCGCACCGTCGCGGTGCCTCGGTTCGTCAGTACCTTGGAAGAGTCTCCGAGGTTGCCTCGGACCCACCCCGCCGCATGCGACGCCGTCGGTCCCCCTGATCTCGGGCGACATACACCCGCTCGAGAGAGGCAATGCAAGTGGCTGTATCCAGCGTATTGAGGCGACGGAACTGGGTCGCCGGAGTGCTCGCCGCGACCGTGGGGGTCACCGCGGCGTGCTCATCGACTACTGAAGAAACCGAACAGTCTCCGCCCGCGTCCAATGCCAGCGGAGTCGTGCAGGCTCCCGCTCTCGCCGGTGAAGGCCAACCGATCTCGTCAATGGACCGCGTCTATGTAGCTGACCAGACATCGAACGGGGTCAGCGTCATCAACCCCGCCACGAACGAGGTCCTGGGATCGATCGCGCTGGGTTCGCAGCGCCTCGACGGAGTCCTCGGGCCACAGTACGTCTCGAACATCGACGTGCACGGCCTCGGATTCTCGCAGGACGGGCAGCATCTCGGTGTGGTCAGCGTGACCACCAACACGGTGACCATCATCAACACCGCCGACAACACCATCGCCAACCAGACCTACGTCGGCCGCGCCCCGCACGAGGGGTTCTTCACCCCGGACGGCAGCGAGTTCTGGGTCGCCGACCGCGCACTCGCCCAGGTCGACATCGTCGACGTCGCGAACGGCGGGGTCACCGGACACATCGAGACCGGTGACGGCCCCTCCAAGGTGCTCTTCAGCCCCGACGGACAAACGGCCTACGTCAACCACATCCGGTCCGCGACCATCGACGTCATCGACGTCGCCTCCAAGCAGGTCTCATCCGTGATCGACGGACTCGCCGACCCCATGTCCTCCGACTTCGGGCTCTCCCCGGACGGTGCAGAACTGTGGGCGCCGCACAAGGGTGTCGGGAAGGCGAGCATCATCGACACCAACTCCGGCACGGTCAAGGCCATCATCGACACCGGCCCGGACGTCAACCACGCGAACTTCGTCACCACCGACGAGGGCGACCTCGTCTACCTCACGGTGGGCGGCACCAACGAGATCCGGGTCTACCAGCGCACGTCCGAGGGCCCACCGGAACTGATCCACACCATCATGTCGACCGGGGTCGAACCCCACGGCATCTGGCCCAGCCCCGACAACACCCGCGTCTACGCTGTCAACGAGCACTCCGACAGCGTGTCGGTCATCGACACCGCCACGCAGTCGGTCATCGCCACTCTCGACACCGGCCAGGAGGGGCAGGCCCTCGTCTACGTCGCCAACGCGGTTCCGGACGGCGACGGCACCGAGAACCTCACCCAACAGGGCATCGGCGCGCGCGTCGAGAACGCCGACATCCCGTTGGACGGACCGGGTTATGCACGGGTCACTGTCCGTGAGGTCGACGGACAAGACATGTTCAGCATCGACGGTGCCGGGCTGATGCCGAGCACCACCTACACCGCGACCGCCGACCTCGACGGCCAGGCCGTTCCGATCCTCTCGTTCACCACCAACGACATCGGCTACGAGATGCAGGCCGCCGCGTTCACCGAGTTCTTCGACAACTACGACATAGGCAGCGTGAGGATTACCCCGCAAACCGAGTGAGGTTTTCGTCCGCGAGTTCGGTATACGGCGGCATGATAGACGCATGACGGCGGTGATTCTGGATCAACTCGAAGCCGTGCTGCCCGACGGCGCGGTTGTGACCGATCCGGACATCACCGCCGGATACCGCCAGGACTGGGCGGCCGACCCGGGTGCAGGCACCCCTGTCGCGGTGGTCCGCGCAACCTGCACCGAGGACGTGCAGGCCGTGATGCGCTGGGCGTCGCAGCATCGGGTGCCCGTGGTGCCGCGCGGCACAGGCACGGGGTTGACCGGCGGGTCGAGCGCCGTCGACGGGGGCATCGTCCTGAGTACCGAACGGATGCGAGCGGTCAGCGTCGATCCGATCGCCCGGGTCGCGGTCGCCCAACCCGGGCTGCTCAACGCCGAGGTGAAGAAGGCCGCCGCAGAACACGGACTCTGGTATCCACCGGACCCGTCGTCGGTCGACATCTGCTCGATCGGCGGCAACGCCGCCACCAACGCGGGTGGGTTGTGCTGCGTCAAATACGGCGTGACCACCGACTACATTCTCGGGATGCAGGTGGTCCTCGCCGATGGCAGCGCCGTGCGTCTCGGCGGGCCGCTGCTCAAAGATGTCGCCGGACTGTCGTTGACGAAACTGTTCGTCGGCAGCGAAGGGACGCTCGGGATCATCACCGAACTGACGCTGCGCCTCATCCCGCCGCAACCGTCGGCGTCGACCGTGGTCGCATCCTTCAGGTCGGTCGAGTCCGCCGCCGACGCCATCCTCATGATCACGAGCCAGATTCGTCCCGCGATGCTCGAATTCATGGACCAAGCAAGTATCAACGCCGTCGAGGACACCGTCCGCATGGGTCTGGACCGTAATGCACGCGCACTGCTGCTCGCCCAATCCGACTCCCCCGGCGCAGCCGGTACCCGCGAGATCGAGACCATCGTCGGCGCCTGCGAAACACATGGCGCCACCGAGGTATTCGACACCGATAATGCCGAGGAGGGCGAGGCCTTCACTGCCGCAAGACGATCCGTGCTGCCCGCTACGATGGCGTTGGGCAGTGTGCTCCTCGAGGACGTCGGAGTCCCGATGCGGCAGCTGCCCTCGCTCATCACCGGTATCGAAGCGATCTCCGAGGACTGCAACATCCTCATCGCCACCGTCGCGCACGCCGGAGACGGCAATGCCCACCCCCTCATCGTCTTCGACTCCACCGACCCCGACGCAACCGAACGGGCCCACGTAGCCTTCAACCGCGTCATGGAACTCGTCATTGCGTTGGACGGCACCATCACCGGCGAACACGGCATCGGACGACTCAAGCGGGACTGGCTGCCAAGACAACTCGGCGCGGATGTCATGGAGTTGAACCGACGGATCAAGGCGGCGCTGGATCCCTTGGGGATTCTCAATCCCGGCGCGGTGCTCGCCTGACCTCAGCTGTTACTGTCTGTCGGCTATCTGTTGCTCGAACCGCCGCAGATCAGCAACCAACTGGTCGTGCTGGGAAATCAGGAGCGGGGAGGCGATATGAGCCGATCGAAGACTCTCGATCTGTCTGATCGAGTCGAGCGAATGGGGGCGCTCGAGGACCGATTCGGAATCACACTCGAGGCAATGTACGCAGTCTTCAAGGAAGACGAGTACGCCAACGAAGTCCGAGTCAACTTCGACGTCGTATCCCCGAACGGCGGTATCGACACCGATCTCCAGATATTTGTCTCCGCCTACAATTCGAGTGGACAGCTCATCGCAACGACGTACACGTACGTCGACGGAGATGACTTCATCGGTCTCGAATCCTGCAGCGAGCGGCTCGACTGTGACGAACCGCCGACCAAGATCCGCGTGTACCCAAAGAGCAACTAGCGCGTCCAGTGAATTATGGGCCAGCACATTTGGTTTGGCTGTCGCGGGCGCAGCAAGCGCTGGCTGTGACGCCTACGTCAGCCGGCGTGTCATAGTGAGCGCATGCGGACGACCTGCTCTCTCTACATCGATGCCGGATACCTACTCGCCTCAGCCGCGACACGCGTCACCGGCACCTCGCTACGCGGCGGGATCTACGTCGACTACTCCACGCTGATCAGTTCACTGGTCGACGCGGCAGAAGCCCGATCGGGCCTGCCGGTGCTCCGGGTGCATTGGTACGACTCGGCAAAGAACGGCGTCCCCGACGCACAGCAGGAGCGCATCGGCGAGCTCCCCAAAGTCAAGCTCCGCCTGGGGCGATTCGGCGTCAACGGCGAGCAGAAGGGGGTCGATCTTCGCATCGGACTCGACCTCGTGGCCCACGCACGCAATAGAGCAGCCGACGTGTTCTTCCTCGTCTCGGGCGACGACGACCTCACCGAAGCAGTCGAAGAGGCACAGGTACACGGCGTCCAAGTCGTGCTGCTTGCCGTGCCAAGCGCTAGCGGCAAGCCACATGGCGTGAGCAGGCACCTGATACGGGCCGCCGACGAGCTCGACTACATCGACGGTGCCGCAGTCGATGCCGCGGTCATGAAGGTCGATCGCCAACCAGCACCTGAGCCGATCACACCAGAACCGACGCCTACGCCGGCACGTCCCGCCGTCGCGCACGCAAAGTCGGCCGTGCGCACTCCCCTCGACCTCGCGGCTATTCCGCAAGGTTCGACTGCGCAGCGCCAGACGAACGTGCTCGCCTACAGTGTCTCGACCGGATCCCCGGCTCAGGTACTGCCGGGGTACGACGAAGACGACGAGCAAGACCACTTGATCGACGAGGTCGTGGCGCGGGTCCTGGCCTCTTTTCGGGAGAGCGCCAGCTATGACGACAAACTCGAACTCCAGCGTGCACGGCCGTCGATCCCCCGCGACATCGACCGCGCGCTCCTGCTCGACGCCTCCGACGCGATGGATAGGTACGACCTGGACGAGAGGATCCGGCACCAGTTGCGTACGCGCTTCTGGGAGAAGTACGACGACTGAGCCAGACTTGGCGAAACGAGATACCGGCAGCATCACGTAGAGCGCACCCATGCTGCGAACGGCCGGTGCTACTCGCGTGGTTGGAACCGGATATGGTGTCGGCGCGTCATATGGGTCGAGGCGGGTGCAGGCCGCGTCGTGTCGAGGGGGGATTTTTGAACGAGCTGATCTATGTCCCGGATCCGGAGTACTTCCAGGGCGACGAGTGGACCCCTGAGAGGTTGTACGACCTCGCCCAGTCGATGTCTCCGGCGACCATCGAGCAGGTGCAGAGCACGTGGCGTTCGCTCGGTGAGGACGCTTCCACGACGATCGGCGCCTTCGTCGACGGGATCCGGCGAGAGATAGCCACCAGTTGGCAAGGACAGGCGGCGAGCAACGCGGACAGCAACGCGAGCGACTACGCGAGAAGCGCAGATCCGACGAGGTCACAGCTCCAGGGGGTGGCGAACGCGCTCGATCCGATCTACCAGGCGGCAACCCAGCTCAAGTCGGGGGCGGTACCGGAGGTTCAGGGCCTGAACTGGTACGACAACCTGACCCCCTGGCTCTCGAATGCGGACCAAGAGTACTACCGCCGCCACGGCGAGGCACTCGACGCGATGAACAACATCTACCGCCCCGGTGTGCAAGACACCGACAGAGAAGTTCCCGTGTTCGACCAACTCGAAGACGTTGTCAAGCCCCCCGATTCGACGGTGCCACGCACGGGATCTTCTCCCGATGGTCACGGTGGTGGCCCGGGCCGTCCGGGCACTGCACCGGTCTCATCGCCCGAATACGGTCAGGGCGACGATGAGCCTGGCTGGGGCCAGACCGGTCCGCCCCCGGGCTCGGGGGACAGTCCAGCATCCACGACGGCCGCATCCGCCACAGGGAGCCCGGTGCCCTCGGGTATGCCTACGTCGGGCGACGCATCCCGGCTTGGTAGCAATCCCGGCATCGGTGGTGGCGGAGGCGGAGTCGGCGGCGGCGTGGCCGCCGCAGGTGGGGGGTTCGCCGGAAGGGCCCCCGGCGCCATGCCGGGTGCGGGAGGTGCTGCCGGGGTCAGGGCCGGTGGACTCTCCGGTGCGGGTGTGCGGGGACCCGGGATGATGGGCGGCGGCATGATGGGCGCGCCTGGAGCCCGCAGCGGCGGCGACGGCGACAAGGAACACAAGACACCTGGCTACCTGGTGACCCTCGACAACGGGAACGAACTGATCGGCAAGTTCCCTGCTGTGGCTCCTCCGGTGATCGGAGCATGAACATGCGCAACTGGCAGTTACGTGGCGAGCAGTTCGGGGCATTGTGGGCGGCCACCGGACACGATCGGCCTCCCTTCCCGTTCAGCCTGATCAGCCCAGCCCGCACCTACAACGCTTTCGAGCACGAGCAGAACCAGATCCGGGAAGCCTTCGCTGCTGACGATCGTCAGAATGTGCGCGCTGCAGTGAACGTCCTCGCCGAACCCGAGGTGTTCGTGGAAGTCGTCGGCCAGACAGTCGACGAGGCGCCGATCAGGATCATCGGTGCGCAACTACAGCGGTGGTGCGCGATCGCGGTGCAGCAGCCCGGCGCGACACCCGCCGTGGGTGGTGACGTCGTGCTGGGTGCGGGCATCACCGACGATCTGGCCTCACTGTTGATCGGATTGATCCCGCAGAACGCCGCCGGACGACGCACCTTCGCGCGCCGTGATGAGCCTGAGCCCGACTACTTCTCGCAGGGCGTTCTCCGCAGCGCCGGCGCCGCATCCGCCGCCCCCAAACTCGAAAACGCCATGCGGAAGGCCTACGCCGGCAGCGGCACGATCCGAGTCCTACAGGGTCCGCGGCACGTGCGCGGCGAACTGAGCACGATGCGGTGGATCGACATCGCAGGCGACGGACGGTACCTCGTCGGCCCCCGCGACCCGAACGCCGCAGCAGCGGCTGGCCCTGAATTGCTGGTGCGCACGCTGACTTCCCTGATCGGTGAGGGACTCCGTATGCAGCGTGAAATGGCCGAGCACCGTTGGTAACGAACGAAATACGCAACGAGGGGCACCCATGACAAATCCGGAGACACCACAGCCGGTACCCGAACCGGACCAGAACCCCGTCCCGCAGAGCACGGAATGGAACCGGATCACCGCAGCGGCCCTGAGCGAAGGATCACTGCGTGTCGATCCGGAGGGGCTGCGTCGGTGCATCACAATGTGTGACGAGCACGCCAAGAACATGCGGAGAATGGCCGAGCGGGCCAGGGAAGAACTGTGGATCGAGTCCCTGGGAATCGGCGAACATGAGTTGGAATCGGCCCGGCTGCTGATCCAGAAGTTCAACGACAAGGCTGTCGGAGGCGGGAAGATTGCCTACGAAAGCTCCGCAGTCGGATTGCTCTTATCCCACGAACGTTACGCACTCGACATGAAAGCGACTTTCGAAGCTGTGCTGAGGGCCTACGAGGAACAAGAAGGCATCACGGCCAGTGCACTTGGCCAGATCGGAGGCGTTCTGTGATAGTGCGACGCAGGCATTCCCGTACCGCCGCGGCGGCTGCAATCGCGGTTGTGACATTACTGACCGGATGCGGCAACTCCCCTGCCGAGGAGTCCGTCGCAGAACCGCTACCACGGTTGACGTTCCACCCCTGCGACGGATTCGGCACCGACGCCCGGGCCGCCGCCGGGATCGACGACGGCGAGCCGGTGAAGTTCGACAATCGAGAAGAGCCGTTCCAGAGGTGGTCGTGCTCATTCAGTTCGGACGATCCGTACTCAGGAGTGGTGGTGTCGTCAAACGCCATCTCCTTGTCGAAAACCGCGAACGACGACCGCCTCACCCTGGTCGAGGACACTAAGATCGCCGGGCACCGCACTCTCCTCAACGACTTCCCTCGCGGCCTGGCTTGTGTAGCGTCGGTCGACTTCGACACCGCCGTTCTCGAGATCATGGTCGGCTACAAGCAGGTTGTCATCGAAACCGCCGACCAGGCGTGCCAGTTGGCACTGAGAGTCACCCAAGACCTGTCACCCTGGTTCCCAGAGCACCTGTGACCCTGCCACACCGGCGCGAAGGGTCCGAGCCGGATCTTCGGGTCCGTCGTCAGCGTGCTCGCCATGGTTGAGATCGCAACCTGCTCACAGCAGCCTGGCGGCCACTGACCCAGCGCGACGCGCCCAGTACGCCGGTTCAACCATGGCACGATCGGGTGATCCTGCCAGTTCGGTGAGGGATACGCCGCAGTCCGGCGGGGCGATTGCCAGTTGGCCCGCGACGACAACCGATCGGGTTCCCACGTGAGCACATCGTTGAAGAACAGATCCGACGAGCTTTCCGGTCAGCGAGGAGTCGTCGAAGCGGCCTTCGCCGGTCACAACGACATCCGCACGTTCGAACTCTTCGGTCAGACCGGTGAGGTCGGCGATGCGGGCCGCACCAGGCACGAGTTTCCCTCCCCACGCGGATAGACCGAAGCCGGTTCCACCTGCGGCGCCGGCGCCGGCCTCGTCAGGTTGACCGGGAAGTACGGCCTGCAGGTTCGTCGCGAACCTTTTCAGGGCGTCGTCGAGGAGCCGGCACATCTCCTCATCTGCCCCCTTCTGCGGTCCGTAGATGTATGCGGCTCCCTCTCTCCCACAGAGCGTTACGGTGGTGTCTGTCAGCAGCTCTACGCCACCGTGAGGAACAGAACGCAGTCCCGTGACGTCGACCGTGTGTAGCTGAGCCAGGGCTGCGCCACCAATCCCTAGTTCGTCACCGTGCGAGTCCAGAAGTCGGGCGCCCATGGACACGAGTGCCCCTGCACCGCCGTCAGTCGAGGCCGACCCACCCAGCCCGACCACCAGCGCTGTAGCGCCGGCGTCGAGAGCGGCGTTGATTACCTGCCCGAGACCCGCTGCGGTCGCGTGTGCAGGGTCAAGGGCGCGCATGAGCGGAAGTCCACTCATCTGCGCGAGTTCGACGACGGCGGTGCCGTCATCGAGGCTCAGCCACCGCCCGGGCACCATTCGGCCGTCGGGCCCACACACATCAGCAATCTCATGCCACACTGCCTCCGGATGGCACGATGCAATCGCGGTGAGAGTGCCCTCTCCACCGTCTGCCTGTGGCAGTAGGACGAGTTGATCCCGCGGGCGGACAGTCGCCCACCCGGTCGCCAGTTCGGCGGACAAAGAAGTCGCATCGAGTGAGCCCTTGAACGAATCCGGAGCGATCACCACCCGCAATGGCCTCGTCTTTGTCGAGTCGGCGCGGTCAGTGGACGTCATCAGGGGATCGGCGCCGTACTGCTCATGTGATCGAATAGCCCCCATCGACAGGCAGCACGACACCGGTCACGTAGCGGGCAGCATCGGAGACGAGGAAGAGGACGACGTCAGCGACGTCATCGCCGTCCGCGAACCGCTGCAGCGGGATTCGGCTCAGCTTTTCGTCGCGGATCGCCTGTTGATCGAGAATCTCCGCAGTCATCGGCGTTTCGACGTAACCCGGGGCAATCGTGTTCACCCGGACCCCCTGCGGTCCGAGTTCAACGGCAAGCCCCTTACCCAGTTGGGTCAGTGCGGCTTTGGTCGCACCGTAGGGGACGATGCCGGGCACTGCTCGGTCCGCCGAGAGCGACGCGATGTTGACGACACTTCCCCGTGTTGCGATGAGCGATTTCGTCGCCTGTCGGGTCAGCCGGTACACAGCCGAGAGATTCACATCCACCAGACGTTCCCATCCATCGTCTTCGACATCGACGGCTGCCGTGCGCAGTTGAATTCCTGCCGCATTGACCAAGATGTCGAGGCGACCGTCGGTCTCGAGCGCAAGGTCCACCGCGGAGGCACTGAAGTCTGGATCCCTCAGGTCCCCACACAGGCCCACGCCACCGAACCGACTCATCACCTCGGTCACCTGCGGATCCGCATCGACGCCGATCACGGTCGCGCCGTGCGCGCCGAGCGTCCGAGCGATCGATGACCCGATCCCGCCGGCCGCGCCCGTCACCAGCGCGACCTTCCGAGTCAACTGGCCTGCCACCACGATTTGTGCTGTTGCACTCACTGGACTCCCTTCGGCCCCGGACGAGCTGCGCCACGACCGCCCGTGAAACTGCTTTCTCACAGAGATTGACCCAAACAAACGGGTCATAGCGCCGTAGATCGTCACCGTATATGCTGGCTTGCGACGACGCAAGAAAGCGCTTACAGGAAGTCTCATGTCATCGTTAGCTCTTCCCGACGCGAACAGCACGGTCACCCACCTGGTTCTCGGTGAGCCGGCGAAGCTCGACACCCGGGCAACCCCGCCGACCAGTCGCGAGGTCTACGCGGCTTCCCATGTCGTAGCTGACCCATTGCGCGCCTCGGCCGAGAACGTCCCGGATCAGATCGACTGGGAGGCGACGCTGCGGTTGCGCCGGGACCTGTGGTCACTCGGACTTGGTGTGGCCGAATCGATGGACACCGCTCAGCGCGGCATGGGCCTGGAGTGGAGTGCTGCCAAGGAACTTGCCGTTCGCACCCTCGCCGAGGCAAAGTCCGTGGGCGGCAGGGTCGTCGTTGGTGTGGGCACAGATCAGCTCACATCCGAACGGCCTTCTCTCGCAGAGATTCGCGACGCGTACGTCGAGCAGATCGACGCAATCGAATCGAGCGGCGGCGACGTCGTCATGATGGCCAGCAGGCACCTCGCCCGAGCCGCGACCGGACCAGACGACTATCGCAAGGTGTATGACGCAGTCCTCTCGGCCGCCCGGCGTCCGGTCATCCTGCACTGGCTCGGCGCGGTGTTCGATCCCGCCCTCGCCGGGTACTGGGGTGTCGAAGATCCCTCTGCCGCAACGGACACCGTTATGGAAATCATCGACGCTCATCGGATCAAGGTGCGTGGAATCAAGGTGTCGGTTCTCGATCAGGCTCTCGAGATCGGACTACGGCGCCGCATGCCGGCCGGGGTCCGTGTGTTCACAGGTGACGATTACAACTACGTCGACCTCATTGCCGGGGACGGAACCCATGCCAGCGATGCCCTCCTAGGCGCATTCGCCGCTGTCGGACCGTTCGCATCGGCGGCCTTCGCCCGCCTCGACGCCGACGATGTCGACGGGTTCAAGAGCGTGCTGGGGCCCACCGAGCCCCTGAGTCGCCTGCTCTTCGCTTCACCCACGCAGTACTACAAGGTCGGTGTCGCATGGCTCGCCTACCTCACGGGCAGGCAGAACCATTTTCGAATGATCGGCGGCTTCGAAGCCGGACGAAGCCTGCTTCACCTAGCAGATCTCGTCCGGGCAGCCAATGCAATCGGCCTGTTCCCCGACCCTGACTTCACTGCCGGTCGCGCGGCGGCGTACTTCGCGGTGCACGGCATCGGCTGACATGCCGGTCAGTCTCGGACAGTACCCGTCGAATCCCGGATGACCACCTTCGCGGGAAGCAGGGGCACAAGAGTACCGGGTTCGCTGCGCAGCGCCTCCTGAAGCAGCCGCCATGCTTGATCGCCGAGCTGAATCTTCGGACTGAGCACGGTAGTCAAGCGTGGAGCAATGTGACCTGCCAACTCGACGTCGTCGAATCCGGTCACCGAGATATCCTCGGGCACACGCACCCCGAGCTCGCGCAGCTTCGAGATCACCCCGACCGCCGTCAGATCGTTGAAGCAAATCAATGCGGTGGGTTCGTGGCCGAGCGCGCTCTCTGTCACGCTGAAGCCGCCCTCGATCGACCCATCCGAGTCAACCTTGAACGCTTCAATACCAAGCACTCTCGCCATTTCGACGGCCCGCCACCGTTCGCGGTTCTGCCACGACAGGTCCGAGCCTGCGATGTACACAACCCGGCGATGCCCCAGTTCGGCCAGATGACCACACAGTTCCATCATCGCCGTGAAATTATCGACCGCGACCATGGGCAGATCGACCCCGAGCTCGACCCTGTTCACCAGAACGACCGGAGTCGACTGCGCAGCCAGATCCTTCAGTCCCGAGACCGGAATCCGTGAGGACAGCAGTATCAATCCGTCGACCTGGCCGAGTAAGTCGACAGCGGTCGCGTATTCGTCGTCCGCAGCCGCCGAATAATCGGCCACGAGCATCCGGTACCCGTCGGCGCGTCCACCATGGTGCATCTGCTTCACCACTTCGAGGAAGTAGGCGTTCGCAAGGTCGGGAACGATGACTCCCACGTTCCGCAGCGAACCCAGTGCCAGACCCCGCGCCGCTCCACTCGGCCGGTACGCCATCTCCTCGGCAGCGGCATGGACCCGTGCAGCCAACTCCGGGCTCACGGCGGGGTTTCCGCTCATCACGCGAGACACGGTTGCGGTCGACACACCAGCAGCCTCGGCGACCATTGAAATGGTCGGGCGCCGAGTACCCGAGGTTGTTCGCGCTTCGCTCAACTATCCGCCTCCTGCCGACTCCCCCACCTGAAAACGCTGCCATCTCGGAATCACGATGCAACCGCTTACAGAATATCGCTTCCTGCTCCGACGGACCGGCCGCCTTCTACGTCAGCCCCTCGCTGTCTCGGCCGCGATACGGCAAGCGCATCTCGCGGATCGTCGAGGTCCCTGTTGCCCGGGTCCGGTGTGATGTAGGTGGTTCCGATCGTGATCAAGGTCAGGATGCATAGGTATCCGGCGATGAAGACCCATGCGCCGAGGCCTGCGCCCGGAACACCCGCGCCTCCATCCGACGCGACGACCATCGCGATGATCCATGCCCCGATCAGTGGGGCGAGGCCTCCGGACAGCACGGCGGATACCTCTCTGGCAACGGACACGCCGAGATAGCGTTGCCGGGATCCGAAGAGTTCACTGAGGAAAGCGCTTTGGGCGCCGAACATGCCCCAGGTCCCGATTCCGAGGCCGAGTGAGATGACGACAATCGTCAGCACCACACTGCCCTTCGAGAGCGCCCACCAGATCGGGAACGCCGATACCAACTGGAAGTATGCGAAGGCGCGGTATGTCCTGACTCGCCCGTACCGGTCGGTGAGTTTTCCTGCGATCGGAACGACGATGGCTCCCAGCGCAGCGGCGAAGACCAACGACAGTGCGCCGATGGGGCCCGTGACACCGACCGCGGCGCTGGTGACGTAGGCGACCGCAAGCGCCTGATACATCGACGAGGAGCCGTTCTCGGCGACCCGTAGGCCGATTCCGCGCAGCAGCGACGGGCGCGAATGCTCGAGCAAATGCCGCAAGGGACGATCGTCGATCTGATGCTTGGCTTCGAGCTTCCTGAACGTGGGCGACTCCTTCAGATTGAGGCGCAGATACATCGCCACGCCGAGGATGACCACACTGGCCAGGAAGGGAACCCGCCAGAGCCAGGTGTCGGTGATCTGTCCGTCCCCGAAGTAGACGAGAAAGTACACCAGTGCGGCCACGACGGTTCCGACCTGCACTCCGAGGAAGGGCAGCGAGGCAAAGAACCCACGCCTGTTCTTCGGGGCGTACTCCGTCATCAGAATCGACGCTCCAGCCATCTCGGCGCCGGCGCCCAGGCCCTGGCAAATGCGCAGTGCGATCAACATGAGCGGCGCCAGCATGCCTACCCCACCGGAGTACCAGTCGCCTTCGCTGCCGTGGTACGTCGGCAGAAGGCCGATTCCGGTGCTGGCGACACCCATCAGGATGATGGTGGCCATCAGCACGAACTTGCGTCCCAACCGGTCGCCGAGTCGGCCGAAGAAGATGCCGCCCAAGGGGCGCACCGCGAAGCCGATGAAGTAGGTGGCGAAGCTGAGTACCAATCCGGTCGACGGGTTGTCGCTGGGGAAGAACAGCGGGCCGAATACCAACGCCGCCGCGAGGCTGTAGAGCGCGAAGTCGTAGTACTCGAGAGCGCTGCCGGCGGAGGCGCCCCATGCGGCCCTGCGAAGGTCTGTGGTCGTTACCTGGGGTTGGTCGTCGGCCGTCGCTTGGGTGTGTTCAACGCCGTCGCCCAAATGGGGAGAGTCGAGAGTCATGGTCTGCCAATGCGATAGGGGATCTGGGAAGGGTCGGAATGAGAGGTTGGAAGTCAGGTGCCGGTGAATGCCGGCGTGGTCTTGTTGCGGAAGGCGGTGACACCAGCAGTGAAATCGTCTGTTCCTGCGGCGAATCCGCTGCCGAGCGCCTCGAGGATGGCAGAGGGAGCACCGGCGGCTGCAGCGTCGACGAGTTGTTTGCTCACCTGCACTGCGGCGGGGGCGCCTTCGAGTATTCGATCGATGAACTCGGCGACCGTGTCGCCGAGCGCGCTGCGCTCGGAAACGGCGTTCAGCAGCCCCCAGTCCAGTGCCACGTCGGAAGGCACCTGACGGCGGGTGAATATCATCTCCTTGGCGCGAGCGGCCCCGACAACATGCGTGAGGCGTTCGGTGCCTCCCCAGCCGGGGATCGTGCCCAGGCCGGTCTCCGGCAACCCCAGACGTGCGGTACTCGCACCGATCCGCAGGTCACAGGCCAGCGCGAGTTCGAGACCGCCACCGAATGCGATGCCGTCGACCACCGCGATCGTCGGCTGCCGCAGTTGTGCGAGGTAGTTGAAGACCCTGTGCCCCTCGCTGATCCAGCGTCTCCACATTTGTGCGGGGTTGAAACGAGAGAACTGGGCGATGTCCGCGCCAACGCAAAACGCCTTTTCCCCGGCTGTGGCAATCAGGACGATCTGCGTATCGGAGTGATCGATGGTCCGCAACTCGGAGTAGAGATCGTCGAGCAGTTCGAGTGTCAATGCGTTGAGTTTTCTGGCGCGATCGATCAGCACGATCGCGACACGGCCGTCACGGGTATGCGTGACGGTGATCTGCCCGGCATCGCTGGATGGGTGAGAAGTGTTCACGGGAGGGGCCTCGGTCGTAGTGGTGTTCGTCATGGCTGAAGTGCCCGCACCCGTGGATGCTCGGGCATCGGCGCGAGCTGTAGGTTCTGCAGCTTCGGCGAAAACAGCTCGCCGCGCATCGTTCTCAGGTTGGGGTCGACGAGGAGTTCGAACTCGGACCTGCCCAGCACGTCGCGCTGCAGATCGACGCCGGGGGCGATCTCGGTGACCGTCAAACCTTCCGGCCTCAGCTCGAGAACCGCGCGTTCGGTGACATAGAGGACCTTCTGACCGTTGGCGAGAGCGCGCCGGCCGGAGAAGGTCGGAGAGTCGACCGCCTTCACGAACTTGGTGTGAGCGCCGTCGGTCCGGATGTCGAGGCGGCCGTCCTCTATTGCGATGTCGCGGCGCCCGGCGGTGAAGGAGCCGACGAACACGATCGACGGCGCCGAGGACGTTATGTCGACGAATCCGCCGACTCCCGCAGTGACGTGCCGACGCTTGGGCAGGCTGTGAACGTTGACGTTGCCGTGGCGGTCGATCTCGAGGAACGAGAGCAGCGAGTGCTCGAACCCACCGCCCTGGAGGAGGGTGAACTGATCGGAGCTCTGCATGATCGCATCGGGATTCTGCGCGACTCCGAAGACGAAATCGAGCAATGGAACACCACCCACCGGTCCCTGCTCGATCACCCAGGACACCGCGTTGGCAAGCCCCTCCTCGACGAGGACGTGCGGCACCAAGGCTGATACACCGAAGCCGAGATTCGCGATTTCGCCGGACTGCAGTTCGGCTGCGGCGCGGCGCGCCATGACCTTCTCCAACGTGAAGGGCACCGGCTCGATGGTGCTCAGCGGTCGTCGTAGCCCACCGGAAAGGGCGGGGTCGTATTGCGTATGCGTGGTCTGCAGCTGCTCCGGGGCGAGCACGAGGGCATCGACGAGGATGCCCGGGACGTGCACTGCCCGTGGGTCCAGGCTTCCGCCTTCGGCGAGGTACTTCACCTGCGCGATGACCACACCGCCGTTGTTGTGGGCGGCATAGGCGAGATCGAGTGCGCCGAGCGGAGACGCCTCTTCCTCGAAGGTCAGATTGCCGTGGGTGTCGGCGGTGGTGGCGCGGATGATCGCGACGTTCGGTACCAGCGCCTCGTAGAACAGCCACTCCTGACCGTCGAGCTCGTGAACTCGAACAAGGGCGTCGGGTGTGATCGCATTCATCCGACCGGCCCCGATTCGTGGGTCGACGAAGGTGTCCAGCCCGACCTTGGACAGGACACCGGGCTGCTTGGCCGCTGCAGCGCGGTGCTGTTGGTACAGGATTCCGGACGGAAAGTTGTACGCCTCGACCTCGTTGTTCTCGATCATCTGCCAAATTCTGGGCGGCTCTGCGGACGACGGGCCGGACGGGAACGAACCGGCAACGACGCGGGCGAGCTGCCCCGGCCGGGCGATGTGATCGATGCCCTTGATACCCCACATGTCACCCGCGGCGATGGGATGCACGCTGGTCAGCCCGGCGGGCGAGTTCGTTTCCTCGTACCGCTGCCCCAGGCCGGCGAGTACCGCGTCCGGGCATCCGAGACCCGACGAAGAGCTGACGGTGATGACGTCGCCGTCATGGACGAGATCGGCCGCCTGACGCGGGGTGAGAACTCGTGGGATATGCAAGTCGACTCCAAACTGTAAGCGCTTACTCACTTGGCGTGATTTAGTTTTCGTGTCCTCGGACGGACGGATGTCAGCGGCGAGGCCGCCACGCGGCTGTGGAGCCGCGCACCCGCAGCGCGGGCGTAACAAGATCGTGGGTGTGCGGACGCGAATCGCGGACAGCACGGCCGCGACTGATCAGCGACTGGCGTATGCGCTCGAGAATCAGTTTCCCGCACTTTTGCCCGATTTCCGTCGGGAAGGTTGCGACTGTGGTCAGCGGTGGCGTGCGATGAGCGGAACCGGCGATGTCGTCGAATCCGCCAACCGCGATGTCTCGGCCCGGCTCGAGCCCTCGACGGCTCAACTCCGCATAAACTCCGACCGCGACGATATCGCTGTAGGCCACGATTGCATCCGGGATCGTTCCCCGGTCGAGCAACCGCCGGGTGGCTTCGGCACCGCCACCGGGAGTCGCCTCCCCAAACAGGCCATCCGGGGGAACAATGGACATCTCCGCGCCCGCGATCGCTGCATGGAAACCTTCCTCACGTTCGCGGCGGGCCGATGTGTGCTGCGGCCCGCCGACCATGGCGACCGTTCGAACGCCCATCTCTCGAAGATGCTCACCGAGCAGGCGGCCTGCTTCGACGTTGTCGGCGCCGACGTAGTCATGACTGAGGTCGAAATGACGCGCCAGAAGGACCAGGGGCATTGCCGATGTGGCGAGTAGGTCATCGATCTCGTCGGCGCGAGTATCGCTCGCCGGCAAGAGGATCAGTCCGTCGATGCTCCGCTCGACGAACCGGCCGAGCAATCGACGTTGTCGCGCTGGGTCGTCCCGACTGTAGCCGACGAACACCGCATAATCGCTGCCATCGGCGACATCCTCGAGCGTCATTGCGAGTTCCGCGAAGTAGGGGTTCTGCACTTCGGTGACGACCAACCCCAAAGTCATCGACCTCGGGTTGCGAAGCATTGCCGCATGACGGTTGTAGACGTAACCGAGCGCCTTCATCGACTCGCGGACGCGCCGACTGGTTTCCGGCGCGACACTTGCGCTGTTGTTGAGCACGAGCGAGGCCGTCGAGCGAGACACACCGGCATGCTGGCTGACATCACTCAGGGTGACTCGCTTCATGACCTGTGCCTGCTTCCTACTCCGTGACCAGCACTCCGCCCACGATAGCGCAGAATTTGGATCGATCCAAGGGCTAAATTGCCTGTTCACTGCGCTTTGTGACAGCTGGGTCCGCTTTTGGCGGATCCGTCTACAGATTTGTCTTGGATCGATCCATAAGCCAAGTGCTGAAGGATTGGTTGCTTGACCGCCCTGCAGATAAGTCTCTGGCCACCGCGACCAGCACGCCGCAGGTGCTGTCCGTCGCCGAACTTTCGGGGTGTGTGGAGCAACACCCCGAGTTCATTACCGCACTGGGCTGTGAGCGGGGAAGACGGACACACCCCCGCTACTGACACCCGCGTGAAGCTCCTGGCAGACGAGGCGGCGTCGTAGCTGACGGCGATGCTGTACGTGGAATCCGGCTCCACAGGCGCACCGAGTGGAAGCCTGTGGGACATGCAGCACGACGAGGATGCCGGCCTCATCGAGGAGAGGATGCTCCGGCCGAAGTACACGAGTGGCGATTTCCGCTCTTGTGGCGGGCGTGATCGTGCCGCACCCCAGGTTGCAGTCGAACAAGCCATACGAGTTGAAGTGCCTGGACGTCCGCGGTACCGAGTCCTGGCCCGGATCGCGCGCCGGGCACAGCGTCAGTCGAGATACTCGGGTAAAGGGAGTTCCGCGGCACGCTGAACCAACTCGAGGTGCCGCCCCAACGCTCCTTCGTACGCGACATCCGGGAGGTATAGAGCCTCCTCCGGCACCGCCCACGCCAGCGGCGTGTAGACGTTTGTACCGGATTCCCCGTTGAACGAGAACACCACGTACAGCTGGGTCCTGCACCATTTCCACGCCGCCCGCAGGGCATCACGCTCATCCGGTGGCAGATTCCACGGCCCGTCCACGGTGCCCTCGGTCATGTAGTGCGCACCGAGGATGTCCGGCCCCGCGTCGAGAGACGACACAAATTCCTGCCGCGCCGCGATCCTCTCGACCGGGTTGTCGTGCGCCGGCATCCGCGGCATCGGGCCGCGCAACGTGGGACACAGCTGCTTTGCCCGGTCGAACAGCAACCGGTGCACCGGATTCCGTGGATGGTCCGGCTCAATGTGTGTCACCGCGCCATTCACCTCCCGCCAGGTCACCGTACCGAGCCGCGCGCCCGTCGCTAAGAGCGCAACGATGGTGCGTTCGTCGCGGTTCCCCTCGGAGATCTCGAAGCGAATGCTGCTCGGGTCGAACACCTCCCGTACCACCGGGACCGTCAGGTCCAACGCAATCGTCGACACTTCCCCCGTATCTGCGAACACCACGGGGTAGACCGCGACACCAAACTTCTGTTGCCGATCCGTACTGCCACGAACCTGACGGCCAGTGATGATTACCTGCCGCCCCGCACTGAGCACCACATCTCCATCCCCGAGCCCGTCTGGGTCAGTGTCCGGTGTGAGTAGAGGCTGCTCACCCACCCACTCCGTCAGCAGCCGGTGCAATGGGTGCAGCGGGTTCGCAGGCCTGATTCCGTGGATCGAACCGTTTCCCGACCACCAGGTCACCTCACCGGCAGTGGTCTCCGAGCCTGCACTGGCCACAGCCCGCGCTGTCCTCAGCCCTTCGCCGCGGCTCCGCACCTCGAAGCGATAATGACTGGAGTCGAACAGCTTCCGGTTCCACTGCGTTCCCGCATCGAGAACCAGTGTCGCTAATCTCCCTCTATCGCACTCAGTAGCAACGGTCCAGAACCTCCGACCGTCCGGATCAGTGTACGACTGTGGGCAGCCCACAACCAGTCTCACCCCACGGAGCAGTATCAGATCACCTGGAACAAGATCACCTGGATCGGGGGTCCAGCGCAACGCCGGGTTCGGCACCTGCAGGATTGGGCACGATTCCTCGGCGCGCGAGATCAGTAGTCGTCGCAGTGGATCGTGTGGACTGCCCGGCGAGATGCCCACGACGACCCCGTCGCTCTCACGCCATGACACCTCCCCGACCCTGCGCCCGTTCAACCGTGCGCTGATCCGCCGTCGATCGCCTCGAGGCACATCGAACTCGAGCTCGTATCGGCTCCCGCGGAACGGGACACGGCACACAAAGGAATCGGCGTCCAGAATGATCCGGCTCGGACGCTGATTGCCGAAGACAACCTCGACGACATGAAACGTCGCGCCGGACGAATCGGTGTACCGCTGCGGTCGACCCACGACGAGTGTGCGCCAACCAATTCCGTCGATACGAATCAGATCTCCCACCACAAGATCGCCGAGATCGGCGATCTCCCCCCGTTCACCTGCGCCGGGAGCCTCATCATCGATCGTCACGTTCCCACCTCTCCCCCGATTTGCGGTGTCGCAGTCGACAGAAAGTTACACCACCGAACCGACACGTCGGTGCGAATACCTCACGGTCGCCAACCACTCCCCTCCGCTCTCCCCGGACTCCCGCCTCCGCCGATATCTCCTCAGCTGTGTCTCCCACCTGCATGGAGAAGTACGACAACCATCGCGAGAAGGAACCGGCTATCGCCAGACTCTCCAGGCATGGCTTCCTGCAAGGCAAGATTTAACTGGTGGTGATGGTCAGTCCCACGTTGATGACGGTGACGTCGACCTCGAGGTCGTCGGCCTGGTCGAGCAGGGTGGTCACCGTCAGCTGTGTCATGAATTGCCGCGAGCCATGGGTGACTACTACGTACCGGGTGGTGGCGGACACAGTCCATTGTTCGGCGATGTAGACGCCCCGGACAAACGCCGATGGGTGGCCCTGATACGGAACGCGATTCGACTCGTTTTCGCGCCAGTCCGGAAGGCGCCGGGAGTCGGTGAAGGCACAGGTCAACAGTTGCTCGGCATCAACAGGCGCGGAGAGTTCACCGTGCAGGAGCACGGCATTGGGGCACCAATTCTCGGAGGTGTTCGTGGGATTGGCGAGGACCGTGTAGGCGCCAGGCACTGCTTCGGGTGGGGCGAGTTCCCAACCGGGCAGTTGCGGAATCGTCACGGACACAGGGGCAGCGGCGTCCGGTTGGCTCGGCGTGCACGTCACCTGTTGGGCGTCGAGGTACTCCTTCACGGTCATCGTGTCCGACCCGATGGGGCGTTCAGGCATCAAGCGCCCCCTTCTTTGCCAGCCGGGCGACCCGGAATCGTTCGCGCAAGGGTGGCGGCGTGAGGAGTTCACGGGCGTCGGGACCGGCAACGATGCCGCGCTGGTCGGGATTGTCCTTCAGGAATAAGAGCAGGGAGAGCAGGGTATTCGGCTCGCCAACGAGTTGATAGGCCATCAGGGTGATTTCGTTCTCAGCATCGAAGTGCAGTTGCTGGTCGACAGGGACGGGCGTCGCTGACTTCAGTTTGATGCGGGGCCTGCCAGTTTCACTCCATCCACCACCGACGACCAATTCATCGGCCGAGATTTGGGCGATGTCGTCCCACGGAAGGAAGGCGTCGTAAGTCCTGAAGGAGAGTCCCCGCCATTGTCGGACGCGACGACGGACACCGGTCGGGTAGATGCTGACGGTAGTCGGCAGGCGAATGGCGAGGAGGAACAGGGCAGCGATCAATGCGACCCCACCGCAGATCCCCATGTAGTTGGCCCCCGAGTTCGTTTCGCGCCCAAAGGGCAATAGGGTTTCGCCGATCCCGAGGTACCAGACGAGTGCGGTCGTCAGGCCAGCGGTCGCGGCACCAAGAAGGGCGGTGATCAGTATCGCGTGCTCGAGACGTTCCTTGGGGACCTGAATGCCTTTGCCGAATCGGTCGCCATCGCAGGGGATGATTCTGCTCGGCAATCCGATTGATCGGAATCCGGACTTTCCCAACATGCCGATGGAAGTCAATCCGAGCATGACCATGAGCGAGACGAATCCGACGACCAACCCGGGCTCGTCATCGTCGACGGCCTTGATCACAGCAACCACCATCACCGCAGCAATACCGACTATGAAAGCGGTGTATACCAGCCAGCTGATTTTCAAGGGCTGGGGCCAGCGCCACGGTAGCCCAGTGTCGGGTAGAGGCGTTCGCAGCGGTGTGACAGAGTCGGGATCGATATCAGTCATTCCAATCTCCTCGAGAGCTTGTACAGGCGAGCGGTTCCTAATCCCACGCCGCTTGAATCCCCTTTGACACACCCCACGTAGCGAGAGCCCCAAAGGCGGCACCGACAACCAGACCTGCGGCCGTGCCTGCGCCTGGAACTACCGATCCGAGGGCGGATCCTGCCACCGCATAGCTGGCGACTGAGCTGAGCCCCATGCCTACACCTAACCCAACCGCCGATCCCGCGCTTTCGGACACGATGGCCTTGGTCGGATCCATGCCACCTTTGATGTCGTTCACGATGGCGGGCACGGTACCGACGACGGCACCGAGCGGGCCGAGGCCCCGCCCGATGTTCCGTGCCACATCGTCGGTATAGGCGGCCGCGGAAGCTTTTGCGGCACTTTCTAGAGCCTTGCCGGTCTTGTCGGTCATCACCCCGATCGTGGATGCGGCGATGGTCGACGGCCAGTCGGGCACCATGGTGAACCCTCCGTCACCGTGGTCGACGACATTGCCAGGCACCGCGGCCTGCCCCGCCTGCTGCAGTGCGTCGATTGCGCCCTGGATGCGGTTGGCGGCGTCGACGGCGGCGTCGCGCGCCTGTCGGAGTGCATCCACAACGACGAGGGTGAGCTCGGCGGCTTCCTTCTCGATCCGCAACCGGGCGGCGTCGCGGGTGTGCTCCGGGGCTAGGACCAGCCAGGCAATGAGCCCAGCCGGGTCGACCCAACCGTCGTCCTCAACGTTGAACCCGCGTCCGCGCGCGTCGGAAACGACGGACACCAGATGCGACCGCGCACCGTCGACGATTCCGGCCGCACCCCGATACTGTTCGGCGACATCCGCCAGGGCACCTGCCACTGCGCTGCCCAACGATTTTTCCTGAACCACGCGCATGGCCGCGGCGTTGGCCGCGGCGCCGCTCCACGTTTCGGCGAGCGCATCCTGCTCGATCATCAGGCCCGCGAATCGTTCGTCGAGGTCGACGGCGATCCGATCGATGCTCTCGGCGGTCGCTCGCAGCGATTCGGGCGTCCACCGGATCACCTCGGGAACGGTCGGGCTCACGACGGAACATCCATGGCACGCAACATGCCGGTGAAGTCGGTCTCGGACACCTCGTACTTTCCTGCTGTGCCCTTTGCGATTTCTGACACCTCTGTCAGCCGGAGGTGCAGGTTCCTCAACGCCGCGGAAGTCTCCTGGACGCCGGCCACGCAGACCTTCGCGAACTCGGTTCCCGGCAACGCCACCTCAGAATCCGCGAACGGGGAACTCACGTCGATCCCGGCAATCGATTCGGAAACCCCGCTCACCGCGTCCGCGAACCCCCGCAGCATCTCGACATCAACGTTCAATCAACAGCCCCCTCGGATCGGTCACCCCGGCGGACAACCTAGCAGCACGCCCAACGCACTGGAGGTCGGGCCCAGACTCAAAAATCCAGAGGGCTACGCGCTCTCGTGCACGTCCGAGTGGGGAAGACATGGAAGGAATGGTCTGCCAGGGATCCTTCCGGTCCACTCACGGTCGCTCCCTATCGGGTTACGTGGATCGTGTTGATGCCGTTGCGCTCCCACATCTCGAGGATGCTCGGATCGTCATCGGCGGCGAAAAGAATCTCTTTGCAGGCCTCGAGCAGTTCGATCAGGATCTCCTCCTTTACGACATGCCCCGGACGCCGATCACCTTTCCGGCGCATGTACAGTCCGGCGTGCTGGGGGAAGTGCTTGGCGAGCCAGCGTTCGGTCTGACCGACCCACGCCCCGTCCCTACCGGTGACGATGACGACCTCGTATCCGCGCTCATGCAACCCCTCTGCCATCGCGAGGACGGACTTGTTTGGCGGGCAGAACTCGCCGAACGTGTAGAAGTCGTCGTAGTTGCGGGGCTCCTCGAACAGGTGATGCACGATCGAGCGGGTATCGACCAGCGTGCCGTCCATGTCGAAGACCACGGTCCGCGCAGGGCTCTGTGTCATATGGTGTTTCCTTGATCTACCGCCGGTCGAAAACGTTCCTCTGGAGCAGTGGGGGACGACGACGTCCCGTTGATCTACTCGGGGCGCATCCTCGGCAAGAGCCGAGACGTCGGTGAGTGCTTGGCCGCGACCGGCGCCTCACGCGTTACGTCCGGTAGCACGATCAGCCACAATGCCGACCGCAGTGACTCATACGTCTGTGCCCAGGCCCGCGCCTCGATTTCACACACGTCGGCTTCCTCCGAATCACCCTTGCCGCGAGCTGTTTCCGCGGACTCGAGCCAGACGATCTCCTGTTCCTTCGTGATCTGCAGGTAGTCGAGGACCGCGTCGCGGTCGTGGCCGCACACCGACGCAACCTCATGCGCAGTGAGCGATCCGTACCCCTCCGAGTCGAGGTGGACCAGTGTCGACAGGGCCGGCGGAAAATCCTGTTCGTTCTCATCCTCCGCATCGTCTCGGCTGCCGGCGTACGTCGGTGTACTCGACGGCACATCGTCTCTATTGCGGAGAGGGCTGTCGGGCGCCCGGTTGCCGACGTTGGGGTTGCGAACGCTGAACCGGCCGACCGCGCGATGCAAGAGGTCGGCGACCTCACGGTCGTACGCGACGAACTTCACGACGCGGACATTCGTCCGAGCGGCTCGGACGGCGGCAACGGCCTGCGTCACGGCATCACCCTTCGGCCACCGGAACGTACCCGACGAGATGAGCGGGAACGCGACCGTCTCGGCGCCGAGTTTATCGGCGACGGCGAGGCTACGCCGGTAGCACGACTGCAGCACCTCGCTGCGGTCCTCCTGCCGGGAGTACCGGGGCCCAACGGTGTGAATCACCCACTTCGCGGGCAGTTCTCCCGCCGTCGTCGCAACGGCCGCTCCCTCGGCGAGCCCATTCGGCAACGTCGTGGTCCGTAGGGTCCGGCACTCCTCGAGGATGGCCGGTCCCCCGCGCCGTTGGATTACGCCGTCCACCCCACCGCCGCCGTCGAGTAGCGACGAGTTAGCGGCGTTGACGATCGCGTCCACCCTCTGCCGGGTGATGTCACCGCGCACGATTTCGATGACGGTCATGCGTACTCCTTTGTGTGGTAGCGACCTTCCACAGCCGCGGGTTCGGGCGAGTCCAGCCGATCGCCTCTGTGTCGTTCATTGCGCCCCAGCAGCATCGAGAACGGTGCGGGGGTACAGCTGCGTCTTTCGACGCAGTACATCACCACCGTCAGCCCCTGCTACCGCAATCGCGGCATGGTGCGGGCGGCGTCGTCCAGGACCACCCAGAATTCGTGACCAGCCATGATCGCGCCGTCGTCGTCTGGGCGCAGCGCCGGGCGCATGGTGTCACGGCGCCGGTGATTGCTTGGCCGCGGCCCGTGTGGCATCAGGTAGGGCGATCACCCGCAGTGCCGACCGCAGCGATTGATACGTCCGCGCCCAGGCCCGCAACTCGTACTCACACGCATCGGCTTCCTCCAAATCACCCTCACCGATTGCTGTTTCCGCGGACTTCCGCCACTCAATCTCTCGTTCCTGCGTGATCTTCAAATACTCGAGGACTGCGTCCCGGTCATGGCCACACACCGTCGCGACCTCGTGCGCAGTGAGCAATCCGTGCCCGCCCGGATCGAGGTGGATCAGTGCCATCAGGGCCGGCGGGAGGCCCGGATCGTCCTCATCGTCCTCGGTCTGGTCGACTGTCAGCGCGGTCGATGGCGCGTCGCGTCGCTCGCTGAGCGGGCCGACGGCGGGCCGGCCCTCGACCGAGGGCGTGAACGGCCTGAACAGGTCGACCGCGCGGCGCAGGAGATCGGCAACTGCACGGTCGTACACGACGAATTTCACGACGCGGACGTTCGTCCGCGCGGCCCGAATGGCGGCGACGGCCTGCGTCACGGCGTCCCTCTTCGGCCACCTGCCCGAAGAGATGAGCGGGAGCGCGACCGTCTCGGCGCCGAGTTCGTCGGCGATAGCGAGGCTGCGCCGGTAGCACGACTGCAGCACCTCGCTGCGGTCCTCGCTCGACGAATACCGTGGCCCGACAGTATGGATCACCCACGTCGCATGCAGCTCTCCCGCCGTCGTCGCAACGGCTGCGCCCTCGGCGAGCCCGTCAGGCAACGACGTGGCCCGAAGGGTCCGGCACGCCTCGAGGATCGCCGGTCCCCCACCTTGGTGGATTGCGCCGGCCACCCCATCGCCGCCGAGTAGCGACGAGTTGGCGGTGTTGACGATGGCGTCCACCCTCTGCCGGGTGATGTCACCGTGTGCGATTTCGATGACGGTCATGCGGACTCCTTCGGTGTGGTGGCGACCTTCCACAGCCGCGGGTTCGGGCGCGCCCAGGGCATTGCTTCGAGAAGGTCATCGGGGTTGTGCCCCAACAGCATCGAATAACGCGCAGCCACCGCGGGGGTGCGGCTGCGTCCCTCGACGCAGTGCAGCGCTACGGTCAGCCCCTGCTGCCGCAATCGCAGCACGGTTCGGGCGGCATCGCCGATGACGAATTCGAGATTCGGGTTGCGTTCCTCGCCGGCATCGATCAGCCAGAACGGAATGTGCTCACCGGCGACCGGGGCGGTACCGGTGCGGCACAGGCTGACAACGGCGTCGAACCGGTCGTCGACTAGTAGGTCCGCTCCCCCCAGAACGACGCCGTCGTCATGCAGGTGCACCGCGCGGCGTCCGGTGTCGTAGCGCCCGTAGTCGACGGTGGGCGACGACGGCCACCCCTCGCGATCGTCGCCTCCCCACGCCGTGCGCACACCCAGACGCACCAGATCCTCCGCACGGTAGCCGGGCCAGCCGTGCAACATCCGGCGCCAGCGCGCCGGGACCGCCGATGCACCCCACCGCGCCCCGAGTAGCCCTCCGGCAATCGCTGCAGTCGTATCGGTGTCGTGACCGGCACGCACCGCCCGCTCCAGTGCCTGCTCGAGGTGCTCGGGCCCCGACGCGTCCGTGGTGGTGATGGCCCACCACGCGGTCAGCAGCGCATGGACAACCCATCCGTTGTTCGGGAAGTCCGCCGGTGCGCCCCGTTCGGCGAGGTCGAGTTGAGGCGCCCAGTACTCACGCGCCGACGCCGTGGCCTCCGCGAGGTATTCGCGTACACCGTCGAACGTGCCGTGTAAAACTGCGTGACGGATAGCGTAGGTCCACATCTCACACGCCTCGACAGCACGTTCGTCGTGATGGGTGAGCAAACTGATCGCCCGCGCCGCCCGCAGACACCCGTCAACGTCGCCGAGGTAGGCCAGCGCGACCGGGGCGGTCCGCATGAGCAACCCGTTGCCTCCCTTGCGCCCCGGAAGAGCCCAGGCGATCTGCCGCATCTCGTCAGCCGACGCGGGCCGGTTCGACAGAACTGCCGACGTCTGGATCCCAATGTCGGGCGGCCCCGACTCATACCACCGAACAAACTGCGCCGCAACCGCATCCAACCCCGGGCCACCGGATATGTCGACGCCGGTCGTGGCAACCTCCGCAATCGCGATCGCCATCGACGTATCGTCGGTCCACTCACCTGGGGCGAACGAACCGATTCCTCCACCGATCATCTCGATCGCCACATCGGGACCCGGCGTCGTGAACTCGTAGCCGGCACCGAGCGCATCACCGGCCGCGGTCGCGAGGAGCACTCCCGCGCCACGGTCGGTTCGTTCCTCGGACAACCTCACAGAACCCCCCTTTAGATCGCATTCGCTCTAAACATTAGATCACCATTGCGCTAATCTGCAAGGGTGACTCCACACGCCGCACCAACCGAGTGGCGCGATGCCGACGGCAAGGCGCTCACCGACTACCCCCGGCCGTCCGTAGCCGTCGACGTGGCGGTCCTCACCGTGCATGCCGGCCAGCTCCACGTCCTGGTTGTCGAAAGACCCGATGACGCTCTGGCACTTCCGGGTTCCTTCCTACGCCCCGGCGAGCGGCTGGCCGACGCGGCCGAACGCGCTCTGCGCACCAAGGCCGGACTGGTCGGCACCGACTTCCATCAGCTCGCGATGTTTGACTCCCCCGAACGCGACGCACGCGGATGGGTGCTGTCGATGGCGCACCGTGCGACACTGCGCCGCGACCAACTTCCGACCGACGCCACGCTGGTCCGCATCGACGGAAGGACGGCGACGGCGACGATGGCCTTCGACCACGCCGACATGGTCTCGCGCGCGGTCGACGATCTACGTGCCCGGTACGCTCGCCGGGTCGACCCATCTGGGCTGCTCGCCAACACCTTCACCGTGCTCGAACTCCGCCACCTGTACGAGACCGTCTTCGACCGGCCACTACCCAAGGATTCGTTCCGGCGACTCGTCATCGACGCGATCCAGGCAACCGGACAGATGTCGAGCAGCGGGGCCGGGCGGCCGGCCGAACTGTTCTGCCGTGGAGCAGACGCCGAGCTGTCAGCCGGAGCGGCTGGGATGCTTACAGATTGAACGGGACCGGCCTGCCGTACTCGGACTTGCCGGCGCGGCAGCAAGCGGCAGTGACGCATTCTCGTTCACTACCAACGACATCCGCTACGAGATGCAGGCGTTGCATTCACGCAATTCTCCGGCAACCACGAGTCAACCGCGTCAGGAGCGCGCCCGAGATCCCGTGACAGGGAGCCAACTCAGGGCGATACGAGCCCTGAGAGCGTTCCCTCCGGCAGGTGAATCCAGCCCTCACGTCCGACCACGCCCCGGTCCGGTTCTTCCGGCCCACACGTTCGCCCGAGGGCCGCTGCTCGGGCGATAACCGCCGCAACGACCGAGTCGAATGCGTCATCCGACGCCTCACAGGTCCCCCGGAAGGCACCGAAGTCCAAGCGTCCCATCTGCTCGGCTAAGTGCGCGACCATGTCGACCAGAGCCGCCCGATTGGCCGATCCCTTGTATCCACGGAACCGGCAGCCCCACTGCTGCAGCGCCGCCGCCGGATAGACCTCGACCACTGAACCGTCGACACGATCGACGTCAATGCCCGCCGCATCGAGTCGCGCCAGCAATCCGGCGCACCGGAGGGCGACGTGCGCAATCCGATCAGCCGAGACGCTGAGCGGCACGACCCCGGTCAACTCGTGGACAACACGATCGGTACGCCGGCGAACCAGGGGGAGCCGGCCCGCTCTACTCCCCAACTCGAGTTCGAGACGGGGTTGTCGCGCACGGTGAGCGCACACGAAGTCGACGAACGCATCGGGCCACCCGAAAGGTGCGTCGATCCCACACTTGTCGGCGCCGACGACCGCCTCGACTAGTTGCTCGTCGGTCGCACCGAGCCGGAGGCCAACCACACGAGCGGAGTCTTGGCTCCAATCGACCCACGCGACGGCCGTTTTCACGGGCTCGGCGGCCAGATCAATGCCCAATGTTCTCATGTTCAACCATCCGTGTTCGGGCGATCGATCGTACCGATCAGAGGGGAAGCGCGGACACCACCATCTAGTATTCGATCTCCTTCAGCGATCCCGGCACGAATCTTCTCAACAGAGTCACGCAGTCCGTCGGAGAGTAGAGCCTGTGCTACACCATCGATATCGGAGATCTCGTTCCGCGTCTCGGCGACCACCTGCGTCCACCCGGCGAGCGCAAGATTACTGGCTTCATTGACGAGCTTGTCCGCCTGAAGTTGGACGGCCGAGCGCTCCTGTTCCTCAGATTCTCGCTTGGCTCGATGTTCATCAATCATTCCGACTATCTCTACGGCGATCGGCAACACTGCGGCAGCGACTTGAACACGATCCCCAAGCGACAGAGCCTCCCGGCCGGATTTGCCAATCCTCGCGGCACCTACGGCGCCTCTCGCGGCCGTACCGGCCGGTCCGCGGCGTTCGTACTCGCGTAGCGCTTCGACCAGCGAGGTGCCGATTTTGTCCACAACCGGAGCAATCGCCTCGATCCGGGCGGCCGGAGCGGGGTCGCTTCCGTTGCGAAGTGCCGACGCGACCTCCTCGAGCTTTTTCCATGAGAGCTGCTTCTTCTGCCGCTCAGAGGACTTCGTCACGTCCTGCAGAAGCCGTTCGAGGTTTCGATAGTGCTTTTGATACCAGTTGTCCAGCGTCGACTGCAGGTCCGCCACAACTTCTTCTACGTTCCGCGATCCGCCAGCGAATGCCATCCTGACCGATTGCCCCAACACGCCATGCAAGTCCGCTCTGGCCGCGCTGTCAACGCTGCCAAGTGCTGTGACCGACTGCTGGTGCCGAACCGTGGCCTCATCGGCTGCGACGAGGAGGCTATTCGACTCCGCCAACTGGAGTTTCAGATTCTCCGTCACACTCCGAGCGACATTGCGCCAGTATCGCTCCTCCGTCGCTCCTCTGATGGCAGCGACACCCCGCTCTCCGACTCGCTCGAGTTCGCGCTCCAGGGCATCCATGCCGTCCCACTCGCGCGAGTCGTCCCAAATACCTGCTTCCACGTCTCTCGACGCGCCCGCGAACTGGGCGAAGTCCTGCGACACCACGTGAACGGGATAGTCGGACGAAAAGCCCAGAGATTCCCTGAGTTCCTCGATCTTCCGGCCTGCTAGCTGCCGATACCCGTCAAGATCGTCGTCCGGATCGACCCCCGCTTCATCGAAACGCGAGATCACAAACCACAGACTCTCTCCGGTCCAGCCACGACCGATGATCTCCTCGACTACATCGCGTTCACCGGTCGCCAACTGAGGGGAAACCGTGACGACGGCAATGTCGGTTAGGTTGATGGCTTCCCGAGCGAGTCTCGTGTTCGATTCGCCACGCACGTCTTCCGCCCCGACCGCGAGCCCAGGCGAGTCTCGCAGAAGGCAGCCGGCCCACTCCACTTGGTTGACGTCGAACGTCTCGTGCCGTCCACTGATGGTCAGCCAATCTGGCACTGTTACACCACCATCCACAAGAATTCGGCGAATCAACGAGCTCTTTCCGGTGTCATAAGATCCGAAGACCGTGACCAAAGGCTCGGATATCGAACTGAACTCGTTCCACTGCTCGCTGTAGTCACGGGCACGTGCTCCACTCGGCAGTGCATCGAGCCATTCCTTCACCTGCTGCACGTCCACTTTCGTCACTCCAAATCTCCTTCTTGGTGACGCAGATTCTCGCCCTCAGCCAGCAAGTGCTCGATGCCCGAGAGCAACTTCTCCTGAGCTTCGATCTCGACCATCGCCACCGACTGTTGGAGCTCGAGATCACTCTTGTGTTCAGTTAGCGCGCACACACACTCCTGGAGAAGGGGCAACGGGCCGTCGTTGGCATCTCCGCTCAACACGCGACTCACTAGGTCGGCCTCATTACGGGAAATGAAGTTTGCCGCATCGGCGCGGTACTTCTCGCGGTCCTTCTTGGCACTCTCGTCTTTGACCATTGCGTAGCCGTCGGCGGCCACCCCGACCGCAGCCAGGATCGGAGCGGCCTTAGCCACCCTACCGGCCGCTTTGACCGCACCCCAAGGCTTGAATTTCACTCCGATCGCCTTGCCGATCCCGTAAACGGTGTCGCGCTTGGCAATCGCCTTCGCGACCTTCGAGCCCTCCTTGGCGGCGCGCGCGATCCATTTGCCAACAGCCATCTCCGCAGTCTGTGGTCCCGCGAAACGATCCTCGGTTTTGAATGCCGTGGCCCTGAAGCTCCAGGACTCCATTTCACGGCCGATGACCGACGAGTGAACTCGAGCCCACTGCTCAATATCTCTCAACGAGTCGATCACGACTTGTTCGATATCCGACTGGAGTTTGCCGTCCTCCCACCACGCGTTCGACGTTGAAACCAGCTTGTGGATTTCCGCCGGACCCGCGTTGTGCACTTCCTCTCGGGCCTTGCTCGCATGCGGATCAACAGTGCGACGCACACGCTCACGAATCGATGACTCCAGCAGTCGACTGTCCTGCTCGCTGTTCTCGACCGACTGCAGCAGCGAGGTTAGTGCCTCAGTTTCTGATCGAAGTTCCCGCAACGTCTTCCCGATCTGAACACGCGCATGAAGCAGGGCGCTCAATGCCGCATCGAGGCGTGCACCCGCGGCACCTGCACGCCCTTGCTCCGCGGAGAACGAGTCGAGAACCCGCACCAGTGAATCAGCTCCATCCCAATCGCGATGTTGACTGAAGTCCGCGCGACTCACGTCTGTCCGCGCACCTACCTCCCCGAACGGGTCACCTGACAAGGTATGCACTTGAACTGGATCCACCTGGATGCCACGCGATCGCAGCGCTGCTACGAGCTCAGCTTCCTTCCGACGCTTCAGCAGGAGGAAGTCCTCAGGCGCGACGAGAGGATCAACACCCAACTCGTCGCACCGGTTGATCAGATAGATTATCCGGCCCCCTTTGGCAACAGTGCGCTCCGTTCCCCCGGCCATCGCCTCGAGCAGCGACATATCTCCGATGAGTAGGTTGACGTGCAGCACGATCAACACCAGTGCGGCGCTGGTCGCGGCGTTTAGCGCAACTTCATCGTGGTCACTATTGCCGTTCTGGAGACCCGGGGTGTCGCGAAGTCGAACCCAACTCAACTCGTAGGTATGCACGGTGTCTGTAGCGGCACTACCCCGTATGTGCAGGTCGTTTTGGAACCCCTGCACCCAACTCCACCAGAAGTCGCTTGACCAGGCTGGATTTCCCCGAGCTGTAATCACCCAGAACAGCGACGGTCGGCTTCTCGTCCTGCCGGTCACGCAAGTCGCCGACCTGCCCAATCATCCGCGAATCGCTCGCGATGAAAGCCTCGATCACACGAGCCAGATCTACGACCGCGGCGTGTGAGGTGCCCCATGCACGGCCCAGAGCCCGTCCGAGATCACTTCGATCGGCCGCACTCTGCTCGGTGAATATCAACTGATGCTGCTGATCCGTTGCGTCTTCGTCGGTCGAGGTGCCGGCATCTTCGAGCCAATCTTCCCCCAACCACACGCGACGACCGAACGCTGAGTCGCTTGAGCCGAGCATTGCGAACGCGCCTGACTGTAGGGCCAGATGCTGTTCCAGTACACGGGCGCGTGCCCGCGCGACAACGATCTCGGCGCCATCCGATTTCGGTATCGCCGATGATGCTTGTCGGAGGAGGAGTGTCAGCTTCCCCAAAGCCGACCGATTCCTTCGCAACGCGACAGCCTCCGTCGCCGTCTCCCTGAAAATCGGCGCAGCCTCCTGCCATGCCAGCTCTCTACCCTCCGCTAGCATCTCTCGTTCCATCCGGTCGTAGGTCTGGTGAACCGCTCCCCTACATTCGCGCACGGCCAAGGATTTTGCTGCTGTGCTCTGCCGTTCTGCACTCTCCGCAGCGCGCGAGCCGAGATTCTTGCTCAGCTCCGAGACCGCACCCAGCGCGATCACGGCGGCGGTCGAAGCCCACCCAGCTGGGTTCCAAATGTTCACCACCGCAGGAACTGCGGCAACCCCAGCTAGAGCACCCGTGGCCAGACCCCAGGATTTCATCGCTTGCCCAACGTTGCGCTTCTTTCGACCTGCCCGGCCATCCAGCGTCGCTGACTCGGTCGATTGTTCGGGCACGGGGGCCACGGCAGGCCCGGAGATTTGCAGTTCCCGCCAGAGGAACGCCGATGCCGACCTGAACACTTCCAATATGCCAGCCTCGATGTCCTCCTTCCTGAAGACGGTCCTTTCGAACCCGCTCTCATCAACAAGCGTGCCATCGCTGAATGCGGAGTCCACCAACTCGTCAGCCTTTCCGAGGGAATCCTCGCGCGGCCCGGATAAGTGTGATCTCAGTAGGTCGCCCACATACCTATCGAGACGGCCCTCGAGGTCGGATGTGAAACGGACTCCACGCGCCGCCTCCACTGCGGTGAGCAGGTCCGTCCCGTTGCTGCCGAGGTACTTCTTCCGGTCGGTTCCCTCGATGTATCCCAGCACGTCGAGAAGGTCCTCGATGCGCCGCTCGTTCGCAGCGATTCGTAGGTCGATGTCTCGTGTCAGCAGATCGAGTTCGTCGGCCTTGGTATCAAGCATTCCGCGCAGCCCCTCACGTAGCGCGGTTTTACGGAGCTCTGCCCCGCCTTCATCGATCGAGGCAGCGATCAGTTCTTCGAGCACGGCGAAGTTTGACCAGCGAGACAGGTAGTCGACACCGAACCGTTCGCGGTCCGACTCGAAGTTTGCCGCCGCTGGCCCTTTGAAGGGTGTAGCGGCACGAGAAAACAACGCGCGCCGACTCTGGACGGCGACAATGGACGTATCGGGCAGGCCGATTTTGGCCAACTCGGTCCGAATGTTGCCGACGTGCTCACGCACACTCCGCGACAGCGATTGCCGCGCCGATTCACTCGCAACTCTCGCAGGATGTCGCCACCGCAGATTGCGCACGTTCAGGACCGCCACAACGGGCTTTCCATACTCGCGAACCCACTCGGCGACCCTCGCGAACTCCGATGCCTGCTGACTCTGGGTGTCGAAGCACAGCAGCACCGTGTCGGCGACCTCAACGGCACGCCGGGCGGTTTCCTCGAGCTCGGCGCGCGACTGTGTGCGGCCCCAGCCGTTGATGCCCGGTGTGTCCCATAATCTGCATCCACGCCATGCGATCTCCGTGACGCCCGTGGTCCAGTCACTCTCGCCCGGCGACACATATTCGCCGTCGAGTTGACCGAACGCAGAAAGGAGCGTGCTCTTACCTGTGCCCGTCCTGCCGAAGAACGCGACATTGAAGGTGGACAGTGCATCACGTTGCCTGGCCAGGTGGGCACGGAGTGTCTCGCCGAACCCTTCGGCTACCCGGACGAGTTCACCCCCGAGACCGGATTCTGGCGCGACCTCCAACCCCGTGACCTCCTCGAGATCCTCGAGGAGAGACCCAATCATCCCGTCGAAGTCATCCAGTTCACGCTCACCACTTCGCACCGCCCTCTCGACGGCATCGAACAGCGCATCTCCAAAATCTTCCACGTGCCCTCCCCTCGGCCCTCCATCCAACAGGAGGTAGCTGTCTGGTTATACAGGCAAGGTCCGACGGTGGATCGCTGAAGCGCGATGTACGCCGGCCTGATTCGCCCGTAGCGCAACGAGCTGTTCGTGAACGGCGGGTCCCCCACTACCGGGGACCTGCCGTCTCGACGCCGCTACCGAACCCGAGCACGAGATCACACCCCGGGACTGGCCAGTTCATCGCGTCAATAGTCCAACCGACCACCAAGAACACTGGACTTTATCCGGAATTCTGTCGACTCATTGCGAATTGGCCGAATGCCAGCGTGTTCGCATCCTCCGAACGAGACCTACAACAGCGCTTTGGACTTGACCAAGTGCGCCGCACACTGTTTGGTACGCCTCTTGCGGCCGAACGTGCGCAACGTTTCACTGTCGAGATCGGCCTCGCTGATTCCTGGCGTGCGTCGCTGAAGGAACCTCATGGCATTGGCGATCTCAACCGGACTGACATGCAGGAAAGGGCGATCAACCTGGCTAGTGTTCGGTCTGAACTCAGCCCACACCTCTGGGTCAACGTCCGCGGGCCACACGAACTTGGCCTCGTCGATGACGAACCCAGCGGCCTTGACCTGACGTATGATCTTGGCGGCCCGATTGGCGTGGAGCTTCTGGAGGCCGAAGGAGGCGGCGATTAGCTGTGCGAGCCGGTCCATGCAAATCGGACCTTCGGCCTCTACGATCTCTACCGCGACCGCGCGAACCTTCTGCTTTGCGGCGACCTTTGGGAGGTCGTCAAGCACGGTTATGTCGCCGATCGGCACTAGTTCCCAGGGCTCGAACTCGAGGCGGCTGTCACCGACGACGCTGACCTGGTCAGACGGTTCGCGTGAATAGACCTCCGGGTCTGGGGTCACCACCTCCGGTTCATCGTCCGCGTCTGACTTGACCGCGGCTGGGGCTGGCTCTTCTTCCTCTGACTCCTTCTGCGGGGCGGACGAAACCGGCACTGGAACCGGAGCGATGCCCTGCTCCTCGACATACGCGATGAGGGCGCACTGCCGAAGTTCGTTCGCCTTGACCAACCCCGTAGCGTCGCCGAAGTGTTCCAGAAGGCGTACGGCGTAGTCATGCGCCCTCCAAGCGTCAAGACAGGTGAACGGGTCACCATGTGCACGGGAATTGCGCACGATAGTCAACTCGCGTCCAAGCGTTCCGACAGTCTGCCTGTTGTCGTCGAACGGGAACCCCAGGTTTCCAAGGCGTCGCGTGAGAATCTTCAACTGCGATTGAAGGTCAGTCGTGCTGTACACCTTCCGCGGCCTGCCCGCAATCTGGTCCAGTTGATCCAGAATCACCGTCCATGGATGGCTTCCCACGTCGGCCTCGAACTTGGCGGTGATGATCGGATCAAGTCGTTCGGCAAGGTGATCGAGGCCTTCGGTGACTGACAACTTGGGATCAAACGTCATTCGGTCGTCTCCTCCTACTAGGTGCGTCGTTGACCGTCTGCGGGTTGATCGCGCCCCAGCAGACGAGATGGAATCAGGCCATGGCCAGCCTTTCCGACGACCTCCTGACCGGCGGAGCTGGCTGCCCCCGATCGGTACGTGCGAGGACGCCGCAGCGCAACTCGCGGGAGGCAATCAGCACTTGGCTTGTGAGGCGGGCGGCTGGCTGAACCTTGGTTGATACCAGTAGCTCGGCAATCGCACCTTTCACGCCAGCCCATTTCTGTTCAGCAGGAGCCACGGTCGCAGCTAACTCGACCTGCTGCAGATACGGTCCGGAAATCGCCGCTCGGCCCTCATCGGGGCCGCAGACGGTGACCTGCCATTCAATGGGCGTCGGGTAGCCAACAACGAGTCGCACTGGACTCGCGGGTCGGTCCCACCGCTTGCGAAGGCCCTCCATGGTCGGGGCCGAGTCCGCCGACGCCCGCGATACTTCGAGCACGTTCGATCCCCAAGTAGATTCCACACGAGGGAGATTGACCGCGACAGGCCCTCCATCCGGAGGTGTCCAATCGATCCTGTTCGTGGAGGTTGCTTCGTCGAGGAAGGCCTCGATGTCGTATTCGTCGATGCTCGCGATCCGCCTTTCTCCGCCTCGAGCGGCCCAATGCCAGACGTAAGGCTAGTTTGTAGGGGATTACCCCAGGATCAGTAGAGGCTCTCGATGACCCGCTCAGCGGTTCCGGGGTTCCGGGGTTCCGGGGTTCCGGGGTTCCGGGGTTCCGGGGTTCCGGGGTTCCGGGGTTCCGGGGTTCCCTGAATGTTAGTAGGGCTGTTCGACATCGGCGGGTGCGGCCATCCTGACCTCGTCGAGGGCCAACGGCGGACCGAACCAATCGATGTAATCGGCGACCGCGATTTCGAGGTCACCGATCGACCTCCACGGGCCCTTGTTGAGCCTGCGTAACCGAACCGGTCGCCCGATCGTGCAGCAGACCCTTCCTCAGGTGTCGCTTCGAGCTGGTGAGGGCCTCTTCACAAGCCGATGGCCCTTGAGTGCGACGCCGCAACGCTCCAATTCGGCAGCCCACCCGACCTCGAGGCCGATACGTGTGGGTTCGCTATAGAGCCCGGCACGTACCTCCGCCGCCGTGAGTCGTCGATACTTTGGGGCCACAGGATCGTCTGCGGCCAGAAACTCTTCCTTGCGATGTAACAGCGGCTTGTTCGCTCTGTCAGCGAAAGATTGGTATTGGCTCTCGAGTGACGTCATGTCTACGCCATAAGTCCAATTCAGAGTTGGATGTGGATCCGAATCGAATTTCGGGTATGACGACCACGAGACCCGTCGACCACGATGATCCAACTTGAGAATGTTCCATCCTTCAGGCCTGCCGGCTGCGACGAAGCCGCAATGCTCGTAGAGGCGGAGAACCACGGGCATGGAGGGAGTCGCTCGTTGATGCACATAGAGTGCCGTCGCGGTCAATTTTCCGACGGAATTCCGCATTGCGCCCCGAATGTAGGTGTCGTCGCGAATTTTTAGTAGCAGCCTATCCGCCCGTGCGCATGCCTCTTGATAGCTACGGAAGCAGTTCTTTATATCTGCCTGAATCGAAACTGGCAAATCAACTAGCTGCGTACGTCCATTAAAGATTGATGTGCCGAGATACAGAAGTGTGTCGAGAGTTGTCCTTTTGACACCCTCTGCGACCTTATTTGGATCTGCACCTTTTTTGATCAGGCGAATCAGCGTGGAGTGGGAGATTTTTCCAAGCAGTGGAACTACGTCCGTGGGAATTTCCTCGAACATGGGAACTCTTCCACGCTTCTCGGTAAAGGAAACGACTTCAGCAAGCGCCGATACATAGTCTGCGCTGTCTGTCCAATTGAATTCGGAAATAGTGCCGCGAGCAAGATATGCCAGGCGGTCCTCCTCGCGGCGGAAGGCATAAACTACCCCAGGCACGGGGGACGCACAGTACCCATTCGTTACATTCTCGACCAAAGATCGCAGCTCGCGTGCGCTGTAGAAGTGCTGGAATGTGCCACGACTTGTGACTAGTCCGTCTCCGGCAGCATGACCTCGGAGCGGTTGCTGTTCCCAATCCATCCGGCAGCTGACGACAAGCGCCTTTCCAGCGAGCTGCCATGCAGTCGACAGCGCCTGCCGCCGCTCCTTCGGGTCTTCAATGACGTTCAGCACGTAGGTGAGCATGACGACGTCGTGCTCGTCCAACGGATTATCTGGCGAGAAAAAGGGGTCCCACCCGTGTGCCTCGATGCCCATCTGCTCGAGTCTGCGGACATCCTGACCGCGGCCGCATCCGTAGTCGAGAACGGTGTAGTCCTGCGTCAAGACGTCATCCAACAGAGCCTGCCGGAGAGGCATCGAGAGGCCGGAACGGCCAATAGCCGTGCGTTGCCGTTGGGTAGTCCATCCGGTTGCACCCGACATAACCAATTCCTTCCGCCGATACGTTTTGCGACTGCACCCCGCCGCACGCACGAATCAAGCCGACGAACGAAGCCTGCCAAGTCACGTATATCGTTGTGCGCGTTACGCTGTGATGCTGAGTATTATGCCGCGAATCGAACGGATTCGTCTAGCGACCTGGTCGAAAGCTTCTGGACCGTCATTGTGTAACAATCAAGCCGCAACGGCAAGACCTCATACCGGCGCTCGAACTCGGTCAACGGCACGGACTCAGCTCGCGTACGTGAAACTACCGGCTAGAGACGATCTGGCAATGATAGAAGATCACGTTCGCCGGATCAGCAGACGATTCTTGATAGGTCGGATGGAGGAGATCACTGTGTGTCTCGGTACCGAGCAATCGCTCGCCGTTGGCGGGCCTAGCGGGTCGCTGACGGCCTAGAGCCTCACCCGCAACCGGAACGGTTTGACTCGTACCTGAGCTTGCGTCAATCCACCGAAAGAGCAACTACTGAAGAGCTTCACGAGTTCACGTTCAGGCAGGTCTTCCCAATTTGTGGCTCTCGCCCCCAACGACTGTCTGCCCACAAGTTCATGGCAACTTCGGTTGCTTCTGGGTCAAGGGAGTCGCCACCTTCCTGGCTCTTCTACCTCCGTCGTCCCCTTGGCTGTATTTCAAGAACCTTCCTGATCACACGCAGTCGGCGTTGTATGTCCTGGATGACTTCGACGAGAACAGCAGCGGGATCACCGTTCTCCTCCATCTCCGCCTTGATGTCCGCGCTGCTAAGCGACCTCGTGTTGAAAATGTCGTCAGTCGAAGAGGCTATTTCACTGAAGTTTCGCGCCGACTGTTTGTTGTTGGTCACACCGAACACCTCGTCCAGCGCGGGTGGGAAGTCGACTTCGACACCCCACCACCGTTCCCACGGTTGGTAGCCGATTGCCAAGGACTGTTCGAGCTCGAGCTCGCGCCCGGCTCGCATGAGACTCACACCGACGTTTCGCGCAGCGTGCTTGCCGTAGGGCGTTGCTCCTGCGTTGCGGGGTTCTCTTGCCACAGCCTTCGCGACGCTGAAGCGAATCGTCACGGCGTGCATCCGACCGCCAGCACCCTCGACCTTACGTTGGAGTTGCCACGTGTCAGCATCTCCATCGGGTTCGAACATCGGCTCGCTATCGTAGGGGGCCGGAGTGCTCGACGGGGCCATGAGATAGAGAGGGTCATTGACCCGAGCATGCCTTTCCTTCGTCGTCTTCGACCTATCCCCAATGTCAAACTCGGCCAGACGAATGGTTACCCGGTTCCCGTAAAGGAACCGCCGGTACAAGCGACCGATGATGTCTTCGGACCGATCGATGATCGCTGACGCCCTCTTCCACAGGACTCGGTCGAGTTTCGACCAGACCACCAGTGTGCCCGACGATCCGACGGATTCGGCTAGGTCACGCCAGCTCTGCGGGACAGGGACAACTACGGGCACTGGAACCGTGCTTCGCTGTCCGTTCTCGATCTCGTCGAGATCGAGGAAGGTGTAGTTGGCACGGTCGGGTGAGTCGGTCCAAGACCAGACATCGACCCTCTTGGCTTGCGAGATAGACGCGCTCGGCAGACCCATTCCGAAGCGGCCGATACCGGAACGATCGTCGAGACGGGTCCCGTTGCCGAATTGAAGTGCCATCCGCAAGGTTTCGGCGTCCATCCCACAGCCATCGTCGAGCACACCGAGTTCTTTGATACGCGGTCGGTGCCGCCGTTGAACCAGATATTGATACTCGCCTGCGAGAAGCTCCACATGTTGGGCTCCGGCTTGGATGGCGTTGTCGATCAACTCAGCGATCGCATAGGTTGTGTTCTTGTACCCGTTATCCCGCATGGCAGCAATCGCGAGCCGGGTCGGCACCAGATCGAAATCAGAATTGTCAGGCATCCCACACATCTTCCCATCTCGAAAAAGCTTCGGACACACCGTCTAAACCGGCAGCGAGGTGTCGACGATCGTAACAACACGGGCCGATTCGTCACCTCCAGCTGCCACCCCGCGTGTCATCCGACCAACCATTTGACTTTTCCAGCATAGAAGATTTTTGGGTCAGGGTATGATCGCTGCACTGGTTCGAGGCGCATCCAGCCGGCACCAAAGCCACGGTCTATACGCGAAGAGCGCCGCTTACATCCCCCCATGATTTCTATCGGAGTCGCCCACGGGAAGCAGTCACCGAAACCCGCACCCACAAGTTCGGACTCAACTACCGGGCGATCGCCTGTCAGGCACTGACGCGCGAATGACCTCCGAATAGTTTCCGCGGGTGAACTCGAATCGTTCTGGTAGGAAACGCTTTAGCCAGCGATACAGCGTCTGTGTCTGACGGGCCGGGTCGGCAACATCTGGATACCGTTCAGCTATCCAGGCTTTCACCGCACCGAATCGTTTTGGTTCCCTTGCAAACTCAAACACGTCTGTGACGATGGGCTCATAGGAAAGCATGGCGGCGACATTGGTCTCGAAGATGCCTCTGTCTTCGACCCTTGGTATGTCAAGTTGTTGCAGGTCGATCAACGCATCTCGAATGACTGATGCGGTGACGTCATCGTGATGTCCTGCTTGAACATCGAATAGTACTCCGGGGTCGCGGCAGTGCGGTAGCCACACGACTCGCCGTACACCTGTCTCATCCTGACAGTCAGAGTCAGGTGTCTCTGAGCTTGACGCCGCAATCTTCTGAAGGTCGAGCGCCATTGACGCTTGCTCCATTAGATTCTGCATATGGTCTGTCGCGACTACTGAACGGGCAGCGACCCGGTCTTCAAAGTCTTGGAGTGGTACAGAGTCGACAAGAAGTTCGAGATTGCTGGGCTCACGCCACCCAAGTGCCGCGGCAGTCAGGTTCGCTGATCCAATGAATGCCCGATTGTCGAACCTAAAGTACTTCGCGTGAAGTCGGGAGCACAGCATGAACTCAGCCGAGCGTCCCTCAAGTGCAACCTGACGACAGGCTAGGTCACTTACTCCCGTCGCGACCTCCACGGGATGCCACCGCGTAACAACTCGAAGGTTGACCCGAGTGTCGGTGACCGCTAGAAGTCGCCGCAGCACAGCTTCCTTCATGAATGGAGCGACCAGGACGATCTCCTCCTGCGCCGATGCTGCAGCGACTTCGAATTGTAAACCTAGAGACGACACCGCCTATCCACGAAGGAATCGAGATGCAACACGGCCCCAGTCAGTGCGGATATCCTGAAGCGCCTCACGGCGCGCGGGTAGCGCCTCCTCGTCTTCGTATCGCGCCCACGCCATCAGGAGCAGCTTGAGACCGCGGTTTGCACGGTAGAGCCGCTCGGCGAGCTCATCTCGGCTATCCCCATCAGATACTCTATCTTCGAGAACCTCGACAAGACCCTTGTACGCAGGATGTTCAACGTTAATCGTGATAACGATCTCGCCAGCAACCGGCCGGACGTTGAAGAAGGCGCCTCCGTCGAGTGTTCCCTGCGAAAATACGTACTTCATTCCTTCTTGGACAACGTCGAGCGACTTGTCACGCGCCTGAGCCTGTGTCAATCCATCACCTTCAAAGACCTGCGCAAGAGCATTCACGCGTTCAGCTTCAGGCAAGCTTTCTTCTTTGTCGCTCTCACCCTTGCGACCTTCCGCCTGAAACTCCTGGGTTACTTTGGTCGCTTCTGCCTCCGGAGAAGCGTCATAACGCCTTTCCACACTCCGATTTCCCTTTGTCTGTATCTTTAGCGCCTTCCTGATCGCACCCAGACGGCGTTGAATGTCTTGGGCGACCTCAACGAGGTCAGCGGCAGGATCATCGTTCTCCTCCATCTCCGCCTTGATGTCCGCGGTGCTACGCGACGGGTCCTTGATTATGGAGTCAATTGAAGCAGTTACTTCGCTGAAGTAACGCGCCGACTGCTTGTTGTTGGTCACACCGAACACCTCGTCCAGTGCGGGCGGGAAGTCGACTTCGACACCCCACCATCGTTCCGTCGGGTTATAGCCGATTACCAAAGATTGATCCAGGTCGAGCTCGCGGCCGGCGCGCATGAGACTCACGCCAACGTTCCGCGCAGCGTGCCTACCGTGGGGCGTTGCACCTGCGTTGTCGCCTCGTCTCGCCTCAGCCTTCGCTACGGTGAAGCGCGTCTTCACGATGTGACCCCGACCGTCAGGGGTCTCGATCTTTCGCTCGATCTCCCAGGCACCTTCGTCTCCATCGGGCTCGAACATCGGCTCGTCATCGTAGGGGGCCGGAGTGCTCGACGGGGCCATGAGGTAGAGGGGGTCATTGACCCGAGCAGGCCTTGCCTTCGTGGCCTTCGACCTATCCCCGATGTCGAACTCGGCTAGGCGGATAGTTACCTTCTTCTCGTGTAGGTACCGCCTGTACATGCGCCCAATGATGTCTTCGGACCGGTCGATGATCGTCGACGCTCTCCGCCACTGCATGCGGTCGAGTTTCGACCAGACCACCAGTGTGCCCGACGACCCGACGGATTCGGCCACATCCCGCCAGCCCTGCTGGACGGGAACAACCACGGGCGATGGAACTGTAGAGCTGGCGCCTTTCTCGATATCGTCGAGATCGATGAAGGTGTAGTTGGCTCGGTCTGCCGAGTCGGTCCAGGACCATACTTCGACGCGGCGAGCCTGGGAGATAGATGCGCTCGGCAAACCCATTCCGAAGCGGCCGATGCCGGAACGATCATCGAGACGGGTTCCGTTCCCGAATTGGAGTGCCATACGCAAGGTTTCGGCGTCCATGCCAGAGCCGTCATCGAGCACACCGACTTCCTTGATGCGCGGCACGTGCCGCTTTTGAACCAGCTCGAGTTCCTCACCTGCGAGAAGCTCCACGTGGCGGGCCCCGGCCTGGATGGCGTTGTCTATCAACTCGGCGACAGCATAGGCCGTGTTCTTGTATCCGTTGTCGCGCATGGCCGAAATCGCCAGACTTGTTGGTACCAGATCGAAATCAGAACTATCAGGCATCCCACACATCTTCCCAGTTTGTAAATGCTTCGGACATACCGCCGAAACCCGGCAGCGAGGTGTCGACGATTGTAACCACAAGGGCCTCTTGGTTTCCCCCAGCTCGCACCCCGCGTGTCGCTCGACCAACCATCTGGCTGTACAGCACGAGAGATTTGGTCGGTCGGGCTATTATCGCTGCACTGGTTCGGGGGGCATCGAATCCTGTTGTGAGGACGCCATAGTTGCAGAGAACCTGCGGTTCAGCCTCATCAGAACGGAAAGCCTCTATCAAGCGTTGTCGTTCGGAGGGACGTGTCTTGCTCGTCACTGACGCTGCCTGTACTCCACGAGCAGCCAGCACGGTTGCGAGAGTATTCGAATGGTTTGCAGTAGTCGCGAAGACAATGATCCGACTGTGGCTCAGGATCAGCTTTTCCACACGCGTAACAATCAACAGGTTTCGAGTGTCGTCCCCAGCTAGTTGTTCGAGAACCTCCGTCGGAATATCGGTCGCCCGCTCAATCTGTCGGAGATCTCTGGGACCGAGGGCCGCATCACCCGAATATGTAAGTGATTCAAACTCAGTACGCGCAAGGTAACCCTCATCGATCAGATAATCGACCGGATTGGCGTAGCCCGGTACCTTCAGGGTCACCTTCTCGTTGGCGAAAAAGTTTGACAGTCTTCGATCTTCGTCCAGATCATTCCACGTACGGCCGGGTGTGGCTGTGAGCCCAAGCAGACGCGTTTTCTCATGCCTGTCCACCAACAGCTCAAGTACATCCTTGTACGTCGGTGCCAGAGCTTGGTGTGCTTCGTCAATGATCACGAGGCGAGACCTGTCCGCTAGTCGAGACCACGTCTGGTAGCTCGACCGAATCGAACTATACATCTTGTCTAAACCGCACACGACGAGGCCGTCTCGAGCCCCTTCGATATCAATTGGGTTGGAACCCCAAAACCGAAAGACCTTGAGCGTGCGATTCCCGAGAGCAGCCCAGGCGCGCTCGAATTCCGAAGCTGCCTGCTCACAGAGCTCTTCACTATAAGCCAACCACACGGCCATGCGTGGCTCTTCTGCACGCAGATAGTCGCATACGACGTTCATCGCTGTTCGTGTCTTGCCTGAACCCGTGGGCATATGAAGTACAGCGCGGCCGGGACCGTCACGTAGGGCAACGTCCACCTCTGCCGCCGCCACTCTTTGATGATGGAAGAGAGGGTATCTCGGTTCGGTCGACTTGTCGGCACAGATCAAGTTCCGGCTGACTTCCTCATCGACGGCGACGCCAAATAGCCTGTGGAACTTCGCTTCCCTGGCACTGCCCTTGCGAAGCGTCAAGGATGTCAGGAGTTCGTACGGGTCCGCAGAACCATTTGTCGGATCGAGGCCAAATCCTCTGACCAGCGCTTCCGCCTGACCCCGCGAGAGCATTCGAACCAAGGCAGTGCGAGCTTTCGGATCTCTGATGAGTTCACTCGGGGTCCGTTGTGCTTTCAACAGCTCACGGAGCTTGCTCGGTCGGGCGAGGTCGGGGTCAAGGCGAACAAGCAAGCGAGTAACACTCGGCCCCACTAGGTCGCGCAGCGTCTCCTCGTCTGCGCGAGCCATGAGCGCGTTGAAGTCCAGCCGTTCATCGCGCATTCGATGCCCCATAGCTGCCCATCGGGTACGAGCACGCTAGATGCGACCATAGGTTCCTAACTTTGCCAGTCACAAGGCATTTCCCCCTCTGCCGAGACTAAAGGTAAGTGAATGGTACTGGGGCTCACACTAGAGAGCGCACACCGAGCATTGCGCTGAATCGTCGTCGTCGTCGAGTGCGTCACCGAGGACATCCCATACCGGCTTGTTCTTCTTCCGCTTGGATGCGCTCTCCATAGCCTTGGCGTGCCGCTCGAGGATCTCTTCACGTCGCGCGATCAGGTCGGGCAGCGACTCCCCACCCGACCAGGTGTACTGCCTGCCCTTCATCGCATACTGACCGAATGATGCGTCACCATCGGCGCCGGCGTCCTGTCTGACCTTCGATTCGATACCGACCGCCCGGTCGAATAGGTCTGGATGCTTCTCGGCCAGTCCAACCCATTCTGCTTTCCGCTGGTAGAAGCAGAAATAGCATCCTGAACGCGTCCGCCACTCGTAGTATTTCGGAAGACCGATTCCGGCCTCATCGAGGAGCCGAAGGACCCCATCGTGATCGATATCGTCTTCTACGAACGGAAAGACCGTACGAATGTTCGGCTTCGTACTCACATAACCCTTGCGCCCGGATTCATCAGCCCGTATCGCGACGTATGAGACGGCGGTGTCCTCGCCGATCCACTCCTCGAGTGGCTCGATCTTCATCTTTGCTGTGCACCAACGCATCTGGGGTGACGGCAGCGTTCCGCGATACACGTCGAACCAGTGGTCGAACCCCTTCTTGGGGTTCAGTCGGGCAATCGGTTTTCCGAGCGCTGTTTCGAGACGGTCGAGGTACGCATATGTCTCGGGAAGCTCGGCACCGGTATCGCAGAAGAAGTACTCCATCTCCGGGACACGGTCGCGCATGTACACAGCTAGGGCACTCGAATCCTTGCCTCCGCTGATGCCACAGATGTGGCGAACCGAATCAGCCATGGTGAACGTCCTTCCTGTCGTTGCCGAGCGATGCAGAAGAGGTGTCCGTCTCTTCGAAAGCCAACCTTGCCATGAGCATCCGACACGCGTCTGCCCGTGAACCCAACAGCTTCCCGAGCTTCTCGAGGAACGGCTCGACGTGAGGGTCAATCGATTCCCTTTGCCGTTCCGTGATAGAGAGGAACTCCGTGCGCTCTGTGCCGTCGGGGTGGGTAAGGACCATCCGACTGATGGTGAAGCCGTCGGGCTCTGCACCAGCTGCAAGGCGCTCGTACAAGACCGCTTGGACTCTGCGCATTGTGGAGCCAAGTTCGGAAATCCTGAGGGGGAAACGATTCGCGACATCGTCGGTCCAGACGCGTGGAGCGTGACCATCCGAGACGACCATGGCGACGTTTTCCAGCCAAGCCTGATCGTCTAGATCCCTTGCGAGGGCGCCTACAAATGCCCTGAGGCGCGGCTCGAGTACTCGATCGTCTAGGTTGGCTGCTTGCCCGGCGAGAAGTTGGCGAATTTCGGTTCGAGTTCCGGTGACCGCTGTCGCGTCCTTCAAGCGGGACTCGATGTGCTCGAGAAGTGCGTCATACGCCTCATCAAGCTCTTTGATCGCCTCCGCGAGTCGATCTGCGTACTTCGCGGCGGCGTCCCGCTCGCCGTTTCCAGTAGAGGGAAACGGGTTGATCCCGAAAACCTGTGGAAGTGTCTCGAAAATAAGAACATCGGGTTCGGAGGCTGTGTGAAACGCATTACGTACTTCGAGCGCTTCTTCCGATACCGCACTCTTCGTCTTCTGCACGTACGGGGGCAGCCGCCGCAACTTCCGAAAGAGCGCAGTTGCGACGTCGAGAAAGGTCGGCTGTCGCGAGCCCCGCTCGATTAGCCTGGCAGAGAGCGCATCAACGACGATGCGTCTGCTACCGCTGTCAACTCCAGTGTTCCTGACAGTGAAATGGACTGGATTGCGGGTAAGTCTCTCGGCGACCGCGTCGTCGATCGACAGGACGAGGCTTCCGTGCTCATACAAGGCGATCTCGTCGGCACGGACGAGAAGGTTCGCCACGATCAGGAGAGGCACGATGCCTTCCTTCAGGCCGACAGGTGGCTCGGTGAGACGCTTGGCGACTTCATACAGATTCGTCCGGGTAGTCCTGGCCTCCTCGAACGCGGAACCGATAATCTGCCACACGCTCTTCCATTGTGGATGTTCAGGGTCATCCGATGGAGCCTGAATATCCCATGAACCCTCTGAGCCCACTCGGTGTATCCCTGTCGAACGAAAAACTGCCTCGTAGATAGCTCGTTCTGGTCCATATCCCTCGATGCCGAATGCCTCTTGGTCCCTTTTTGTCAGCATCGCTTCCATCAGCACCCGACGAGCTTTGGCTCCCTGGCTTGTGAGTTCTCGTCTGGCGATCATCTCGTTGGCCACCCTGGGGGTTGCGGAGTATGCCTCGTCCGAAACCGTCGATAGCACCGCCGACAGACCGGTCTCGGGTGCCAACGCAATGTCACTGCCGAAGAAGGCCCAGCTAGCGTCCAAATTCCAAGTGCGGCCGATCTCACCGCGCAGCTGTTGCTGCGCGGCCGCTGTTCGCTCGCGAAGCTCGCGCTTCGCCACCCAGTCTGCGTTCTCATCCTCCGCCGAGTGGAGCGCGAGCTGCAACGCGGCTGCTTCGAGAGCTGCCTCCTCAACGGCACTGAAATCAGCGGGAGTAATCACCACGATGGGCTTTTCCGGGGTATCCAATTCTGACGACTCCTGGGGAGTGTCAGCGGTCGCGTAAAGGACCACGCCATCCCAAGAAGGACCTGGCACTTGAAAGTCAGCCGGCGTCAAACTGCTGAACTTCTGTTCGAATATTCGCAGTACGCCGTTCCGTTGGCTATGACGGCCGGCCACAGCCGGCTCCAACGGTGTCACCTCATTCAGTAGCGTCGCGAGATCCTTCGTTGCACATTGCCGCTTGGCACCGGCGATAGCGCGCCGAAGGTCGTAGTCAGATCCTTGCCAAACTCGGTACTCATCAGAGAAGGTTCGGTAGACGATCAGCCCCCTGTCCTCGAGTGAGGTCAGCACATTGCCGACCTCATCGAGGGTACTCGAGCCGTCTTGCCCCGTAAGAAGCGCGAATTCGAGCATGGGTCGTGATGCCCGTACGCTCCCACCGCTCGAAATCAGATTGAGGACCCCGATAGATTTCAGGGCGCGAAGCTCCGCAGAAGTGAGGCCGACGGTGTCCCTGATGCGTGTTTCGATCTCCATCCAGCGGCTAGCGTTCTCGGAGACCCCGATCATGCTTCCGGCGGAATCGAGAAAGTAGTCATATACTCGGTCAAGCCCGAGAAGCGGTGGCGGTTGCTTCGGATTCCATTCGGAACTGTCGAGAAATGCCGGTACGGCAAGGGGTTCCGTACCACCCATGAACGAGAACAACGTTCGTTCGTTCTGACCGTAACGCGTGCAGAGATCGGGAAGAACCGCAAGGGTGAGAGGGTGCAACGGAATCGCATCCCGCGCGTCCTCTACGAGATCACGCAGACCCAGGTGCTCGAGTGTCGTCGAGTTGGCCTTCATCCACTTTTCGGCGGCTATACCGAGTTTCGGCGTTGTACGCTCTAAACTGCCAACGATCAAACGGCGAGATTGAGAAGGTGTTTCGACGTAAGGGATGTCCTGGAAACGTCCTTGGACCTTCGACCATTCGCGTCTGCGCGCCGCAGATGTCTCTTGGACGTACTCGTCAAATGACAAGTGTTGCATGGTGATTATCACCAATGGAAGCGCATCGTCGCCCTGAGTTAGTTCCGCCAGTTCTTGCAACAGATACGGATCACCGAGATGACCGGATTCGGCGAAAGCTTCGAGGTTTTTGCCGAACTCGTCGATGATCAGAATCATCGGGCGAGTTGCACACATCCGTTTGATGGTGTCCCGAATATCGTCCGTCGTCAGTGTTCGACTAGCTTCACTGCCACCGAAGGTGTCGGGGACGATGGTCTGCGTAGACCCGAAAGTGCGCTCAGCACCGGAATGTAGCGCGCGCGCAATCGTGGACGAAACGGGTTCGGTCTTCGCAGTTGCGAAAGCCCGAATCATTCCTTCTCCCTGAATTCCCAGGCGTCGCAATCCCTGGAGAATCAGAGTGTCGATGCTTTCATCGACCATGCGCAGAATCGCATGAGATTCAGCGTATTCGGGTGCATCGACTGAAGACAGCAGCCCATCGAGAAACACGGCCAGGGAAGACTTACCTCCACCGTGTGGTCCCGTTATCGAAAATGTGCGTCCTGCAGCAGGATCGGCGAGCCCACGCCCAATTCTCCCGACTACGTCGATTGCGCGCCCTGTCGGGATATACCCTTCAACGGCGTGAGCACCGTGGTCGCGTTCCACGTTTGCTGACCGACTGAACCGCGGGCGCGGGCGTACGTGTCGTGAGAGTGCACTCATGCTGCGGTTCCCTTCGCGGAGTTCTTGCGAGCCTTCTTTGCCTGCGCCTTCTTGACTGCTCGTTCCGGCACATCGTCGGGATAGGCCTGCCTTGCGGCCGGCCCCGCAACTACAATGTTTTCGGCCCCAAAAAGATCCGAGCGTCTCTTCTTGTGATGTTCAAACATCACCTCGCGAGCAACCTCGATTGGAGGCGAGTCGACAGTCAACTGTTGCGCTCCGGCTGGCCGGGCAATCTTGATCCCGGACACTTCCCGAGCCGATTGGTCGATCGCGCCAACAATGTCTTCCGGAGCCAGCTTCATGATCAGACCAGGTGAACCAGGATCGACGGCAAGTCGATCAATCGAGATGGTCTTGCTTCCACCAGCATCACGACTCATGTAGTCGAGACATGCGTATGTGATCGCGGCCGCCGGCAGGCCCCGCTTCTCACCGCGAACGAATCGGTAACTGTTTCTGGAGCCGGGAGAAGGCTGAATGATCTGCAATTCGCGGAATGGGGAATCCAGTACGTCGTCCAGGGTTTGCCGCCCGCGCGTCTCTCGTCGTGTGTACATGCGTAGAAGGCAGTCCACATCCTTCCGGATGCTTGATTCCTTGGGCTGTTGCCATGTTGTGGCCGCAACTTCGTCGACGCAATACTGCATCAACTCATCCTCAGTGAACTCGACTGCACTGAAGTCGTTGAATGCCAGTCGCCATATAGGCAACATGGTTTCGGCCGATATGGCCTGCCAGTGCAGAATCCACAACGTGCTTGGATCTTCCATGTATGGGTCCAGCCCAAATTCTTCGTCTAGGAAGGCCCGGCCGAATTGTGTCGGCAATGAGATAAATACGCGCGATCTTTCTGGATGAGGCTTCCGAGTGATAACCCTGGTCGCCGTGGCCCAGAACCGGATTGCTTCAACCATATTCTTGCCGACACCAAGTTCGACTGGTGCCTCCGGAAGCCCGAAGACGTTTGGGTTCTTGACTGCGGAGTCGTAACCCTTCTTGATCCATCCAAAGCGTGGATGGAACGTTTGATGGTTCGCGAACATCGGTACCGCGGATTGTTCGAGGGTCATAGGTCAGCCTTCCGATCGCGTTGTCAGCTCGCGGACACGCATCACCGCTGATGCGATCTCATCGATTGCGCGTGCAATCTCGTCGAGCGTTGTGGGGCGTCCGAGTGAGATCCTCAGGGTCTCGGAGGCCGCCTGGTGGGTCAGACCCATTGCGAGCAGTACATGGGACTGGCTGGGTGTTGCGGATTGGCACGCGCTGCCAGACGAAACCGCGATACGTGGCATCGAAGTCATGACTGCTTCAGCGTCCGCACAACGAAAGCGCAGACTCAAGGTGTTGGTTAGCCGCTCGGCTTCAATCCCGTTCACTTCTACATCACTGAGCCGTAAACGCAGTCCGGTCGACAACTCGTCTGTAAGACGTGCCAGCCTTTGGGTGTCGGCGGGCTGTTCTTTCGCAGCTAGTTGAGCCGCTCGCCCGAATCCGGCTAGCGCCGGGGTGTTCTGCGTCCCGCCTCTGAGGCCGAATTCTTGCCCACCTCCGGAGAAGATAGGAACTAGACGTCGCTGGATGTGTCGGGATGCGACCAGCGCACCGGCACCCTTGGGTCCATAAACCTTGTGGCTGCTGCACACCAGCAGGTCTGAGCAATTGACGACGTCCGACATGTCGCCCTTACCAGCAAGCTGGGTTACGTCAGAGAAAAGGAGTGCGCCATGATGTCGAGCCAGCTCTGATGCGATCGCCGAGGGCCCCAAGACCCCGGTTTCGTTATTCGCGGCCATCACGGCAACAAGCGAGACCGTGTCGTCGATCAGCTCCTCGAGGTGTGAAAGATCTACCAACCCAGACCGGTCGACGCGAGCGCACCTTACCTCCCCGCCGGTAACTTTGGCGGCCACATCGGCAGCGGAGAGAACGGCCTTGTGCTCAGTGGCTGCAACCACAATGTTCGGTCGCGACTGCGCACCCAGTGCAGCGCCGATTATTCCAAGGGCAGCCGCTTCGCTAGCCCCACTGGTCAGCACGATGTCCCGTGCAGGCCTGCGGACTAGGTCTGCGACATGACTTCGCGCCTCTTCAACCACCTCAGCGGCACCCTGACCGCTCCTGTGCTGAACACTCGAGGGATTGGCGAATTGCGACGAAGCTTCGGCCATGGCCGTCTCCACCCGCGGGTCAACTGGCGTTGATGCGTTGTAATCGAGGTAAATCATGGCGGCACTGATCCTATAGCCCTAGCTTTCTATCCCCATGGAGGCGCGCGGCGCCGTTGTACAGTCGGTAACCATTGCAGATGCCTCCGACAGACGCCACCGGAAGTGTGGTGCATCTCCCCGGCGTGTCCGGAGGCCACTAGTCAGAGTTGACCTGTTCCCCTAGATGTCCACTATGTCGCGCAGGCTCATCAGCCCCGATGAGGGCGAACAGGAATCGGAGGAACGCCTGGATGCAATTGGCACTCAAGCCCGGCGGACGGGGTTAGCCGAGAGCCGCAGCGACGAGGAGATCGTCGCCACGTTTGAGATGTCGCTCGGCCACACTAATCGACGAGCGGCGGCATGAGCACGGGCGCGGCGAAGGAACACGAGGAGTTGCAGGGCGGATCAGCCGCATCGAGCGGACTTCCACGACTCCACGATCGACGGAAACATGCTCGAGATCACATCCATGATCGGCGTCGCTACCCGGAACACGGCAGCCTCAACTTGCCGAGCGGGCCGAGGCTCCGGGTACGCCGAGGGCAGGTTCATTGTGGGTCCGATTGGAAGGTCCGCCCTCCTAGTCTGGAAGAACCTCGGATCTCCGCTCCAACATCTCAGCTTCCCCGGAACGCAGGAACACACCGCCGTCCGGCTTGTAGTCAGCGATCCCAATCGACTGGTCATCACGTCGCTACCTGGCACCGGCCCTGCCCAGATCATCTCCTGCCAATGTTTGTGCACCGCCGTGCGTTTCACCGCGACTGGGGTGAGTGCCGACTGTGCGAGTGCCACAAACCGTGTGACATCCTCCGGCCGCGCGTGCCGGGAACTTGATACATCGTTCATTGCCACGACATCATGTCCGGTCGATCGGGGACCCGACCATCGAGGCGATGACGGTATGCAGCGCAGACCGCCGCCACCATCCGAGACATCGTCACGCGGCTGTCGCCGCAGTCTGGTAAGCACCCAGGGGTGCCGCCAGCGGGAATCTCCATGCCCATCGAAAGGCTGACCACATGAGCCGCTACCCGTCCCGACTCGTCCCTGCCCTCAAATCGATCTTCTCGGACGGACCGATCGAGAGTTCGGCCCTCCGTGCCCGGCTGGAGCAAACGGGTTTGCGCAGAATCGAAGACACCGACATCTACTTCGCGTGCCACGAACATGCCCTCGCTGTTCTCGATTCGACGCAAACCAGCTGGATACCCACCGGGTGGGTATCTTCCCCGCCCAGCACCGAGCCCGCCCGCAGCACGGCGCGGGTATACGAAGCGCGAAAAGGATCGAATTCGCTGAGACGCAGCGAGCACCGTGAACTCGCCCAACTACGCGCGTCCGCCGATCTCAACGACGTACAAGTCGAAGCGTGGGCAGCCCCCCTCGACCCCGAATGGCGGACGGTGGCTACCAAGGTGGCAGACGCCCTCAAGTCGGAGCACAACGAGGTGACTAGAACTAGGTCTACCCACGACGTCGCGTTGACTCGGGGTACGTCCATCGCCGTGACCGAGGCTCGCAAAGTGATGCGATTCGAGATGCAAGGCGACGCTCCGACGAGAGAAGGCCAGACTGCAACGCTGATAACCCGGTTCGACCAATACGAGGTAGAAGTCGTGGCCGTCTACGGCACCGAAATCAGCCTGTCGGTATCGAACAGCTGTCCAGAGCTCGAATCTGCGACGTTACGGTGCGACCTGTCATGGCTCCTCAGCCGCCAGCTAGAACGACTCAAAGGGTTGCTCATTGACGTGGGCCAGTTCGACACCACAGCTGCACTCGACGTTGTATTGCCTGGACGCGGAGCCGGCGCGCTTGCCTCCGACCCGCCCTCGCTCCCCGAATTGAACAGGGCCCAACGTTATGCGGTGTATCAGGGTCTCGGCGACGGCCTTACCTGGCTGTGGGGACCACCCGGCACAGGCAAGACCACCACCCTGTCGGTCCTGATCCGCGAACTCCTGGCCATGGGAAAACGCGTGCTCCTCACCGCCCCGACAAACGCAGCTGTAGACGTTGCGCTTGGCGGCTTCCTCAATCACGTCGATAGATTCCATGTCGGCGACGTGGTTCGGATTGGAGAGCCCGCAACCAGCGCGCTCACAGGACGACCGGTCCCCGTGCTGACGGACGAGGTCACTGCCATGCGCGGCGAATCCGTCGCCGCACGGCGTGTCGAACTGGAGAACGAAACCCGTGAACTACGACAGGAACTCCGCCGAATCACCACCACCAAGGACACACATGCGCCCACCGACGACAATCGAGTGCGCGCCATCGAGGCCCAGATCGCGCGAAACCGTGAGATGTCGAAGAGGCTCGGAGAGATCCTGGCCGAGGTACGCCGAAAGGTCTGTCGTGAGGCCCGGCTCGTTGCCGCCACCACCCACCAGGCGGTACTCGACACACTCGCCGACGCGGTCTTCGACGTCGTCATCATCGACGAGGCCAGCATGGTCTCGTCGGCGATGACGATGCTCGTCGCGGGCCTCGGCCGCGGACACACCGTCATCGCCGGCGACTTCCGGCAGCTCCCACCGGTCTCCGTCTCGGAGGAGCCACATGCCAAGCTGTGGCTGCGCCGCAGCTCGTTCGAGAGCGCCGGAATCGACGCGGCCGTGCGAGCCGGGCGCCCGCTACCCAACCTTGCGGTCCTCGACGTCCAACATCGGATGCACCTGAAGATTGCGGAGTCCGTCAGTGACGGTTTCTACCCAGAGCAGCGGCTCGCAACCGCCGAATCGGTGCTCCGACGGCGCCGCGCCACATCCGCACTCAGCGACGCGCCGATTGTGGTGCTCGACACCTCCGCGCTCTCCCCCAGGGCGGCGCGAAAGCACGGGCTGCACTCCCGCTACAACCCCATGCACGCGCAGCTCACCGCAGCCCTGATGACGACGCTCGGCGAAGACGTCACTGCAGCCCTCATCAGCCCCTTCGCTAGCCAGGCCGCACTACTCGCCTCACTGCTGGACCCGTCCAATGCCGGGCATGCGGCATCGACGGTGCACCGCTTCCAAGGCGGTGAGGCCAACGTGGTCCTGTTCGACGCCGTCGACACCGCTGGTGGTGGGATGAAGCTCCACCAGTGGTTCGCGCGCGGACACTCGGGCAGTGATGGCGCCCGGTTGATCAACGTGGCCGCCAGCCGCGCCCGCGATCAGCTGATCCTCGTCGCCGATCTCGGCCGCATCCACCGCAGTCGAACCACCGTCGACGCCGTCCGCAAGTTCACCACGGCCTCGCTTGCCGAAGCGGAGTTCTTGACATGGAAAGACGTTGTCACCCTGCCCGGCTCGCCGACCACTCAGGAGCTGGGCCTGGACAGGCTGATCTCCGACATCGGGGCAGCGAGAGACGCGATAGACATCTGGTCCAGTGACCTCGACACGAGGACCGCACGTCCCGTCGTAGACGCACTCGCCGACGTGGCAGGCGAGGTTCCGGTGTCGGTCTGGTACCAGCCATCTCGAAGCGGTGATCTACCTGACGTCCTGGCCCCACTGCGGTACTCGTCGGTGTGTCTGCGGCCGTGTAGCCCGATCCGCGAGTCGACAGCGGTTGTCGGCGACAGATTATGGACAGCATCGAGTCCCCTCCTCGCTGCGAACCCGGGTAGGGCGTTGCGCACCGGAAACTCCCGACTCGCCCAAGCCGTTCGTCGTGCACTGCTACGCCGGAAGACTGCCCATTCACCTGGCAGCGGCGACTTCGCCGAAACGTGTGCCTGCGGACGCCTGCTCGTCCGAGAAGAAGCCACGGGCGGACCTCGCACCGGAGTCTGGTCTTCCTGCAGGAAGTGCGACGGCCCTCGAACGAGTAAGCGAGCAAACTCACGTCGCTAGCCGATCACGTTGAGAATCGCCGGGACAACCCGCTCGTAGTCACGCGAAGCAGCAGGTCGGGATCGCGGCCGTCGCGGCATGGAACTGGGGCAACGGAGTCCATGAACGGCGGAAGCGGATCAACCCTACCGCCAGGGCTCGATCCTGGCACCGACAGCCATGAGGAGCGCGGAGAACAGGGTAGCAAGAGGGAACCTAGGGGCCGAGCAGTGCAGATTGCCTCGATGTCGTGGTGCTCCGCTATTGTCTGCGGGTTCACTCAACACATCAGAGTTTCAGGACGGGTATGGCAGGCGACTGGAAGTTCGAAGTTCCCACGACAGGTACAAAGCACCTACCACCGGACGCCCGATACATGGAGGCGCTGAGTAGTCAGGGTTATGGCTTCGAAGTCGCTATTGCGGATCTGGTCGACAACTCGATCGATGCCGGCGCAAAGGATGTCGTCATCCACTTCTTGCGGGATGGCGACCAGTTGGTCAGCCTCCTCATCATTGACGACGGCGGCGGGATGACCGAGGAAGACCTGGACATCGCCATGACCGTAGGTGGTCGGCGAAACTATGACGCCCAGGCCCTAGGCATGTTCGGTACCGGGTTGAAGTCTGCTTCCCTGAGCCATGCCTCTGCGGTAACGGTAGTCAGCAAAACCAAGCGCTCTCGGCCCGCGGGACGCCGGTGGCTGATGGAACGTGCGACAGCTGATTTCCAGTGCGACATCGTCGAACCGAACTATGCCCAGTTGCTGATGGATCGCTATGCCGGCTGTCCGATCACCTGGTCCGGCACCGTCATTCGATGGGACGGCGTAAAGAACTTTCCCCAGACCGGCGGAGGCGGTCAGACAGACCGTTACCTGCATCGCACCATCAACAAACTCGGCTTCCACCTCGGTCTCTATTTCCATCGGTTCCTCACACGTGACGACTTCAATATCACCATCGCAGTCGAAGATGTCCGTACCGGCATCGAGTACATGAATTTCGGTGTGGTGTCACTGGATCCCTTCGCGTACCCAGTGTCCGGCCACCCGGACTACCCACGCGCATTTGTTGCAGAAGTGCCATCAATCGGTTCAGTGGGATTCGACGCCCACATCTGGCCATCGAAATCTAACCTCGACGAGTACAAGGCAGTCGGGTCGGTAATCGAAAGGCAGGGCTTCTACTTCTATCGTCACAACCGCCTCGTCCAAGCGGGTGGGTGGAACAACTTTCGGCAACCAGACCAACACCTCGCCTTGGCTCGCATCGCTGTCGACCTACCGGACAACTCGCGAGACGTGTTCCGCCTGAGCGTCAAGAAGGAAGGCGTCGAGATGTCGCCCGAGGTCGTGGCGGCACTCGAGGACGCGCGGGACCACAACGGACGACTTTTCACCCAGTACTTGAACGACGGAGAATCGACGTACCGAGAGGCTCGTAAGACCTCGGGAACGGTTCGAAAGCCGGTAATCGCTCCCGGAAAGGGTATCGACGCCGCCGTGCGTGAAACCCTAGAGGAAGAGTTGCCGATCCTTCCAGGGGAAGAGCCGATCGCCATCCGATGGCAATCACTCGTCAACAGCATCTTCTTCGACCTGGACCGTGAGAATCGAACGATCTATCTGAATCAGTACTATCGAGCGGCGATTCTGGGCGGCCGAGCTGGCACGCTCAACGATGCACCGATGGTCAAGTCGCTCATGTACCTACTTCTCCATCAGATCTTCGAGAAGGAATACAGCGGACCGCGGGAAAAGGACAACCTGCAGCTGTGGCAGGCAGTGCTGGTTTCCGCCGCCCGGGCAGAACTCGATCGGATGGCTGACAGCGGGTGACGGCGATAGTCGCCGACTAATCCATCCCTCACCCAATCGACCTTTTCGCTGTACACACCACAGAGGATCTTCGATGACGAACGCCGACTCACTGAGACTTGAACTCCACAGTGCTGCCCTGTCGGACATGAACGGCAGCAGGCCGAAACGGCTTGTCCGTGCACTCTCTTACCAGGCCGAAGAGTTTCCCGCAGACGCGGAAATCTACGCCACCGAGCAGGATTTCCAGCAGTTCATCGAAGCTGCGTCGACGACCGATCCGCTCGTCGAGATGTGGCGTAAACAGCTCACGCGCTGGGATTTTGAGGAGGCGCCCGATTGGTCCACCTCCGATCCACGCACCGACGAGCGGCGCCAGGACGTGTACCGGCTATTGGGGCTCGAACCGGCTACCGGCGAGCTTCTCACCTCGGTGTTGCCCGTCTACAAGACAACGCCTCCGGTAGTGATAAGTACTGGCTTCACCCCGTGGTACACACCGCAGTCGCAGCAGGGCCGCTCCTGGTACTGGCCTGCCTACCGCCAACTTCTCACGAACAAAGGCTGGCCGGAGCACGCCGTGGCCGGACTCGACATAGCCTCAGACCGCGTCGTAGAACGCCTGGCTGACCCCTCCAGTCCCACCGCGTACCAGTCGAAGGGCCTGGTTGTCGGCTATGTGCAATCCGGCAAGACAGCCAACTTCACGGGCGTCATCGCGAAAGCAGTCGACGCCGGGTATCGCCTCGTAATTGTCCTCGGCGGCACACTCAACCTATTGCGCGGGCAGACCCAGCGCCGCCTCGACATGGAACTCGTGGGTCGAGAGAATATCCTCAGGGGTGCACATGAGGACGAGTCAGATTACGCCGATGATCCGGCATGGGGTAAAGGGAAATTTCTCGAGTTCGGCGGTCTCCCTTCTACCTTGGGAGCATTTGATATCGTCCGAATGACCACCCGGGACAACGACTATAAGAGTCTGCGCCAAGGGATCGTTGCGCTCGAATTCGAGAAGCGAGAACCCGCACTCCCCCTGTACGATTCACAAAATCTTCACCGTTCATCAGCCCGTCTGATGGTCGTCAAGAAGAACAAGACCGTGCTGACCAACTTGGTCAAAGACCTGAAAAAGATCAAGACTCCTCTGTCCGAGATTCCGGTCCTGATCATCGACGACGAATCCGACGAGGCTTCGGTCAACACATCAGACTTGGCGAAACCGAACGCCGAGCGAACTGCGATCAACCAGAAGATCTCCGACTTGCTCAACATGCTGCCGCGCGCGCAGTACGTCGGGTACACGGCAACCCCGTTCGCCAACGTATTCATCGACCCCAGTGACAGCGAAGATATCTTCCCCAAGGATTTCATCGTCTCGCTTCCACGCCCGGATGGATACATGGGCGCCCCGGACTTCCACGACCTCGATACGGTCGTTCCGGAAGAAGAGAGAAACCCTGCCAACTCGAACGAGAAGGCTCATGTCCGCGACATCCTGATCGATGGTGACGAAGACGACGGCTGTTTACAGCGTGCGATGGACATGTTCGTCCTCACCGCAGCGATCAAGCTCTACCGCGAAGACAAGGGCGGGCTCGGCGAGCGCTTCTTCCAACACCACACCATGCTCATACACGAGTCCATGCTGACCGAAGCACATAAGGAGCTTCTGGGGCGCGTCACTCGCATGTGGTGGAATTCCGGCTACATTGGGCCGAGCGGGCACGAGCGGCTCCGCAAATTGTTCGATACCGATGTCGCACCAGTGTCTGCCGTCCGGGCCGACGGATACGCCGTTCCGAAGTCGTATGACGAACTCATGCGGTTCGTCGGACCGGCTTACATCCGCATTGGCGGCGACGACCGCCCGATCATCGTCGTCAACGGAGACAAGGATCTCGAAACCGGCGAGGCTGACTTTGACAAACGATCAATCTGGAAGATCCTTATCGGCGGCCAAAAGCTCTCCCGTGGCTTCACGGTGGACGGGCTGACCGTTACGTATTTCCGCCGCCGGGCCGGGAATGCATCCACGCTGATGCAGATGGGGCGTTGGTTCGGATTTCGGGAAGGGTACCGAGATCTCGTACGACTCTATCTCAGTCGCTCGGAATCCGTTGGCAGCAAGGAGATCGACCTCTACGAGGCATTCGAAGCGATCTGCCTCGATGAAGAGAGCTTCCGTTCCGAACTGGAACAGTATTCCGTCATGGTCGACGGTCAGCCTCAGATTCTTCCGGCACAAATCCCACCCCTTGTCTCACAACACCTTCCGTGGCTCAAGCCGACAAGTCCGACCAAGATGTTCAATGCGCGTCTAGTGGAGGTGAGTTCGCCCGGGAAATGGCAGGAGCCAACGGCATACCCGATAAGGGAAGCGGATCTTCGACACAATACCGGCCTCTGGACACCCGTTCTGGATTCCATGTCCGAGAACACGACGTCATATGCGTACAACTTCTCCGAGGACGGAAACATAATCACGCATCGCTTCGATGCCCAGATTGGCAGTCTCACCGCTAGTGCGTTCCTGGAGATCGCCGAGAATCTACGCTGGCACGCTCCTTCGCAGTTTGCACCCAACCTCGAGTACCTGCGCCGAATCAGCACAGGAGATTCGCCGGGTGTCAACGATTGGGTTGTTTTCGCGCCACGGAACTCCAGGCTCACCAGTCTCATCACCTTCGGAGGCACGGGGCGTTCGTATTCATGGTTCGCGCGCGACCGGCGTCGTGGGCCACTGTTCGGCGCAGTTCGCGACCCGAAGCACCGTGCAGTACCGCTACGAATAGCCGGAGCCTTGCCCGACTCCGGAGACGTCGAGACCGAGAGGCTCGTCGATGACCGCCGGGGTGCCATCGTCCTGTACCCCCTCATCGAATCTGCACAGCGAACACATATCGGATCCGACGGTCACCTAGATCCTGGCAAACTCGTCATGGCGTTTACCTTCGTGGCTCCCGCCACAGCCGTCAGCCTTGCTCGCGAAGGAAGTCCGGTCCGGTTCACGACCATCGACTCCGAACGTGAGGAGTCGGCCATCATCGACATCGAAGACAGGGATGAATGATGAATTGGATGAAGTGCCATGCCGGTACCGATATCTAAGTGAGCAGGTCGCTGAATCTGCACCGGATACGGACCCTTATTTGGTCGGGAAGCTCGGGTGACACAGTGAGCACGTGCTGATCCGGGCGGCCAGCGCGCCTTTGATACGCAAACTACTCTGTAATCAGTTCAGCCCAACGCATCGGCTTTCAAGTCGAACAAAGACACGGTGTGAGATGCGGCCGCATGGAGGTGATGGGAATGGCGGCGCTGGCCGAGCTTGGGGCGGCCCTCGAAACGTTCTAGGACGAGGTTGTTTTCAGTTCTCGGTAGTCATACTTGTTGCGCCACCGTAGGTTCGCGCTGCAGGTACCGAGTCCGAGTCCTCGGTCCGGGTGTCGATTGACGCTGCAGATGGCCAATGGTCGGGGGGTTCTCCGAGAAGTGAGGAAAGCCAGATTATGTGTTCATCGCCGATGACACCCACCAACCAATCTACAACGGTCTCGAGCAAGAGGCTCTCAGCGTCGGGCTGGGGGCACATCACCCGGCAGCGCGGAACCTCTCGTAGCTCAGTTCCATCAACTCTCGATCTGGCCTTTCCGAGTTCTTCTGGGGCAAGACCATCAATCGTTGCCCGTGCCGCTCTTTGAGCCCATGCTCGAGCATAGGTCCGTCGACTTCGATAAGTAGATCCTCGCGGATCTCGACGACATAGTCAGGCCTGATACCGAGGATATTCACATCGAAAGCGGCATGGTGAATCTTGCATAGAGCCAGACCATTCCGTACGGATGCTATCCCTTCGTCATGCCCGTCCGGCACGATGTGCGCAGCATCCAAGAGAGAGCCATGACCCAAAGCACAGACTGCGCATCGCGTCTCGTATGCCCGCATGACTGTCGCACGGAAGACAGGCTGATGAAGACGTCGCTTGGTCTCGGCCATCACATACCGACGCAACGTCTCTTCAACAGGCGAATCAGGACGATGCAAGTCACGGGCCGAGTCAATAGCGACCACAAACTGGTGCTTCTCGGGTTCCTCGTCAACGAGATACACCGGGTAGATCGGCTGAAACCTGCCGACACCCACGCCATAGAACCAGATCAGTGGCACCTGCTGGTCCATTGCCGCCCGCAGCCCTCGGTTATCCATGTGATCAGGGTCGGTCCCAGACCACTTGTATCGCAGGAACCCGTCGCCTCCAACTTCATCCTCGTACGGCCGCACCGAGCCCTCAGCCCGATAGGTCGTCACAATGGACAGCGCGGAGCTCAGCTCCCGGGGCTTGCGGATTCCCCGCGTCGGGTCTACCAAGCGGAACATACTGCCGTCGAACGTGAAGTCGAGTAGTTCCTCGCGGGTGATCGAGTCGAGCCCGTCGTTCGTGCGGATGGTAAGGAATCGCATCGCCTCCTGCCTCAGTCGAGCGTCGTCTTCCGCCCCCATCACCGCAGCCACAGCTCTCCTTCTCTCATCCACACAAATGACCAAGACACTGTCCAAGCAGCTGGACAATCCTTGAAGCACGGGAATGTATATCGTGATTTGTACGGAATCGCCATTCGAGCAGCTGTTAAGAATCCAATCCCCAGTTCGCCAATCCCCAGTCTCAGCCATAGCCCACACGAGCGGCCTAACGCGTCGCTGATCGCAAGTACCGCACCAACGATTCCAAGCCGAATCACCATCCCTACAGCCCCCACCCGTGAGATAAGGTCGCGCAAACCCCAATCACCTTGGGGGGTCATCTTGAGCGACGTCTTCATCGTTGCGATGCACACGCTGGCGCCGGTGTTCGGGCCGATCGGGGCCGACTTCCTCGCGTCCTTCGCCGCCGCGCAGGCCACTCATGCCGCATCGGTCGCCGAGCTCTCCTTTCACTATGATCCAGGGCACCGCCGTCGGCGACGCACTCGAAACGCCACTCCCGAGCACGCCGCTCGAAGCACTGCAGAACTCGCCCCTCGGTCCCTGCTCGACACCCCCGTCGCTGACCTGGCCTGGCCACCTTCCACAACCGCCTCCCCCGCCCGCGCTGCCTCCGCTTCCCCGAATCCCCTCGAAGAGCTCCTGAACGGCGCGGGGTTACCGGCGCTGCCCGGGATCGACGAATTACTGGCGCCACTGCAGGATCTCGCGAGCAGTTTCGGCACGGGCATGTTCGGTGACTTCGATCCGACCGCGATCCTCGACATGTCGTCGAAGGTGATCGACCAGACAAAATATGAAGTCTCCGGACATGCCGGGGCTATTCAGTCAGTGACGTCGCCGCGAAGCAGTGCGCCCCCAAGAAGCGGCCGGTCGGCCTGGACCCCGGAACTTACGCGACGGTGACCTCGCCGACACGTTGTACGCGTGAGCACCTTCTGCACCGAGACATTTGGCGTCGCAGTCCGCAGGCTCGAGGCCCCGGCCGGATCGGCAGCACCAAACCGAGTTCAGCCGTGTCGCACACCTGCGCTGCCCGTCGTTGGTGGAATCATCGCTGCATGCATCTGCTCGACGACGGATTCACACCACCGGAGGCCTGCGTGCAGTGGTGCCGCGCCCGGGCCTACCCGCTGCACGTGCTCGACGACAGTGCCCACGTCGACCTTGACTGGTGGAATCACCAGTTGCGCGAGCACAAGCACGAGATCGTTCTTCACGGACGGGATCTCGACGGCCACGTGGTCGATCGCGGCGTCGCCGTCGTCCAGCGCAACGACCTGCAGATCGGTAGCGAACTGATCGAATCCGATCACGACGCGCTCGGTCTGCTGTTCCTGTGCGCGGCCTGGCGCAGCGCCCACCGCAGCCGCCGGGCCACGCGCCGCCTGCCCGACGTCATCAACCCATTCACGGAACAGGACCCACTCACCAAGATCAAGAACGTGCTGAACCGGTGCGCCAAGGACAAGCGCATTCCCGAACCGTCCGGCGACGCCTGGTCGGGCTGGCCGGACATGCCCGGCGTCGGGGTGTCGCTGATGGCGCTGTTCATGTGGGCGGTCGGTGTTCAACGGGACGGCGTTCGCGCCCAACTGATCGACCAGCACGGCGTCTCGACCCTGATCCACGAGGGCTGGCTCGAGGAGCCGTCGGTCAGCGGGTTTACCCTTCGTCGCTACGAGCGCTATCTACAACTGCTGAGCGCATGGGCGATGCAGGTGGGTACCGACCCGGAGCTGATCGAGATGTGGCTGGTGCAACGCTGGAATGCACGCCTGCAGGAGGCCCGCAGCGGCGCCCGAACCGAGCCCACGCTGTTCTGAGCCGCCGCATTCCGCGTCGAGCCGAAGGCATCCTCAGGAACACTGGACTCATGCCGACCAATCCCGTCACGATCACCGTCACCGGCCATGCCGAGCGTTCCTGCGCGCCCAATCGCTGTGTGGTCCATTTAAATATCGTCTTCGACGGCACCACCCGCGCCGAGGCTGCCGATGCCGCATCCGAGTCTGTGGCCGCGCTTACGAAGCTGATTCGGTCTCTCGACCGGAAACGTGCAGGTCCCGTCCGGCGGTGGTCACTCGACCAGATCCAGCACTCCCGGCACCGGCCGTACCACCCAGAGGGCAAGAGACTGCCGTGGAACTACCGGTCGTCAGCGGCCGGATCGGTGACCTTCCGCGACCTCGGATCCGTAGCCACCTTCGTCGATCAGGCGTCAGCAATCGAGGGCGTCAGCGTCGGTCGCCTTGAATGGAAGCTCACCCGCAAGTCCCATGCCGAAGCCGTATCCCGGGTTCGGGATCTCGCGGTCCGCGACGCGCTCGCCAAGGCGAAGGACTACGGCCGGCGTCTGGGCTGCAACCGGATCGACGCCGTGGCGTTGGCCGACCCCGGCATGCTCAACGCCGGGCAGCGCCCCGAATTCGGCCCACCGGTCGTGCGGGAGATGGCCGCCTCGGCCCAGGCGAAGGATCATGAGCACGAAGGGCTCGCGCTGAAGCCGGAACGGCTTCGCATCACCGCCGATGTCGAGGCGCGGTTCGAGGCGTCTTGACGAGGTCCGCTACCCCCGCCGCAGCCCACTAGCTCGCGAGACCTGTCGTCTCACGCCCTCCCGCACCGGCGAACGGAAACACCATGACAACTTGGAACACTCGCCCCGAGACCGTCGACGACATCCCCGCCATCCGCGAAGTCAACCTCGCCGCCTTCGACACCGCGGACGAAGCCAACCTCGTAGACGCCCTGCGCGCCGACACTTCCTGGATCGAGGGCCTGTCACTCGTCACCACCGACCAGAACGGCACCATCGTCGGCCACGCGTTGCTGACCCGCTGCCACATCGGCGACACCGCAGCTCTGTGCCTAGCCCCGTGCGCGGTCCTACCCGACCATCAGCGCAGAGGCGTCGGCTCGGCCGCCATCCGCGCCGCCCTGAAGGCCGCCAAGGACATGGGCGAGTACTACATCACCGTGATGGGACACCCCAGCTACTACCCCAAGTTCGGGTTCACCCGCGCCTCCACTCACGGCATCGGACTGAGTATTGACGTCCCCGACGAGGCACTCATGGCCATGACCCTGGATGACAACCACCCGCTTCCGACCGGCACCATCCGCTACGCCGCACCGTTCGGTATCTGACCCACCCGTGAGTGTCGCATATTCCCCACAACGTCACCGGCCACCCGGACTAGACGTCGCGGCACTGCATGGCCGCAATTCGCGGCGTGACCACCAGCACTAGAGCCCTCACCCGTGAGATAGAGTCACGCAAACGCTAATCACCTCGGGGGGTCATTTTGAGCGATGTCTTCGTCGTTGCGGACGGGATCAGACAGTATGGGGCCACCGCCGCGAAGGCGGCGGAGCAGATCGGTGGTGCCGCAGCCAATCTCGGCGCCGATCTCGCTACGCTGGCGCCGGTGTTCGGGCCGATCGGGGCCGACTTCCTCGCATCCTTCGCCGCCGCGCAGGCCACCCATGCCGCATCGGTCGCCGAGCTTTCGTTTCACTACGCGCAGACTGCGGCCGCCGCGGAGGCGACCGCAGCTTCCTACGAAGCCGTCGATGACGCGAACAGCGCGGCGCTCGGTGCGATCGGTGAGGGAATCGGGGACATCGCATGACGTACCCCGACCCCGCCGGATCCCCCGCAGCATCCGAGTCGATCCTCGACCTGATCCAGGGAACCGCTGTCGGCGATGCTCTCGAGACGCCGCTGCCGAGCACGCCCCTCGAGGCACTGCAGAACTCCCCTCTCGGCCCCCTGCTCGACACCCCGGTCGGTGATCTGGCCGGGCACCTACCCCAACTCCCTCCCCCGCCCGTGCTGCCTCCGCTTCCGCCGAATCCCCTCGAGGAGTTGCTGAACGGCGCGGGGTTGCCGGCGCTGCCGGGGATCGACGAGTTGCTGGCGCCGCTCAGGGATCTCGCAAGCAGCTTCGGCACGGGCATGTTCGGCGACTTCGATCCGACCGCGATCCTCGACATGTCGTCGAAGGTGATCGACCAGACCATGTCGATCGGCATGTCCGGACTCAAGGTCCTCGATCAGATCTGGCAGAGCGACGCGGCCCAGGCCGCACGGTCGCAGGGCATGCAGGCTCAGACGAGCGGCGCCGAGTTGAGCGAACGCGGCGCGGCGATATCGCGCACCACGGAGATAGCGGCCGCGTCCGTGGCCCGCGGCAACGCCAATCTGATGGCCATTGCCGAGTCGTTCGCGGCCACCGCAATCGCGGCCGCACCGACGATTCTGACTCCTCCGGGGCAGGCGATGCTCCTCGCCTCAGCCGCCGAACATCTCCAAGCCGCCATCGGGGTTGTGACGCAGACACGCACCGAGCTGACCGAGCATATCGTCACGATGAACAGCCTCGCCACCCCGGTCTCGGTGCCGCCACCACCGGGGTCGGTCGGCTTCGGCCCGTCAGGGGCGAACTCCCCATTCGCGATCGCATCCCAGGTGATCGAGCAGGTCGGCAAGCCGATCATCTCGAAGGTGACCGGAGGCGTCGACGATCTCGTGTCGGCGAATACACATGCGGCGGGAGTGTCCTCGGGCGCCCTGGCCGCCGATTCTCCCTCCTCGAGGCCCGGCATCGGTTCGGCTGGCTTCGGCGGCGGTTCCGCGAGCTTCGGCATGCAAGGCAGCACAAGCGGTTTCGTGGCCGGAACACCACACGGAGTGGCCCCTGGCGCGGTTCCACCCGTGACAGGCCCATCCGGCCCGGCGGCGACACCCGCATCAACCATGAGCTCCGGGGCCCCGATGGGCGCAGCGGGAATGGCAGGTGCCGGCCGCGCTGGAGGCGACGAGGAATCCGGGCGGTCCACCCCGAGCTACCTCGTCAGTGCGGGCGAGGGCACCGCCTTCGACGGTGCCCTCCCGATGGTCACGCCCGCCGTGATCGGCGGCGAGGAGATCGACGACGATCCGTTCGACGGCCGGATGTAAACCTCAGTCGACGAGTCCCGCCACCTCGTGATCGGTGAGCGTGGTGGCCGGAAGGCGGCCCTCGGAGCGTACGAGTTCCACCGCCCGGAACAGGGGCCGCTCGGGCAACGGGGCGCTACGCGCCTCGGCCCGCAATTGCTCGATCAGCACGGACGCGACAGCAGCGGCCGGTACCAGTTCACTCTGTGCCAGCGCATCCGCCAAGCGGCGCAGCCCGAGCACTTCCAGCTCGCGGCCACCGTCGTTCGTGTAGAGAGCCAGTGGAAGTGCGAGGCTGCCATCCGGGTCGGTGATTCGGAGGCTGACCTCGCTGACCCTGGCGGAGCGGACCACGATCTCGACCGTGACGGCCCTCGTGGCATCGACCTGGCGACTACGAATCCCACCAGTCGACCGAATGCGGCCTTGCTGCAGTGTGATTCGACGCCGCAGCGCGACGAGCGCCGGTGCGGCGGTCGGGACCGCAATCACAGCCCCAACCAACACGCCGACCCAGAGCGATGTGAAGAACCCGACGATCGCACCGATCACCACGCCGATCAGGACCGCGACGGTCGCAACCCGCTTCAGCCGCGGGGCGATCAGCTCGATCGGAACGAGATCGAGCGACACCGGCGTCGTCGCGTCAGACTCCAAGGATCTCTCCGACGCGCGTGACGACGTCTGCGAGGGGTGCCGACTCCTGATCGCCCGTGGCGAGAACCTTGATTCCCACCGTGCCCTCCGCGATGTCGCGGTCGCCGAGCACGAGCGCCAGCGCGGCACCCGACCGGTCGGCGGCTTTCATCGCACCCTTGACCCCACGGTTGCCGTAGGCAAGGTCGACGCGGATTCCCTTGGCGCGCAACCGCTGGGCTATCAGCACCAGCCGCGCCTTCGCCTCGTCGCCCAGCGGAACCCCGAAGACTTCGCAGCGCGCCGGTGAACCCACCGTCTTACCCTCGGCGGCCAGCGCGAGCACCGTGCGGTCGACCCCGAGTCCGAAACCGATGCCGGACAACGGTTGACCACCGAGTTGCTCCATCAGTCCGTCGTAGCGTCCACCGCCACCGATGCCCGACTGCGCCCCCAGACCGTCGTGGACGAACTCGAACGTCGTCTTGGTGTAGTAGTCCAGTCCGCGCACCATGCGCGGGTTGATCACGTAGGGCACACCCAGCGCGTCGAGGTGCGCGAGCACCTGGTCGAAGTGCGCCTTCGCGCTCGACGAGAGGTGATCGAGCATCAGCGGGGCGTCCGCCGTCATCTCGCGCAACTCCTTGCGCTTGTCGTCGAGCACGCGGAGCGGGTTGATCTCGGCTCGCCGACGCGTCTCTTCGTCCAGCGGCAGTCCGAACAGGAACTCCTGCAACCGTTCCCGGTACTGCGGCCGGCACGTGTCGTCGCCGAGCGAGGTGATCTCCAATCGGAAACCCTCGAGACCGAGTGCGCGGAAGCCGGCATCCGCGACGGCGATGACCTCGGCATCGAGAGCCGGGTCGTCGACGCCGATGGCCTCGACCCCCACCTGCTGCAGTTGACGGTAGCGTCCGGCCTGCGGCCTCTCGTACCGGAAGAATGGTCCCGCGTAACTCAACTTCACCGGCAGCTGTCCGCGGTCGAGGCCGTGTTCGATCACCGCGCGCATCACCCCCGCAGTGCCCTCGGGGCGCAGCGTCACCGACCGGTCGCCGCGGTCCGCGAAGGTGTACATCTCTTTGCTGACCACGTCGGTGGATTCGCCGACACCGCGTGCGAACAGGCTGGTGTCCTCGAAGATCGGGAGTTCGATGTGGCCGTACCCGGCCAGTCGTGCGGCGCGCATGAGTTCGTCACGGACCGTGACGAACTCAGCGGACTGCGGGGGAACGTAGTCGGGAACGCCCTTGGGTGCGGAGAAGGTGCTGGCTTTGCTCACAGTCGTCACCTTTCCCTATTTCGATCCCGAGAGTCCAACGAGAAACGGGTTGGACACGCGCTCGGCGCCGATCGAACTCGATCCGCCGTGCCCGGGCAGGACCGCGGTGTCGTCGCCGAGGATCAGGAGTTTGTCCGCGATCGACTGCAGCAACTGCTCGTGGTTTCCGCCCGGCAGGTCGCTCCTGCCTATCGACCCCTGGAACAGGGTGTCGCCGGTGAGGGCGATGTCGAGGGGACCGTTCTCTCCCTCCACGCGGGTGCGGAAGACCACCGAACCCTGGGTGTGGCCGGGGGTGTGATCGACGCCGAAGGAGATGCCTGCCTGTTCGATCGTGTCGCCGCCGGCCAGTTCGATCACCTCGCTCGGTTCGTGGAAATCCAAGCCCGCGATGAACGGCTGCATCGTCGGTCCGATGCCGCGCCCGGGGTCGGACAGCATGTACCGGTCCTCGGGGTGGATGTAGGCGGGAATCCCGAACTTCTCGCAGACGTCGTATGCGTTCCAGACGTGATCGAGGTGACCGTGCGTCAACAGAACCGCCGTCGGGGTGAGCGTCGACTTGGCCAGGAAATCGAACAGCGGCTCCGCAGCATCCTGGCCGGGGTCCACGACCACGCATTCGCGGGCATCATCCTGCGCCAGGATGTAGCAGTTGGTCTGAAACATCCCGGCCGGAAATCCAGTGACGAGCACGCGTGACGCTCCTGTTCGAGTGGTTATTGCGGTGGATACAGACTAAGCCGTCGCCCGACGCGGATGTTCTCAGGTTCGGATGGCAGAATCTGAAGGTCGTGCGTACCGGGGGGTAGGTCCCCCGACCTACCGCCCACCGACCTACCGCAATGTCGACCGACTGCCAGACAGACCGATTTCGGGAGGACCACCTCAGTGCCGAGCAACGAGCAACGCCGCGAAGCAGCCAAGAGAAAACTTGAGCGCCAACTCGAGCGCCGTGCCGCTCGGGCGCGCAAGCGTAAGCAACTGACCATCGCCGCTTCTGCGCTGGGGGTCGTGGTCCTCGTGGGAGCGATAGCAGTCGTCGTCACACTGACCAGGGAAAACGACAGCACCAACGACGCCTCGGCGGCCGAGACGACCTCGGACCACACTCCCGGCGTGATGCCCATCGGCCGGGCCGAGCCGCTTCCCCAGTTCGTGTCGTGCACGTACACCCCCGACGGCCAGGAGCCGGCGAAGCCGGTGGAACCGCCGCGCACCGACGACATCGACACGACGGTAAGCACCGTCAGCGTGAGCATGGAGACGACCCAGGGCAACATCGGCCTGACGCTCGACAACGCCGAATCGCCGTGCACGGTCAACAACTTCTTGTCCCTGGCGAGCCAGGGCTACTTCGACAACACCCCGTGCCACCGGCTCGTGACCTCCGAGGGACTGAAGGTGCTGCAGTGCGGTGACCCCACAGGGACCGGCACCGGCGGGCCTGGATACGGCTTCGCCAACGAGTTCCCCACCGACCAGTACTCCGTGGGAGACCCGTCGGCGCAGATTCCGGTGACATACCCGCGCGGCACGATCGCAATGGCCAACAGCGGCCAGCCCGACAGCAACGGCAGCCAGTTCTTCCTCGTCTACGAGGATTCCCAACTGCCCCCGCAGTACACGGTGTTCGGGACCATCGACGAGACCGGCCTCGAAACCATCGAGAAGGTCGCGGCAGCCGGCGACGACGGATCGATGGCAGCAGGTGGCGGCGCGCCCAACCTTCCGATCGACATCACGTCCGTCCGAATGGACTGAACTGAGCATGGGGTGAAGTGGCGTGTGAGGATGGAGTGATGAAACGCACCCCAATTCTCGTCGCAGGCGTGAGCCTTGCGGTCGTTCTAGCCGCGTGTTCGAACTCGAACGAGGGCTCGCCGACGCCCACGTCCGAGGCGCCCGAAACCACCACTACTACGGCGGCGGCGGCGCCGCTGGATCTGTCCCGGTTCGCGCCTCTTCCACCCGTTCCGGCCCCAGTGGCGGCGACGGTGGACTGCACGTACCCCGAGGGTCGGGCCGCCGCCAGGGACGTCACACCGCCGCCCACCTCGGGTGTGTCCACGGAGGGCACGGTCCCCGTCGACCTCACGACGAGCGCCGGTCCGATCGGCCTCACCCTCGACCGCGCCGAGGCCCCCTGCACCGTCAACAGCTTCGTCAGCCTGGCCGAGCAGGGGTACTTCGACGACACACCGTGCCACCGGCTCGTGACCTCCCAAGGCCTCGAGGTCCTGCAGTGCGGCGACCCGACCGGGACCGGCACCGGGGGCCCCGGCTACGGCTTCGACACCGAATACCCCGAGACCGTTTTCACGCAGGGCTCCCCCGAACTGTCGCAGCCAGTGGTCTACCCGCGCGGCACCGTGGCAATGGCCAACAGCGGCACCCCAGGCAGCAACGGTAGCCAGTTCTTCCTCGTCTACGCCGATTCGGTGCTTCCGCCCACCTACACGGTCTTCGGATCGATCTCGGACGAGGGCCTCGCCACCATCGAGCAGGTCGCCGCCGGCGGCGACGACGGCTCCATGTCGGCGGGCGGCGGAGCGCCGAACATCCCGGTGCAGATCGAGACCGCTGTAGTCGGCTGACCGAACGAACCAAGGCTCGTCGAGCGGGCCCCGGCGCACTCCGCGACGCGCCGGGGACCGCTCGAGTTCTTTTCTGGGCACAGGCGCCGCCCGCTCGACCATTGACGCATAGGTTTTCCTGTCGGATACTGCATGGAATCGATTCCATGGAATCGATTCCACAGGACGAGGGAGAAACCTTGACGGGTCCGATCATCACGATCAAGGACGTGGCAGCAATGGCCGGTGTGTCGCCGGCGACTGCCTCACGGGTGCTCTCGGGCAACCCGGCAACATCGCACGAGGCCACAGCGAAGGTGGTGGCTGCCGCCGCCAGGCTGGGTTATCGCCCCAACGCTCAGGCTCGTGCGCTGCGCTCGACCCGCACGAACGTCGTAGGACTGTTGGTCTCCGATGTCCGCAACCCGTTCTTCGCCGATCTCGCTCATGCCGCTGAACAGGCGGCACTGAGCAACGGCCTGGTCACCCTGCTCGGGAACGCGAACGAGAGCATCGAACAGCAGGATCGCTATCTCGACACGTTCATTTCCCAACGCGTGGCCGGGGTCGTCGCCGCACCGCAGGGCGAGGGGAGTCCCAGCCTGAAGGCGGTACTCGAAAGAGGCATACCCACCGTATTCGTCGACCGGACGGTCGACGGAATCGACATACCGAGCGTGACCAGCGACAGCGACTCCGGTATCCGGCAGGCGGTCGAGCACCTCGCCGGTCTGGGCCACAAGCGCGTCGGCTACATCGCCGGCCCCGAGACCACGTCCACCGGACGCGCCCGGCTGCGGTCCTTCTCCCGGGCGGCACGCGACTTCGGCCTGAGCGACGATCCCGACCTGACATTTGTCGGCGACTTCCAATCCGCCAGCGGCGCGGCGGGTGCCCGGCACTTGCTGGCGCTCCCCCAGCGGCCGACGGCGCTGTTGGCCGCCGACAGCCCGATGGCTGTGGGTGCACTGTCGACCCTCCAGCACGAAGGCGTCCACATCGGCTCAGACCTGGCTCTCGTTGCCTTCGACGATCTCGAGTGGTTTCCCTTGCTCGACACGCCGCTGACCGTCATCGCCCATGACGTGGAAACAATGGGCCGCACCGCCGTGAAGTTGCTTCTCGATGTGATCGACGGACACCGACCCGAATCCGTGGTTCTCCCCAGCGAACTGATCGTCAGAGCGTCGACCGAAACCCCACCGAAAAGGCAGGTCCTGTGAGCACGATTTTCGTGGTCGGAAGCCTCAATATCGACCAGACCATCCGCGTTCGCGCCCTTCCCAGAGGGGGAGAGACCGTGCGGGCATCGGACGCGGTCTACCGGCCCGGCGGCAAGGGCGGAAACCAGGCCGTCGCCGCGGCCCGCGCCGGAGCGAGTGTGGCATTCACCGGTGCGGTGGGCGATGACGGTCATGGGCGGCGGATACTCGAGGTCCTGTCCGACGCAGGCGTCGACTGCCGGAACATTCGGGTCGTGGACGAGACTCCCACTGGGACAGCGGTCATCGCGGTCGATGACATGGGACAGAACCAGATCCTCGTCAGCCCCGGAGCGAATGCCAACCTGACGCCAGAGGACGTGGACATAGACGAGGCCCGAGAGGGAGACATCCTCGTCTTGCAGCTGGAAATCCCGGCCGAGCTGGTCCGGCACGCAGCCCGAAGCGCCAAGTCCCGTGGACTGTTCGTCGTCATGAACGCGGCGCCGTCGCCTCGACATATAGACGGACTGTTCGACGACGTCGATCTTCTGGTCGTCAACGAGAGGGAAATCTCGCTCCTGGCCGTTCTGACCGGAACCCCCGCCACCGACAACCGAGACCTCGTCCGCTTGCTGCCGGGCGTGCTCGGCCCCACCATCGTGTACACCGCCGGCGACGGGGGGTCGTATACGGTCGTCGACGGCAACCTCGTCCACGTGCCGGCCTGCACCGTGATCGCCGAAGACACCACCGCCGCCGGTGACACGTTCGTCGGCTATCTGGCCGCATCACTGCTGGCCGATCCGGGTGATCTGGTTGCGGCGATGAAGCTTGCCACTCGGGCCTCGGCACTGACCGTCACCCGTAGCGGCGCCATGGAATCGATTCCACACCGCGAAGAAGTTCTCCAGATGACCCATTCCCCGTCCACCCCAGCGTCCCAAGGAAATTCATGAAGATCGCACTCGGCAACGACCACGCCGGCTTCCCACTGAAGACCTTCGTCCGGACCGTTCTGGAAGAACTCGGCCACGAAGTCATAGACCGCGGAGCACCCAGTGAGAGGCCGGTCGACTTCCCGGACGTCACCCGGGCCACCTGCGAGCTCGTCAAGTCCGGTGATGCGGATCGTGCCGTGCTCGTCTGTGGGACCGGAGTCGGGGCCGTCATGGCCGCCAACAAGATTCCGGGCATCCGCTGCGCGCTCGGTCACGACGTCTACTCCGCCCACCAGAGCGTCGAACACGACGATGCGAACGTGATCGCCATGGGCGCTTGGCTCGTCGGCCAGGCCACGGCCAGGGAAGTCCTCCAATCCTTCCTCGACGCGAAGTTCGACAACGACGAAGACACGATCAGACGAGTTCAGAAGCTCCGGGAAATGGAACTCGAAGGGGCTCGGGAACTCTCGGGCGAGATCTGAACGGACCCAACATCACCTACCGGTCCCCCGACCGCGCGCCGAGGACCACACAGAAATATCCGCACATGAATATCCGCACGTGAATATCTAGGGAGAGATTCGAGCATGGCCCCCGAAGTCACCGATCTGCAGCGACAGGCTGCCCACGGGTCGCCGACCAAAATCAAGACAGCGATGGCGTCGGCCGCCGGAACGTGTGTGGAGAACTACGACTTCGTGGCTTACGGTACGGCCGCGGCCCTCTACTTCGGCGATGTCTTCTTTCCCAGTACAGACCCCCTGGTCGGCACCCTGCTGTCCTTCGCCACTCTTGCCGTCGGCTTCGTCATGAGACCTCTAGGCGGGGCAATCGGCGGATACCTCGCCGACAAATACGGCCGCAAGCCCGTGCTCGTCGGGGCACTTCTGACCATGGGCATCGCCACCGTCCTCATCGGATTCCTCCCCACATACGAGACCGTCGGAATCCTCGCTCCCATACTGCTGGTCACCATCCGCATGATCCAAGGCCTGGCATTCGGCGCGGAATGGGGCGGCGCCGTCATGATGACCTTCGAACACGCACCCTGGAAGAAGCGCGGCCGTTTCGCCGCGATCCCGCAGGCGGGCAACCCCCTGGGCATCACCTTGGCGAACGCCGCCTTCCTGCTGTCGGCCTCCCTTCAGACCGACTGGGCGTGGCGGCTGCCGTTCCTTGCCAGTGCGGTGCTGATCGTGGTCGGCCTCGTGGTTCGAATGAAGCTCGAGGAATCCCCCGAATTCGAAGACACCAAGGAATCCGGCGCGATCGTCGACAACCCGCTGACGACCGTCATTCGGGACGACTGGCGCAACATCGCGCGGGTGATCTCGCTGCGCGTCGTCGAAAGCTGCGCCTACTACGTCACGGCCACCTTCCTGCTCTCCTACATCACACAGAACAACGGCAACGACGAGACGATCGGCCTCACGGGCATCGTCGTCGCGAGCCTCATCGCCATACCCGTGACCTTGCTGGCCGGAGCACTGACCGACCGAATCGGAAGGCGCAAAATGTATCTCGGCGGCACGATCGCCGTCATCGCCTTCGGCTTCCCGATGTTCATGCTGAGCAACACGGGGAACCCGTTCGTGATCGTCCTCGTCTTCGTCATCGGAATCGGCATCATCCACGCGGTCTTCACCGGCACACAGGGCGCCTGGTTCGCCGAGTTGTTCAGGACCAACACCCGAACCTCCGGAGCGTCCATCGGGTACCAGGTCGCAGCATCCATCTCTGGATTCGCACCCTTCCTGGCCGTCCTCCTGGCATCGGTATTCGGATGGGCGGGCGGAGCCTCGCTGTACGTCCTGGTGGGCGTCATAGGCCTTGTCGGTGCCCTGAACACCCGCGAAACCTGGGGTCCCAAGCAAAAAGCAGAGGTCAACGCCATCATCGCCGGCAAGGTGACCACCGCATCGCAGAAGGCTCCCGCAGCCAGACCGGCCCGCTGATCGCCCGGACGGGATCCGGCGCGAAGCTGCCGCGTCCTAGGGGACGAGAATCGCCCGGCCGCGTACCCGCCCGGCGCCGAGATCGTCGAGTGCGCGCTGAAAGTCCTCGAGCGGGTACTCGGTCGTGCGGAGGGTCACCTTGCCCTGGGAGGACAGGGTCATGAGGTCCTGCAGATCGTTGTAGGAGCCGGTGAGACTTCCGATGAAGTTCAGTTCCGTGTATACGATGTCGATGGTCGGGACGTCGAGGACTCCGCCGTAGCCGACTACGTAGTAGTTGCCGGCACGACGGAGCATCGCGACCCCCTCCCGAGTTGCGCTGCCCTCGCCGACGAAGTCGATCACAGCCTCGGCGCCATGCCCGCCGGTCAACTCCAGCACCTGCTGGACATGGGTGCCGTCCGCGACGATGCCGTGGTCGGCACCCATACTCACGGCCAAGTCGACCGCCGACGGGATGCAGTCGATCGCAACTATGGTGACACCCGAGATCGCCGCGAGCACTTGGACACCGATGTGACCGAGGCCGCCCGCACCGATGACCACGCACACGTCACCGGGCCTGGTCGTCTTCGCCACCTTCGCCGCCGCGTGATAGGCGGTCAGCCCGGCATCGGCGAGCCCGGCAACATCGGCGGGGGCGAGCGCATCATCGATTCGGACCACACTTCGCGCGCTACTACGCAGGAACTCGGCATAGCCGCCGTCGATGTTCATTCCAGGGAAACTGTTGTCGAGGCAGTGCATGTCGTCGCCGGATCGGCAGGCGCGGCACAGCCCGCAGGTCATGGACGGATGCAGGATGACCTTGTCACCCACTTCGACGTTGGTCACGGCGTCACCGACGGCATGCACCCAACCGGCATTCTCATGGCCGATCGTGAATGGCAACTGCACGCCGGTCCTTTCTTTCCAAATGCCTTCGAGAATGTGGATGTCGGTGCGGCAGACTCCCGCGCCCCCGACCCGGACGATGACATCGAGTGGACCCTCGATCTGGGGCTCGGGCACTTCGGTGAGCTGTAACTTCGTGTCGTATCCCACGACCTGCACTGCTTTCATAGCGCTCTCCTCATGGTCCTGATATCGGTGACCATTCGTCGTAGGCCCGTGCGAGCATGACGTTGCTCGGGCACAGCTCCACCTGGTTCACCATCGCGGAGTTGTTGCGCTAGACAGTCTGCTCCCATTCCTCATTCGGGTCGAGGATGGCGTGAAAGTCGGACAGTTTCGCGACCGTCCAGTTCTTCGGCGTTCCCGTCGGCCTTCTGATCAGTCGGCGGCCAGGGAGCGGCTTATGACCAGGCGCTGAATCTGGTTGGTTCCCTCGAAGATCTGGGTGATCTTCGCTTCGCGCATGTACCGCTCGACGCGGAAGTCCCGGGTATAGCCGTAGCCGCCCAAGACCTGGACGGCGTCCGTCGTGACCTTCATCGCGGCATCGGTTGCCACCAACTTCGCTATGGACGCATTTCGGGAGTACGGCTGGCCGGCGTCGCGGCGGCGCGCTGCGTCGAGGTAGGTCGCGCGTGCTGAATCGACCGCAGCGGCCATGTCGGCGAGCAGAAAGCCCAGGCCTTGGTGATCGATGATCTTCTTCCCGAATGCGGTGCGCTCGCGCGCGTAGGCGACAGCCTCGTCGAGGGCGGCCTGCGCCAGCCCGACCGCGACCGCGGCGACGCCCAGACGTCCGGAGTCGAGTGCACTGAACGCGATCTGCAGGCCCTGCCCCTCGGCGCCGATGCGCCGTTCCGCGGGAACAAATGCGTCGTCGTAGTGCGCCGAGGTGGTGGGAACGGCGTGCAGACCCATCTTCTCCTCGGGCTTGCCGAAGGTCAGTCCCTTCGTGTCCCCCGGTACGAGGAAGCAGGAGATACCCTTCGAGCCCTCGCTGGTACGCGCGAAGAGGTTGTAGAAGTCCGCGATGCCGCCGTGGGTGATCCACGCCTTGGCCCCGTTCACGACGTATCCGCCGTCAGTCGGCGCGGCCTTGCACGACAACGCGGCGGCATCTGAACCCGCTTGCGGCTCGGAGAGACTGTAGGCGCCGATGGTGTTGCCGCCGAGCATGTCCGGCAGCCATCGCTGTTTCTGCTCGTCGGTGCCGAACACCATCAGCGGGTGGCAGGCGAGGCTGTGCACGCTGACTGCCACGGCGACAGCCGCCCAACGGGCTGCGAGCTCCTCGAGCACCTGAAGGTACACCTCGTACGGCTGTCCACCGCCACCCCACTCCTCCGGGTAGGGCAGGCTGAGCAGCCCCGCCTCTCCGAGCGTGGCGAAGACGCCGTCGGGGTATTTCTCGGTCTTCTCGTGTTCGTCGACGATCGGCGTGAGGACCTTGTCGGCGACGTCCCGCGTCAGCGCGATCAGGTCACGGGCTTCGTCGGTGGGCAGCAGGCGATCGACGGCCACGGGTTCTCCTCGGGAAGAATCTGCGAAGGACGGTTCTGATTCGCGGTTCAGACTACTGCGCCGGAAGCGTCTTTCTTGTTTCCGGCACTGCCCAACACTGACTCCGCAGTAGGGGCAGAAATCCGTCCTCCCGGCTACCGTCCACACCTCGCGGTAGTTCTGGTTCGAGGAAGCCGGGTGTCGGAATCAGACGATGCCGAACTCCTTGATCCTTCGGTAGATCGTGGCTCGCGAGATTCCCAGGGCTTTGGCCGCCGCCTTCTTGTTGCCGCGGTTCTCTTCGAGACTGCGAACAATGGCGTCGCGTTCGAGAGCCTCGATCCGAGTGAGGGTACGTCGGCTCAGCGTCCGACACACGGGCGGAATCTCAGAGGCCTCGATGGTGCCGGAACGTTGCCGGTTCACCACTGTCTGAAGAACCGACCGCAGCTGTTCGACGTTGCCGGGCCAACTGTACTTGCACAGCTGCCGCATTGCCTGCGCAGACATTGTCACCTCAGATCCATGGCTGAGCTGACGGAGCAGCAGCGGTACCAGTTCGCGGAGATCCTCGATCCGGTGGCGCAATGCCGGGACGGGCACGGTGCGGTCGAATAGCGGGAGGATCAGTGCATCGACCACCGGTTCCTCGCCGACACTGCCGATCGTGGTGCCGATCCATCCGTCGTCCTGACGATCTCGGATCAATTCCACGATGGCAGCTTGCTGGGCCTCACCGAGACGGTCGAGATCGCGAAGGATAATTCGGAAACTCTCGTGCTCGAGCTCTTGCGCGAGCACCTGCAGGCCGTCGGCCCCGGCACGGAAGTCTTCCGGAGTGAACACACGGGTGATGCTGCACTGATCTTGCGTTGCCGCTACCTTCAGCGCGTGGCAGCGGCCCGATCCCTGCTCGCCCGAGACCGCGACCCACTGCCCTTCCCGCACACAACTTGCGATCTGCTCGTAGCTTGAACGCCACGACGAGCTGGATCCGGCGAGTCCGCGCACTACACCTGAGTTCACCCCTCCGCCGCGGGTCTCCGGTTCCTCGGTGTCGATGAGGTGCACCTGCAGGAGCGCCATCTCGCTGTGCGTTCCGCCGGGACAATCACCCGAATGGGACAGGCGGATCCTCTGCCCGCTGGGAAGAACGGCCACCTGACTGTGTTCGACGGCACGGCCAAAGGAATCGAGGCCGAGTTCGACAAGCGTGGCCTGATCCTGGGCGTCCAGGATCCCCCGGAGTCGGCGGTTGATCAGGACGACGTCGTCGCCGAGGGCGAGGATTCCCGATTGTGGTGACCGCCGGCAGGCTCGCAGATATGCGTTCAGCAGATCGGTCTGCGCCGCACTGGCCTGCGTGAGCAATCGCCCCTCGATCTGTTTCGTGGCCGATCTTGCGAGCGTGGCCAATAGCGGACCCCCGTCATCGACCCACCCGGTGAGGTCGAGCGCTCCAACGAGGTGGCCCGATACCGGGTGCAGAATCGGGACGCCTGCGCACGCCAAGTGCTCGAGACATTCGGAGTAGTGCTCGGCCCCGGTCACGAGCGTAGGCTTACGCGTTTCGAGTGCGGTGCCGATTCCGTTCGTTCCCACGGACTCTTCCGAGTAGCTGTAGCCCGGAGCCAGATTGACGGTGTCGAGCGCCTTATTGAGGCTTCGGCTGGCAGCAATTCTGGTGAGCACTACTCCGTCCGGACCGGTCAGGATGACGCTGACAGGTTCGTCGGACAGCCCGTCGACCAGTTGCTCGAGCACCGGAGCGGCCGCCGACATGAGAGGGCTACCGGGGTCCGGTTCACGAACGAACGGGAGGTCGAGACGATCGACGCGCACGTTCAGCGCCTTCGATCGTTTCCAGGACGTAGAGATACTCTCGCGTATAGCTGCGTCGAGATCGTGTTCGGTCAGAAAACGTTCCCGTGCTTGCCGCGCGTCTGTGATGGTCATGAGCCGAATCCTTCGTTGCTGGCTCGAGGGTACGCCGCATCACGATGAGCCCCGTCTCATTCTGAGACACGAGATCACAGCGGCGCGTGCCTGATACGCCGCTTGCGCCACGAACGGTCAGTAGATGTTCGACGGGCGGATCATGCCCTCGGCCAAGTCGCCGAACCCGGGCGCCACGATTGCGCCGGGGTTGCCCACCACCTCCTCCACGATCGCGGTCTCGGTCGTGATGAGCAGCGCAGCGATCGACGCTGCACTCACGAACGCGGCTCGGGTGACTGTGAACGGGTCGATCACACCATCACGAAACATGTCACCGTACTCGCCGGTGAGCGCGTTGAACCCGTGCCCAACAGGTAGCTGCGCGACGGCTTCGGCAACATCGTCGCCGTCGAAGCCGGCGTTGATCGCGATCCGGCGCAGCGGCTCGGCCAGGGCACGCCGGACGACGTCGCGCCCGATCCCCTCGTCCCCAGAGAGTTCGAGTCCGTCCAGTGCTCGCTGTGCCTGAATCAGCGCGCTGCCCCCGCCGGACACGATGCCTTCCTCGAGTGCCGCCCGTGTGGCGGCCAAGGCGTCCTCCACTCGAAGCATCCGCTCCCTGAGTTCGACGCTGGTCGCACCGCCGACGCGGATGACGGCGACCCGGCCGGCCAGTCGGGCGATCCGCAGCTCGAGGCTGTCTCGATCGGTGTCGATCCTCGCCCGCTCGAGTTGAGCCTCGAGCTGGGAGATTCGGGCATCGACCAGGCTCTGGTCGCCGTGCCCACCGACCATCGTCGTCCCGTTCTCGGTCACGGTGATTCGGTTGCACGAACCTAGATGTTCGAGCGCCGCCTCAGACAACTCGATTCCGGTGTCCTTGGCGATCACGTGCCCACCCAACGCCACCGCGAGGTCCTGCAACTCGGCTACTCGGCGGTGACCGAAACCCGGTGCGCGGACGACGACGGATTGCATCGTCGCGTGCATATTTCCGCCGACCAACAGTTGCAGAGCCGGACCGTCGACGTCTTCCGCCAGCACTACCAGAGGTCGATCGGCACGCTTGGCTACCTCGATACTGGGCATGATGTCCTGCACCTTGGTGATCTTCTTGTTGGTCAACAAGATCAGCGGGTTCTCGTGGACCGCCACCATCCGCTCGGGGTCGGTGACCATGTAACCGGAGATGTAGCCGTGGTCGAACTCGATGCCGTCGACGATGTCGACCGACATCCCGAGGGTGTCGCTTTCTTCGGTGGTGACGATTCCGGACTTGCCGACATAATCGACCGCGTGGGCGATGGTCTCACCGATCGCGTCGTCGTCGCTCGCCGCCAGGCTCGCGATCCGCTGGAGGTCACCCAGGCCGCCGACCGTAGCCGATTGTCCGCGGAGCCCGTCGACGACGACCGGGACGGTCTGTTCGATGCCCCGACGCAAGCGCACCGGGTTGGCTCCGGCATCGACGGCGCGCAGTCCTTCGTGCACCATCGCCTGTGCCAGCACGATCGCGGTGGTGGTGCCGTCACCTACGACGCCATTGGTCTTCATCGCCACCTCCTTGACGAGCTGGGCACCCATGTTCGCGAAAGGCTCGCTCAGCTGGATTTCCCGCGCGATGGTGACGCCGTCGTTGGTGATGGTGGGCGGCCCCGTGAGCTTTTCGAGTACCGCGTTTCGCCCCTTCGGCCCGAGGGTCACCTTCACCGCATCGGCGAGGGCGTTGACACCGTGCTCGAGACGTGACCGCGCGTCCGTGTCGTACCGCAACTCCTTGGCCATGGCTGAAGTTCCTTTCGTACTTTACTTCGAGCTCGACGCGTTCTAGGGAACGAGAATCGCCCGGCCGCGTACACCCCCGGCGCCGAGGTCATCGAGTGCGCGCTGGAAGTCCTCGAGTCGATAGTTCGTCGTGTGCAGGGTCACCTTGCCCTGCGAGGCAAGGACCATCAGATCCTGCAAGTCGTTGTACGAGCCGACCAGATTCCCGATGAAATTGATCTCCGTGGAGACCACATCGATAGTGGGAACATCGATGTTCTCTCCGTAACCGACCACGTAATAGTTGCCCGCACGACGGAGCATCGTGATCCCTTCCCGGGTCGCGCCTCCCTCTCCGACGAAGTCGACCACTGCCTCCGCCCCGTTCCCATCGGTTAGATCCAGCACCTGCTGGACGTGGGTGCCGTCCGCGACGATCCCGTGGTCGGCACCCACCTTCACGGCGAGATCAACGGCGTCAGGGTTGCGATCGAGCGCGACCACCGTCACCCCGGAAATGGCCTCCAGCACCTGAATACCGATGTGCCCGAGCCCACCAGCTCCGATCACCACACACACGTCACCTGGCCTGGTCGCCCTCGCCACCTTCGCCGCCGCGTGATAGGCGGTCAGACCGGCATCGGCGAGCGCCGCGACATCGGCGGGCTCGAGTTCGTCATCGATCCGGACCACACTTCGAGCAGTGGTACGCAAGAACTCGGCATAGCCACCGTCGGTGTCGATGCCTGGGAACTGGCTGTCCTGACAATGAACATCATCACCGGCCCGGCAGGCACGACACAGACCGCAGGTGATCAGTGGGTGCAGTATCACCTTGTCCCCCACCCCGACATTGGTAACCGCATCCCCGACCGCGTGCACCCAGCCCGCGTTTTCGTGACCGATCGTGTAGGGCAGCGCAACCCCGCTCTTGTCCTTCCACTGCCCTTCGAGGATATGGATATCGGTACGGCACACTCCCGCGCCACCAATTCGCACGATGACATCGAACGGGCCCTCGATCCCCGGCTCGGGAATGTCGGCCAGCTGCAACTTCGTGTGATATCCCACTACTTGCACGGCCTTCATCGATCGCTCCTCGCAGTCCTGACGTCGGTGATTCGGGGGCTGGCACCGCCTTGATCGCTGTCGGCGTAACGGGTGGCGAGCAGCCGTCGGCAGAAGTGCGCGTTCCCTTCCATGGAGATGCGCACGGACTTGGCAAAGCGCAGGCGCATCGGTGCCGACTCACTGGCAACCGATTTACCTTCGTCGTCGACGAGCACACGACTGTTCGCAGAAGTACTCAAACCGATAGCGACGCGGCGGCGCAGCAACGCATCCCGGTCATTGCCAGGCAAGAGATCACGGAGTGTCAGCGTGTGAATCTCTCCGACGTCCATTCCCGTACGCTCCAAGTATGCCGCGATACAGCGCTCCATCGCGGCGGCATGCGCTTTGCGCAGGAACGTATTCCGGAGCTCGGTCAGACTCTCCTGAGCTTCCCGACCGAAGGTTCCGACATATCCTGCGTCAGCTTCCAACCCGGCATTGATCTTGTCGCTGTCGTGATGATCGTCGAGCAGCATGTGCACCTTCCCGATGCCCTCCACGGTCCGCAGAGCATCCAGGGCATCGGATGCCATGAGATACGCGAAATTCGGTGAGCAGAATGCGGTCGGCAACCGCAGATGCACGGTCACCCCGTCGTCGGCGACGATGATGGTCCGGACGAATCCGAGTTCGGTGATCGGCTCGTCGAGCTCGGGATCGGTGACCCTTGCAAGCACAGCGAGGATCTCGTCTTGTACACGAGTGGCAGGTGGAGCGGTCATGACGGCACCGCTTCCTGTGCGCCCGCGGGGACCCCGACCCCTTCCGGTCGAGGCGACTCCGGCAGTCCCAGATCGGCAGGCACCTCGATGTCGTAGAGGGCCGCGGCGTTGAGCCCGAGAATCTTCTTCTTCTGCTCGACGGTGATCTGCGTGTAGTCGGTGAGCATGTCTTCGGGGATCTGGAAGTCGACGAACTCCTCGATCAGCCATCTCGGAGTCCACAGCGCGTAGTCGCTCCCGAAGAGGATCCTGTCTTCACCGATCCAATACAGCAGCTCACCGATGATCTGCGCGAAATACCTAGGGCGGGTGTGGATGAACGGCAGGGCCACTGCCAGTCCGCCGTACACGTTCGGTTCCTGGGTGGCGATCCAGCAGAAGTCCTCCAACCGCGGCAGGCCGACGTGTTCGACGACGAAACGCAGGTCTTGGTAGTCGGTGGCGACAATGTCGATATCCGCCACATCGAAGGCGTCGCGATCGAGGGGACGGATGGTGGGTCCCTTGTGTACGTGGATGTTTCGGACGCCGAGCTCGATGCACTCCTCGAGGTACCGGCGCGACCACAAGTCGTCGAGTTTGTAACCGCGGGAGTCGCCGTGCCACTCGGCGGTATAGAGCTTGACCCCCTGCAAGTTCATCCTGGCGGCGTCCTCGCGTAGCTGCACGAGACCCTCCTCCCCGTGCCGCGGGTCGTAAGAATGGTTGTACGTCAGCTTGTCGGGGTGGCTCCGTGCCAGTTCGAACGCCTCCTCGGTCTGCCCGAACCCGTTGACATAGAAGTCCTTCAGAAACACTGGCTGGAAGATCGCGTGATCGACGTATCCGTCGACGAATACGTCCCTGAGCAGGCGGTCGCCCCCGTAGTAGGTGTAGGTGTCGTAGTCCCACACGACGTCTTCGGGGCTGAGATTCTTGTGGTAGTCGTAGAAGCAGTCGATGAACTGCTTGCCGTGCACATTCCTGTGATTCGACTCTCTGGCGTCCCAGAGGGCGATGTGCCCGTCGACGATGAAGTATCTCTCGCCGTTCTTCTCGTACATGATCCCATGCTCCGATTTCTTTGATCGCGTCAAAATACTTGGGGGGAAACTGATCTCCGTTACGATTGCGCGGCGAGATCGAACCCGATGTACTCGGCGGCATCCTCCGGGTTCGCGAAGAGGATGGTCTTGTCGTCGAGGTGAACCATGCGTCCGTAGTGGGTGGAGCTGATCTCCTCGAACGTGGAGCCGTCGAACTCCTCTCCCAATGCCTCGGTGAGCTCGTCGTACTCGAAGTCGAGAAGCCGCTCGCCGTCGACGCGGATCATCGAGGGGTACTCGGTCAGCTCGACCCCATCCTTTGCGCCCATGACTTCCGCGACGGTGCGGCCTATCGGAGTGTTCATCAAGGTGACCCCACACATGTTGGATGATGCGGTGTCCGATCCGAAGTGCATGCTCACTTGTCCAACTCCTCGGGGATGTCCAGCCCGAGATCCTCGAGCAGGAAACGGAACTTCGTGCAGGCCGCATCCAGACTCGATGCGAAGGTAACTACCTTGTCGGCCGGCTGCGACCAGATCGGTTGCAGAGCGCGCGTCGCGTCGAGGCAGCGCGGCACCCACGTCGACAGCCATGTCCCGAACAGAGCCTTGTTCGACTCCCCGTGCTCGGGATCGCGAACCAGCATCTGGAAGAGTCTCCGCGTGTATGCGAGGTCGCGGTCGTAATCGTGCTCCCCCGTGCCCACGATCGTCGGCGTGATGTAGTCGCCGTTGCGGGCGGCGATCTGCATCACGAGTTCCGTGCGCAGTAGCGACCCCACCAACTGCTCGAAGACGATGTTGGTGGCGAAGAGCAGTTCGCACCAGTCCGGTACCGCGGTCAATTGCTCGACGACCCGACGGGTGGGCTGCCATTCGGGTTCGGCCTGCCAGACCTGTTTGTGTGCAGCGCCGTCGAAGGCGTCGACCTCCTCGGACAAGTCCAGGTTGTACAGCGCCAAATCCTGTGCGAAACGCAGCTTGTGGGCAGCGTTGACCGAGACGGCGTTATTGATCATGTTCGTCGGCGCCGAGCGCTGGATCGCGATGAACACGTGCAGTGCCAGACCACTTTCGGCGTGCGCCCACGCGCCCAGATTGCGCTCGACGAACTTCAGCCACGGCGCGTTCCATCCGTCGTAGGCCCGCGCGCGCTTGGCGTTGCTCAGGCACAGCTCCACCTGGCGCACCACCGCGGAGTTGTTGCGGTAGATGGTCTGTTCCCACTCCTCGTTCGGGTCGAGGAAGGTGTGCCAGTTCGACGACTTCGCGACCGTCCATTCCTGCGGGTATCCGCCCGGTCCGTCGCCGAATCCGTAGAGCCAGCCTTGTGAAAGGTACCGATCCGGGTCGGGCTGGACATCGACGGTCACGTCCTCGTACATGGTGGCCCGACGCTTGGTCGGCGTGTAGTAGCTGTAGCTTCGGCTCTTCGAACTCGGGAAGTCGAGTGCACCGGCCTCGGAGTCGGTGAATTCGATCGTGGGAAAGCTACGATTCTTGCTCCCAGTGGTGGCGGTCATGTCTCTTCTTCGTTCTTGTCGGTGGAGTAGGGCTGTAGATACCCGCGGCGACTACTCGACCGCCGGGCTGGTGAACTTGTCGTAGAACACCTGGTCTTTCGGTGTTCCCCCCACCTCGAGCAGTGCGAGCGCGGCGTCAACCATCGGCGGTGGGCCGCACAGGTAGACCTCGGCCTTGCCGAGATCCGATTCCCGGCGGCTCACGACATCTGTGACGTTGCCTTCCTCGACGGTGATCTGCCCCGGGGGCGCAGGTTCCATCGACTCCGACAGGCACGCCACGAATGCGAAGTCAGTCAAGTTCTTGCCGAGCCCGAGGATCTCGTCGAGGTAGAACAGGTCGTCCGGGGTGCGGGCTCCGTAGTAGAAGTGCACCGGACGTACGTTGCCCGTCTCGCTCATGTGCCGAAGCAACGAGAGGATGGGGGCCATCCCCGCCCCACCTCCGATACAGACCACTGGAAGTACGTGGCCTTGCTTGAGCGTGAATGTCCCGTAGGGGCCGGTCAGGAAGATCTCGTCGCCATCCGCGATATCGCCGTCGAGCAGTCCGGAGAACTTTCCGCCGGGATACTTCTTGATGAGGAACTCCACCTCGTCGGCCGTCGACGATGTCGTCGCCATGGAGAAGGAGCGGTGCTCCTCGGTGCCGGGGATCTGCAGGTCGGCGTACTGGCCCGGTTTGAAGTCGAAGGTCGCCGGTTCGATGGGGCGAAGGCGGAGTGAGACGATGTCCCTGGTCATCGATTCGATCGCGACAACGCGGGCGCGAACATCCTGGATGGGAATACCGCTGAGGAGTTCGTCCTCGTCGAAGTTCAGCAGTTCGATGGTGCAGTCGCTGTAGGCGGTCGAGCGGCACAGAAGTACGTACCCCTCCTCGACTTCGGCGTCGTTGCACGCGAAGGTCGAGTAGTTCTCCATTTCGATGTCACCGTCGAGGACGTAGGATTTGCAGGACGAGCACCGCCCCTCGCGGCACCCGTGCATCAGCCGAATACCCTGCCGGAAGGCAGCATCGAGGACACTCTCGTCTTCCCCGACCTCCATCTCGATGTCGACGGGCTCGAAACTGATTCGGTGCATGTCGGCCACGGAGCATCTCCTGTACTCGGGCGCGGATTGCGCTGGAGGCGGAGGTGACGCCGGGCGCTAGCTCCGCGCAACCCCCGCCTCCTCTCTCACCTCGGGGTGGCTCCTGCTCGGTATGCCGCGACATGCGCCTCACGCTCGGCGTCGGACATCTCATTCAAGAGCACGTTCGGGCTCTGGAACGTGTTGCCTCGCACGTCATCGAGGGTCCACAGTTTCTTCGGGTCGTCCAGGTCGAGGTGGGGTTGCCCGACGAGTGTCTTTCCGTCGTCGCGCACGTAGCCGAGGTCCTTCACGATGTCGGCGAGGTCCTTGTCGTGGTGCAGGGTTTCCCATTCACGAAATCCTGTGAGCCGGCCCATGTTCGGGGTCTGCCTGCCGTGGTACTCGCCGCGGAAGGCAACCGCGTCCGTCCAGTAGCACGGCTCCGAGCAGTAGGTCCGCCACTGGTCGTCCACCTTCTCGACGATCATGTCGTCACGGATCAGTGCCGGCACCATGCAGGTCCAGCAGCGATGCGGGTACTGGTACCCGACCTCCTCGAAAGCAATGGGCTTGTTTCTCCCCGGGTAGGCCAGACGGTTGTACTCCTCCCACCACTTGCCGAACTTGGAGTACCAACCGGGGTACTTGTACTCGAACCACTCGAAGTCCTTGTCGGTCATCGCGTCGATCCGCCAGTAGTTGACGGGCCAGCCGGTCGCGAAGAACCGGGCCACCTCGTGGACGTAACCCTGTTCGACGATGCGCTTCCACGCCTCCTCGACCAGGTCGTGCGGGATGGTGAGGCCGTACTTCTCGAGCGGGATCAGGTAGCTGCGGTAGTAGTCGTCGTAGATCCACCGCCTCCACATCTCGGCGTAGCTCTCGCGGTCCTTGCGACGGTCCTTCGTGCCGTACTCGATGAAGGTGCCGATGGCAGCATCCACCACACAGTGGTTGTTCCACCAGGCGTACCGCAGATCGCGCTCGAGTAGCGGACGATTCCGTTCGTCAGCGAGCGCCATCAGTAGGATCGAGTAGCCGTTGGAGATGTGCCGCGACTCGTCGGACTGCACCGAGTGAAACACGGTGGGCAGCAGGTAATCACCGTTGGCCGCGGCCTCGTCGGGCATTGCCACGAACAGGGTGTTCGTGAAGGCGGTCTCCGCAACCACGGTCAGGTAGATGTTGGCGGCCGTGATCGCGTCCCCGGTGATGAATCCCTCGCCGAACTGCCTTCCGATGGTGCCCGCGTAGTTGTTTGCGAACGCCTTCTCCGTCATGTCGAACCCGGCAGGGTCGATGTAGTTGTTCATGTAGAGCTTCTTGAGGTTCATCTGGATCGTCGAGTGCCGAACCTCGTCGATCATCTGCACCGCGAGCCCATTGTGGATCTCCGGGTTGGGCACCGCATCGATGGCCATCGGCATGGCCCTGGCCGCCGAGATCTCCGGGAACGGGATGATCGACAGAAACAGCTTCTGCCATTCCAGCCAGCGCTGTTGGACCTGCCGGAACATGTTTCCGCGGATCGCCCCGTCCATTGCGCCGTACACCCTGTTGTCCTTCTCCTCCTCCATCGGGAAGTAGGACCGCATGATCTGCTTGAGAGGGTCCTTCTTCGGGGCCTTCTCGAACGTGTAGTCGGTTCCGAATCGGGTGGCCGGGGTAGCGAAGGTCGGTTCCCAGGACAACTCGGTGATCTTCGCGTGAGCCTTTGTCAGGCTTTGTCTGCTCACCGTGGGCCTCCTTGATCGCGAGCCGACCGCGCACCCGCACTAGCGGATCTCGTGTGACTCGATTAGATCGTGTGACAGAGCACACTGTCGTCTCAGTCTGAGACGGACAGTTGGTATCTCAGCCTCACCGCAGAAATCCGCATCCGACGGGATCTACTCGTCGGCCTCGTCTCGGTCCTCGGGGCTCCGCCGCCGGCGTATGAACCGATCCCTGATGTCCGAGGCGACGTCCCCGACCCCGGTGCCGACCGCTTCGACCGCTCCGCCCAGGCCGCCGCCCACCTCGCGCAGGAGCCGGATCAGTGGATCGGTCGAGGCGTCGAAATTCTTCCGGTACGTCCGGGCCGCCGTGCGGAATTCGTCGGTCACCTTGGCGTCGTCGTCCTCGCCCCGGCGCGGGTAGTCGCCGCTGAGGATCGATGCGTAGGCACCGCTGTCGACCCACCTCTTCAGCTCCGCCGCCCGCAGCACCGAGAACGGGTGCGCGAGGAGTTCGATGTTGAGGAGTTTGAGGACGCCGTCGCGGAGGTCGCCGCTGGCCTCGTACTCGGCAGCCTGGGCGAGAAATGCATCCGTGTCGATCTCGCCGACGCGAGCGCCGCCGGCCAGTTTCATCTGCACCCGAAGCGCGGCGTGTTCGTCCTGACAGCACAGCAAACCAGCGCGGTCGCCCGAAAGTTCGGATTTTCGTTGCCATTCCATCAACGCAGCGATGATTGCGCGCAGGGCCCACCCGCCGACCGGCATCCAGCCGATCGTCCCGGCCAGGCGCATCAAGTGCATGAGAACGGTCCGGTACACCGCGTGCCCGGACAGTGCGTGCCCGAGTTCATGACCTATGACGAACCGCTGCTCCTCGTAGTTCATCACATCGAGCAGACCGGTGGTGATCACGATGAACGGCTTGTCCATCCCGATCGTGAACGCCTGCACCACCGGCGTCTGCAACACGAACAACTCCGGCGTTTCGTCGGCGTCGAGAATGCGGACGCAGTCTGCGCGCAGATCGTCGAGATCGGCGAACTGGCTGGCGTCGACCCGAACCGACGTCGCCAGATACATCAGCCGATGCTGGCGCTCCCGCAACAGCCCGGACAGGGAGCGAAATACGGTGTCGAACCCCTTCAGCGTGCGCAGGGTGACCAGCGCGGCACGGTCGGCCGGGTGCTCCCACGCGCGCGAACTGATCTCTGGAAACACAGTGCGGGTACGGTCAGGTGCTGCGGCCACGACGCCTCCCTCGCGCATCCCCCGGCGTGATCGTCGGAGGATTTGTCCGATACCGTCCTCGACCACTGTATCCACGTTCGCGCCGCGTCTGCGTTGATGCGATGGAACGGCCTCGCGCTATCCCGGGTCGTCGGTGAGATAGTGCTCGAGCACCGGACCGATCCACCGCGCCAACTGTGCGGGCTCCATCTCCGCCAACGGCGGAACACGAAGGACGTACCGGGAGAACGCCAGTCCGAGTATCTGCGACCCCACCAGGGCGGCACGCTCCTGCGCGCGATCCACCGCCACCACGCCGAGGGCGGGCGCCACCTGACCAGCGAACACCTGCAGCATCGTCTCGGCGGCCTGCGGACTGGTCGCCGACGCACGGAGCAGGGGTAGGAACGTACCGTCCTTCTCCCACACGGCGATGAACCGCGGCATCAGAACAGTGGCGAGGTCCTCCACCGCCACGCCCCGGAGGTCGGGTAGGTCCAGATCGAATTCGGCCGCCTCGGCGAACAGGGATTGCTTGTTGGTGAAGTAGCGAATCACCAACGCCGGGTCGACCCCCACATCCGACGCGATGGCCCGCATCGTGGTGCGCTCGTAACCCTCGGCGCCGAATCGGGTGCGGGCGGCGTCGAGGATGGCGGCACGGGTGGCGGCAGCGGAACGGGCGCGTCGTTCGGGCATCCCCCGAGTGTAGTCAACAACTGTTGACTACCGCACGACAACAGGACTACCGTGAGAGTCAACAGTTGTTGACCGGTCGCGCCGGAATCGGCGACGATCGACGGGAGGCCGTCATGGAGCGACACATCGACGTCGTGGTGATCGGAGCCGGGCCCACCGGATCGATGCTCGCCGGTGAGGTAGCGTTGGCAGGCCGCACGGTTACCGTGCTGGACAAGCGCCCCGCCCCGTCACAGCTCAGCCGAGCCTTCGGGGTCCACGCCCGCACGCTCGAGACCCTGGATTCACGCGGACTCGCGGATCAACTCGTGGCGAACGGCGCCTCCTTGCCGGGTCTGAAGCTGTGGCGAGGCGCGACGTTGAACCTCGGCAGGCTCGCATCCCGGTTCCCGTTCGTCGTCGTCACCCCTCAAGAAAACGTGGACCGGGCCATCGAAGAGCACGCACAAGAGCGTGGAGCCGACATCATCCGCGGAATCACCGTGACCTCCGTCGAACAGGACGAGGACAGCGTGCACGTCCAGGGTCGCGACGCATCGGGACAGGTGCACACCTTCCACGCGCGCTACGCGGTCGGGGCGGACGGTGCACACAGCACGGTGCGGGGGCTCATCGGCCAGCCGTTCCCCGGCAAAGGCATACTGCGGTCGATCATGCTCGCCGACGTCGAGTTGGCGGATCCGCCCGAGAGTCTGCTAGCCGTCAACGCCGTCCGCGACGGATTCGCGTTCCTGGCCCCCTACCGCGACGGACTCTTTCGTGCCATCGCCTGGAACCGCAATCACCAGGTCGACGACAGCGCCCCGGTCGACCCGGAGGAGCTGCGCAGCACGATCCGCAGCGCAATGGGGACCGACTACGGGTTGGGCAGCGTGCGCTGGTCGTCGCGTTTCCACAGCGACGAACGGCAGGTGCCGCAGTACCGCACCGGCCGCGTGTTCCTCGCCGGCGATGCCGCACACGTCCATTCGCCCGCGGGCGCGCAAGGCATGAATACCGGCATCCAGGACGCGGTCAACCTGGGGTGGAAGCTGGCGGCTGTACTCGATGGCGCAGACGAATCACTACTCGACAGCTACCACGCCGAGAGACATCCGATCGGAAAACTCGTTCTGCGCACGAGCGGTGCCACGATCCGGATGATGACGGTACGCCCATGGATTCTCCGGCAGGTTCGCAACGTGGTCGTCGCCTCGTTGCTGCGATTCCCTCCGATCGGAGACGCGGTCGCAGGCAGATTTTCTGGCATCAGCATCGACTACGGCCGCAGGCGGGGTGAGCACCCTCTGGTGGGCCGGCGCGCCGCCGACCTCCGCACCAACCACGGGCCCTTGTACGAGGTGATGCGTTCGGGCGGACCGGTTCTCGTCACCGAGCGGGATGCACCGCCACCCGACGGCGTCCATGCGGTCTCCCGGATGGGCGACGGGCCGGCGCTGCTCGTGCGCCCCGACGGATACATCGCCTGGACGGGCGTCAGCGCGACGGGCGGGTGGCGCGAGGTTCTCCTCGAGTGGACGGCCGATGCCGGGAACGCGACATCGGACCCAACGGCGATTACCGCGTGATTTCGAGTTCACCCATCGAAGACCACTCGACTCCGGGAATCTCGGTATTGATGATCCGAGGCGTTTCACTCAGCGCCGGCCGCATTGTTTCCATGCCCCGGCGGAAGTGCTCGGAGTTGACGTGCTCGGCACCGGCCTGCGCGTCCCGGAATCCCTCGACCAGAACGTACTCGTTGGGGTTGTCCACGCTGTGAGACCAGTCGTACCAGAGGTTCCCGGGTTCCGCCCTCGTCGCTTCCGTGAACTCTCTCGTCAGGTTCAGCCAATCGTCCCGGTGGCTGTCGAGAACGTTGAACTTCACCACAATGAAAATCATCGCGAACCTCGATTCGTATGGGCGTGGCGGACAGTCGTCAGGCCTGCGGGACAAGCGCCGGATGTATATCTATGGGGAAATCCTGGGTCGTCACCCCGCGGAGGTCACTCGGTAGACGTCGTAGACGCCCTCGACGTTGCGGACGACGTTGAGGACGTGTCCGAGATGTTTGGGGTCGCCCATCTCGAACGTGAACTTACTGACCGCCACTCGGTCGCCTGATGTCGTCACCGACGCCGACAGGATGTTGACCTTCTCGTCCGCGAGGGCCTTCGTCACGTCCGAGAGCAGTCGGTGCCGATCGAGCGCTTCGATCTGGATGGCCACCAGGAAGAGCGACGATGTCGAGGGAGCCCATTCGACCTCGATGATGCGCTCGGACTGCGCCCGCAGCGATCCGGCGTTGGTGCAATCGGTTCGGTGGACACTGACCATCCCACCCCTGGTCACGAAGCCCATGATCTCGTCACCAGGCACCGGTGTGCAGCACTTGGCCAGCTTCACGACCGTGCCTTCGGCCCCGGGAACGAGCACGCCGACATCACCGCTGGTCCGTGGACGCATCGCGATGGAGGACGGGGTGGACCTCTCGGCCAGTTCCTCCTCGACGTCGCCGACACCCCCGAGATGGGCCACCAGACGTTGCACCACGTGCTGCGCCGACACGTGGTGCTCGCCGACAGCGGTGTAGAGCATCGACACATCGGTGTAGTGCAACTCGTGCGCGATGGACGACATCGATTCGGCGTTCATCAGGCGTTGCAGCGGCAGACCCACTCGCCGGACTTCCTTGGCGATGGCGTCCTTGCCGGCCTCGAGCGCCTCTTCGCGGCGTTCCTTGGCGAACCACTGCCGAATCTTCGTCTTGGCTCTCGGGGAGACGACGAACGACTGCCAGTCGCGACTGGGGCCCGCGGTGGCCGCCTTGGAGGTGAAGACGTCCACCACCTCACCGTTCTCGAGTTTGCGCTCGAGCGCCACCAGTCGGCCGTTGACCCGCGCACCGATACACCGGTGCCCGACCTCGGTGTGCACCGCGTAAGCGAAATCGACCGGTGTCGACCCCGTGGGCAGCGTGATCACGTCGCCCTTCGGGGTGAAGACGAAGATCTCTTTGACCGCGAGGTCGTAGCGGAGCGACTCGAGGAACTCCCCCGGGTCGGCGGCCTCGCGCTGCCAGTCGAGCAGTTGGCGCATCCACGCCATGTCATCGGTCTCGGTGGCGTCGCCCGAATGTTTGCCCTTGGTCTCCTTGTACCGCCAGTGTGCGGCGATACCGAACTCCGCGGTCCGGTGCATGTCGTGGGTGCGAATCTGCACCTCGAGCGGTTTGCCCTCAGGGCCGACGACCGTGGTGTGCAGGGATTGGTAGACCCCGTACCGCGGCTGAGCGATGTAGTCCTTGAACCTGCCCGCCATCGGCTGCCACAGCGAGTGGACCACACCGACCGCCGCGTAGCATTCACGGACCTCGTCGCAGAGAATCCGCACACCGACCAGGTCGTGGATGTCGTCGAAATCGCGGCCCTTGACGATCATCTTCTGGTAGATCGACCAGTAGTGCTTCGGCCTGCCCTCGACGATCGCATTGATACGCGACGCCGTCAGGGTCGCGTTGATCTGCGCACGCACTTTCGCGAGGTAGGTGTCTCGCGAAGGTGCGCGGTCCGCGACGAGGCGCACGATCTCCTCGTACTTCTTGGGATGCAGAATCGCGAACGACAGATCCTCGAGCTCCCACTTGACGGTTGCCATTCCCAATCGGTGCGCGAGGGGCGCAATCACCTCTAGGGTTTCGCGGGCCTTGCGTGCCTGCTTCTCGGGTGGCAGGAATCGCATCGTCCGCATGTTGTGGAGCCGATCGGCCACCTTGATCACGAGTACACGAGGGTCGCGGGCCATCGCGATGATCATCTTGCGGATGGTCTCGCCCTCGGCGGCGTTGCCGAGAACCACCTTGTCGAGTTTGGTGACCCCGTCGACGAGATGCGCCACCTCTTCGCCGAACTCGGCGGTCAGCTGCTCGACGGAGTACCCGGTGTCTTCGATGGTGTCGTGCAGAAGGGCCGCGACCAGTGTGGTCGTGTCCATCCCCAACTCGGCGAGGATGCTTGCCACCGCGAGTGGGTGCGTAATGTACGGATCACCCGACTTGCGGCGCTGGTCGGCGTGCTGCTCCTCGGCGACATCGTAGGCGCGTTGAAGGATCGCGAGGTCGGCCTTGGGGTACAGCTCCCGGTGCAGGCTGACGAGGGGTTCGAGAACCGGACGGATCGCGGTGTTCCGTTGCCCCGTGATCCGCCTGGCAAGCCGCGCCCGTACCCGGCGCGATGCGGAAGCCGGAACGGCCACTCCCTGCGTTCCGCGACTGTCGCCGGAAGCCTGATTCACTGCAGGTGACTCGGCATCGGACTGCTTGGACGAGGTTGATTCCGTGTTCTGCGATCGATCAAGATTCGAAGTCATGCCGTCACCTCCTACCACCGAACGACTCGGGCGCTGCGCGCCTAGTCCTTCTCAGACCAGCGCCCCGGCGACCGTGAGGGGCCACCAGCAATAACATTAGTACTGACGAAGTTACCCGGCCCAGCGGTCGGGCTCGGAGACGATGCCACTTCTGCTGTGTCGATTTCTACTGTGTCGATCGATCACCTGACAAAGATCCATCTGTCCATGTTCCAGCCGGCCCCCGAGCGTGTCGGGTTGACCGTTCCGGCTTGCAGGCCCGACGCGAAGGCGATGGAGCGGGCTTGATGGAACAGAGGCACCGTGGGCATCTCCGACCACAGGATGTTCTCCGCCTCGGTCGACAGCGCAAGCTGGGTGCCGATGAATCCGTCGACCGCGAGCTGGTCGACGATCTCGTCGATCCGGCCGTTGGCATAGTTGCCGAAGTTCGACCCGATACCACTGCGCAGGGCGTACATCGCCGTGGTGTCCGCCGCCGTACCCGCAGCGCCGGGCGCTGACGCCGTGCCCGCGAGCACCGCATCCACCTGCCCGTCACGCAGCATCGACGGTGTGAACTCCGGTGATCCGACGTCCTGCACGGTGATCCCCGCCGGTGCGCACGCGGCGGCCGCGTCGGCCACGATCTCGGCGCGTCGCGGATCCGGCCCCAGATACCCGATGCGCACGGTCGGCGACGGGTCGTCGATCTCGGCGAGTGCGGCGGCCGAGGCCTCGGTATCAGGCGCCTTGTACCGGCCGTTCACGGTGTCGGCTGCCGCACGGTAGACGAGACTGTCCGGAGGAACGAAACGCGTGTCTGCCGATCCCGCGGTCCCTTCCGGCCCCGACGGGGCGCCGAACTTCGATGCCATCTCCTCACGGGGCAGGCACAGCGCGAACGCCCGTCGCGCGGCCGGGTCCTCGAACACGCCGGACGTGGAGAGGATGAACTGCTCGACGCTGAAGGACGGCACTTCCGTCACATCGAAACCATCGAGGTTCATCCCCGGCACCGATCCTGTTGCGACGTCGAGAACCTCGACCGTGCCATCCGCAATCTTCGCGTTCACGTCGGAAAACTTGGGCCACACGACGATCCGGGAGGTGGCGGGGCGGTTGCCCCACCAGCGATCGTTGGCCACGAGAACGAGACCGCCATCCTCGGAGAACGATTCGATCTTGTAGGGGCCCGATGCCGGGAACAGCGTGAGGTCGAGCCCCCCAGGGGTCATCGTCCACGCACCGTTCCAGAAGTCCGCGATGCGGGCCATGACCTCGTTGTCCGCATCCTGCACTGCCGCAACGATGTCGGGGATGCCGGTCGCGTTGGCGACGATGTGAGCCGGCATCATCTCCGTCGCACTGAACAGCGACTTCCAATCGATGACGTACCGATCCGGTTTGAAGGTGACGATTGCATCCTTCGCCCCGCTCCGGCAGTCGATCCGGTCGATGTCGGAGTAGCCGGCGGTGCTCGCCGCATCGAACATCGGGACCGTCACGCCCTCGTCGTTCGATTGAGTGAAGCGACCGCTGTTCGCCGCCCACGCCAGCATGAGGTCGTCGCAGGACATCGGTACACCGTCGGAGTACACCGAGTTCGGGTTGAGCTCGTACCGAACCGTGAGGGACTCGCCCGGCGTGATGTTGGCCGTTCCGATATCGGTATCGGCCACGGGCCCACCCTCCGGCCCCGTGTACGTGAACCCCGGCAGCACCCGCGCGAATGCCTGACGCGCGCCCGAGACTGCCCCTGCCGCACTGTTGGCGTTATACGTCGTGACGGTGCTGTCGATCGCGTACCCGATCGTCGGAATCTGCTCGCCCTCCTCGGAACACCCGACGAGCAATCCGGCGAGGAGCGCCGTCGCGGCAACACCGGCTCCGGCTACGACGGCTCTTCTGCCGAATCGGGCGCGCACACCGCTACGGGTGGTGTTCGATCCGGGCAATGTCAGCGCCTTTTCTTGTTGTGCTTTCCGGTGGGACGTGACCCTGGAGAGGGGGCCGTTGCCGCGCTCCGACCGCGTGGAACACTAGCGCCGGCCGATGATGACACGCCTGCGGCCGCCGTAGCCTCGGCCCGCGCCGCTCGCCCCTCCGCTTGCTCGGCTCGTTTAGCGAGCACCTTGCGCGTGTGCGCAGCCACGGGTCCCCACCGCTCCTTGAGGGTCACGAGCAGCGGCGTCGCAAAGAAGATCGACGAGTACGAGCCGACGATGATTCCGACGAGCTGCACCAGAGCCAGGTCCTTGAGGGTTCCGACGCCGAGCATCCACACCGCGACCACCATCAGCGAGATCACGGGCAGCACGCCGATCACGGTCGTGTTGATCGACCGCATGAGTGTCTGGTTGACACCCAGGTTCGCCTGCTCTGCGTAGGTGCGTCGATTCAGGTGCAGGATGCCCCGCGTGTTCTCCTCGACCTTGTCGAACACCACCACGGAGTCGTACAGCGAGAAACCGAGAATGGTGAGCAGACCGATGACAGTGGCAGGTGTCACCTCGAAGCCGATCAAAGAGTAGACGCCTGCGGTGACGGTGATGTCGAAGAACAGCGCGGCGATTGCGGCGATCGCCATGTCCCTTTCGAACCGGACGGCGATGTACACGCTGACGATCACGAGGAACACCAACAGCGCGATCAGAGCCTTCTCGGTGATCTGGCCACCCCAGGTCTCGCTGACCTCGGCGACACTGATCGCGTTCCTATCGACCGTGCCGTCACTGCCCACCGGCTGAAACTGGTTGAACAACGCGTCCTGCAGTGTCGTGACCTGAGTCATGTTCAGCGACTCGGAGCGAATGAGCACGGTCTCGCCCGAACCCGAGCCCACCGTCTGCACCGACACCGGTTCCATACCCAGCGCGTCGAAGTACACCGTTTCGACCTGCGTGGTGTTCACGCCGTCCCCAACGGGGAACTGGATCCGAGACCCTCCCTCGAAATCGATACCGAGGGTGAACCCACGGATCAGGATGCTCAGGAGCGAAATCAGCACGATCGAGCCGGTCAGGAGGTAGAAGAAGCGGCGGCGGCCGACCACCTCGAACCCACCGGTTCCGGTGTAGAGCCGCGACAGAAAGCTGTGATGCGGCATCGACGACTGGTCGACAGCCGAATCGGACAGCGAAGGATCGGGGGACGTCTGGTCTGCGGACCGAGACGACGTGGTCGATTCGCTCATACTCGTGACTCCTTCGCCGCCGCCGCTGCGGCAGCCTTGCGTTCCTTGGCGACCTGCTGCACCGCGCCCAACCCGTTGGCCCCTGGCTTGGACCAGAACGCCGACCTCGAAGCCATGTAGACCAGCGGCCACGTCACCAGGAACACCACCACGACGTCGAGGACGGTGGTCAGGCCGAGGGTGAACGCGAAGCCGCGCACCTGGCCGATCGCCAGAACGTACAGCACCGCGGCGGCGATGAAGCTGACCGCGTTACCGGAGAGAATCGTGCGTCGTGCGCGCGCCCAGCCACGTGGAACCGCGGACCGGAAACTGCGCCCCTCCCGCATCTCGTCCTTGATTCGTTCGAAGAACACCACGAACGAGTCGGCCGTCATACCGATACCGATGATCAGACCAGCGATACCCGCGAGGTCGAGAGTGAAGTTGATGTACCGGCCGAGCAACACCAGGATCGCGTACACCATGACCCCGGAGCACACCAGCGACAGCGCGGTGAGTACACCGAGTATCCGGTAATAGAGCAGGCAGTAGAGCAAGACCAGGACCAGGCCGACGAGGCCGGCGATCAGACCCGCCTCCAGTGAGGCGAGACCGAGCGTCGCCGACACGGTCTCGGCCTCCGAGGACGCGAACGACAGCGGCAGCGAACCGTACTTCAGCGTGTTCGCGAGTTGGTTCGCCTCCTCCGAGGTGAACTGACCGGTGATGGACGTCGCGCTGCCTGCGGGGGTTGCGCCCTGGATGACGGGTGCGCTGACGACCTTCGAGTCGAGCGTGAACGCTGCCTGCCTGCCGATGTTCTGCGCTGTGAACGCTGCCCAGGTGTTGCTTGCCCCGGACTTGAACGTCAGGCTCACCTCGTACCGCGACTGCTGGGGGTTGAACCCGGCCGTGGCGTCGTCGATCTCCTGGCCGTCGATGATCGACGGCTCGAGCAGATAGACGAACTGGCCGTTCTCGTCACACGCGACCAGCGGCAGCGTCGGGTCGTCGTTGCCTCGGAGCGGATCCGCCACCGAACAGTCGAGTGTGTCCATGGCCTGCTGCTGGACTGTCGGATCGGTGCTCTGACGCGTTGCCCGCGCGGCCGCGATCTCGGCGGCAGCTTCATCGGTGGTGTCGGCTCCGTCCGTTCCGGCAGGGGTCGGCTCCTCCGTCGGCGCCGGTGGCGTGGTCGGATCCTGCGCTGGGAACGGCCGGTTCTGCGGTGCGGGTGCCCCGTCTGCCGGTGCTCCCCCGTCTGCCGGTGCTCCCCCGTCCGCCGGGGCCCCCGTTCCGTCCGGACTCTCCCCTGACGGCGCCTGACCTCCGGGGATGGCCGCGGCCTGCGACGTCTGGACCGGACGTATATACAGCCGCGCCGTCTGGCCCAAAGAGCGAGCCTGCGAACTGTCGTCACCGGGGACAGTGATGACGAGGTTCTCTCCGTCGATGACCACCTCGGAGCCGGAGACGCCGAGACCGTTCACGCGACTCTCGATGATCTCCTGCGCTTGCCTCAGGGCGTCGGGTGTCGGGCTACTGCCATCCGGGGTGCGCGCGGTGAGGGTGACTCGGGTCCCTCCTTGCAGGTCGATGCCCAGCTTGGGTGTTGTGGATTTGTCACCGGTGAAGAACACCAGGGCATACAGAACCGCCACGAGCACCGCGAAAACGGTGAGGGAGCGGACGGGATGCACCGATCCAGAAGGTGCCACGATCTCTATGTCTCCTCAGTACGTACAGTTCGAGTGGGAACGTTCGACAACCGCGCCGAACCGGCGAACCGGTCGGCTCAGTCCCGGTTGCCGGCTCGGTGTGATTCGGGCGCGTCGGTCGCGCGGATCAATCCTTGCCCAATCGCGGCGTATTGCCATCGTCGTTCCCACGGTCGTCGCCCCTGCTGTCGGCCTCGATCGACTCGTGCTCGATCGGTCCGGAATCCGGCAGCGGAGCATCTTCGATCCGTTCGCGCACGACGAGTCGCGACCACGTTGTGACCACACCGGGGGCTATTTCGAGTTCGATCGTTTCGTCCTTCAGACCGACGACGGTTGCGTGCAACCCTGCCGTGGTGAAGATGCGATCTCCCACCGCGAGTGAATCCTGGAGAGCAGCAGTCTGTGCCGCCTCCTTCTTCTGCCGGCGGATCCCCAGGAACATGGGGACGAGCAGCGCCAGAATCAGGAGCGGGAAGAGAAGTTCCATCAGTTAAGTCAACCTCGAGGTATGTCGAACGGTCGTTAGCATTGGCCCCGGTTGGGCCGATGCAGGACACCAGTGTGCCATTACCGGACCGAGCATCGGTTCGGGGCGGCAGATGCGGGCATTTCGCCCACCCGATCAGGCGCCCTCAGGATCGAATTGCTCCTGATCGAACAACGAGGTCTGAGGTTCATTGACGCGGACGTCGATTCCCCCGGTTACCGCGTCCGGTGGAGGCGTGAGCCCCAACTGGATCCATGCGGCCGCGGTGGCGACACGTCCGCGCGGTGTTCGAGCGATCATCCCAGCTCGCACCAGGAAGGGCTCGCAAACCTCTTCAACGGTGGACGGTTCTTCCCCGACGGCTACAGCGAGAGTTGCCACACCGACCGGTCCGCCACCGAAACTTCGCACCAGAGCGCTGAGAACAGACCGATCGAGACGGTCCAGGCCCAACTGGTCGACATCGTACACCGCGAGCGCAGCATGAGCGATTTCTCGGGTGACGACCCCGTCCGCCCGAACCTCGGCGTAGTCCCGAACCCGCCGGAGCAGGCGGTTCGCGATACGAGGCGTGCCCCGGGACCGACTGGCGATCTCGGCGCTCGCCTCCTCCCCCAGCCGAACTCCGAGGATGCCCGCCGAGCGCATGAGGATCCGTTGCAACTCGGCGGGTTCGTAGAAATCCATGTGCGCGGTGAAGCCGAACCGATCACGCAGGGGCCCGGTCAGCGCGCCAGAGCGAGTGGTTGCTCCGACCAGGGTGAACGGCGCAACTTCCAGTGGTATCGAAGTGGCCCCTGGACCCTTGCCGACCACCACATCGACCCGGAAGTCCTCCATTGCGAGGTAGAGCATCTCCTCTGCGGGCCGGGCAATGCGATGGATCTCGTCGATGAACAGCACATCACCCTCGACGAGGTTGCTGAGCATCGCCGCCAGATCGCCTGCGCGTTCGAGCGCCGGACCCGACGTGAGCCGAAGTGAGGAGTCGAGTTCGGAGGCGATGATCATCGCCATGCTGGTCTTGCCCAGTCCCGGCGGTCCCGACAGCAAGATGTGGTCCGGTGTCCCGCCGCGCATCTTGGCGCCGGTGAGCACCAGCTGCAACTGTTCCCGTACTCGCGCCTGCCCGATGAAATCGTGCAGATTCTTCGGCCGCAGACTCGCCTCGATATCGCCGTCGCCGTTGACGAGCTCGGCGGAGACCGGCGATACCGCGTCGTAGTCGTCCGCGCCGTCCATGGGTTCGAGATTCACTTTGTCTTCCCGAGCAGTGAGAGTGCCGAACGCAGCGCCGACGAAGTCGTCGACTCGGGCGTGTCGGCGAGGACGGAGTCGGTGGCCTGTTCGGCCTGCTTGGCCGCGAAGCCGAGCCCGACCAGCGCCTCGACGATCTGGTCACGAATCGATCCGGCGCCGTTGCCGCTCGCCGATACCGCACCGGCCGGGGATGCGACCGCCTCGACCTTGTCGCGCAGTTCGACGACCATCCGTTCGGCGCCGCGCTTACCGATGCCCGGCACCCGCGTGAGCGCCGCGACGTTCCCATCTGCCAGCGCCGCACGCAGGGCCTCGGGTTCGAGCACGGCGAGGGTGGCCATTGCCAAACGAGGGCCGACGCCCGACACGGTCTGCAAAAGCCCGAACAGCTCCTTCGACTCGGAATCGGGGAACCCGTACAGCGTCATCGAGTCCTCGCGCACGATCATCGCCGTGACCAGTCGGGCCTCGGTCCCACGGTGCAGGCCACCGAGAGTCGCCGGCGTCGCATTGACGCGATATCCCACACCGCCGGACTCGATCACCGCATGGTCGAGGGCGATCTCGAGCACCTCACCGCGGACGGACGCGATCATGATGAACCTGCCTTTTTCAGTTCGGCCAGCCGGGCCTGGTAGCGGCGTCTCTGCTCTGCGGCCGCGGCCTCGGCGCGGGCCATGCGTTCGATCATCGGCGCCCGCCAGCAGTGGCAGATCGCCAACGCCAGTGCGTCCGCGGCGTCGGCGGGCCTCGGTGCGGTCGGCAGCGCGAGGATGCGCATCACCATGGCCGTCACCTGGGCCTTGTCGGCCGAACCACTACCTGTGACCGCCGCCTTCACTTCACTGGGGGTATGGAAGCACACGGGTATGCCACGGCGTGCGGCAGCGAGGGCAACCACGCCACCCGCCTGGGCTGTGCCCATCGCGGTGCGGACATTGTGCTGGGAGAACACCCGCTCGACCGCCACCACCTCGGGGCGATAGAGATCGATCCACCCCTCGGCTGCCTCGGAGATCCGCAGCAGCCGGGCCGACAATTCCAGATCAGCCGGGGTACGCACCACCTCGACCGCCACAGGAGTGACCGTGCGACCGCTTCCACCGTCGACCACGCCGAACCCACACCGGGTCAGACCGGGATCCACACCCAGCACACGCACGCAAAGCCACCTCTTTCGATGCCGAACAGCTGTTCGATAGCTTAGTCGTGGGGTCGGACGAGTCCGCGCACCAACACGCAGAACGGCGGGGAGGGGCAGGCATGCGAGCCTTGCCCCTTCCCCGCCGTGCGATCAGCTCTCGAGTGCCGCAAGAACCTCGTCGGAGAGGTCGACATTGGTATAGACGTTCTGCACGTCGTCGGAGTCTTCGAGTGCGTCTACGAGCTTGAAGACCTTGCGGGCGCCGTCGACATCGACCGGAACCTCGACGGAAGCCCGGAAGTCGGCCTCGGCGGATTCGTAGTCGATTCCCGCTTCCTGAAGAGCGCTGCGGACCGCAACGAGGTCGCCGGGTTCGCTCACGACCTCTAGCGTCTCGCCGAGATCGGTGACCTCTTCCGCACCGGCATCGAGGACGGCCATCAGCACGTCGTCTTCGGTCCGGTCACCCTTCTCCAGAGTGACCACACCCTTTCGCGCGAAAAGGTAGGACACCGAGCCGGGGTCGGCCATGTTCCCACCGTTGCGGGTCATCGCCGTGCGAACCTCTCCCGCCGCGCGGTTGCGGTTGTCGGTCAGGCACTCGATGAGGACCGCGACACCATTCGGACCGTAGCCCTCGTACATGATGGTCTGCCAGTCGGCGCCGCCCGCCTCTTCACCGGCGCCACGCTTGCGCGCGCGTTCGATGTTGTCGTTGGGGACTGACGTCTTCTTCGCCTTCTGGATGGCGTCGTACAGAGTGGGATTTCCCGCAGGGTCGCCGCCGCCGGTACGGGCCGCCACCTCGATGTTCTTGATCAGCTTCGCAAAGGCTTTGCCACGCTTGGCATCGATCACAGCCTTCTTGTGCTTGGTGGTGGCCCATTTGGAGTGGCCGCTCATGCGATTCAAGCCCCTTTCCTGCTGTTTTTGCACGCCGACTGCACGGTTTCAGCTTTGCCGATGTTACCCGCAGCCCGGCAGGCCCCGCGCGATCGGAGTCGCACCTAGCTTGCAGATTTGCTCATTGTTTGCATACAATGCGAACATGTTGATGCGGGTCGATCACAACTCCACCACCCCATTGGCGGAGCAGATCGCCGCTAATGTCCGGGGCGCGTTTCTGCGCGGCGAGATCGGTGCGGGAGACCGCCTCCCGTCCGCGCGAGCCCTGGCCGAGTCCATAGAAGTCAACCTTCATACGGTGCTGCGAGCCTATGCCGCACTGCGCGACGAGGGCCTGATCGACCTTCGGCGGGGCCGGGGTGCGATCATCCGCACCGACGCGGATCCGGTTCGCGCCGGATTAGCCGAAGCCGCACGCGTTTTCGTAGCCGAAGCGAGGCGACTCGGACTCGACACCGACCAGATGCTCGACTTGATCAAGGAGACGACACAGCGATGACGACGCTCCGTACGAGACAGATGGCCGCCACCGCGGCTACGGCCCTGCCCCTCTTCGCGCTCGTGATCGCGAAACTCGCGTGGGGCAGCGGGCTTCCACCCGTGGTCGCCAGCCACTGGTCCGGCATCCGGCCCGACCGATTCAGCGACACTGATACCTATTTCTGGTCGGTCCTCGCCGTCTGCATCGGCGCGACGGTGATCGCCGGCATCGTGGTCAGTACGTCCCGCGCCGACCAGGCGCTGTGGCTCTCGGCGACGATTCTTGCCGGGTGGACTGCGGCGTCGGTGTGGATCGCCAGCGTCGCCGCAACCCTACGAGCAGGCTCCCCCGAGGCCGCGACGCTGGGCTTCTGGGCTCTCCTTCCCGTGCTCGGGATCGTGGGGGCGATAGCGGCGGTAGCTCTGCTCTATCGGATATCACGCAACGAGCGCTACGGGCCCGCACCGACGCTGCCCGACCCCCTGGGGCCCGACGAGCGCGCCGCTTGGACCGGTTACGCCCGCGGGAGATGGGCGTCGGCACTCGCACTGACCGTGACTGCAGCTGCCGTGATGTCCGCGCTACTGGGAGCCCTGTGGCTCGTTGCCGCGTTCCTCGTCCTGGCGGTCGTCGGTGGCGCGTTCGCCTCGATAACCGTGCAGGTCGACCGCACGGGTCTGAGCGTGGCGTCGTGGAACGTGCGATGGCGGAGGATCCCACTCGATTCCATCGCACAGGCACAGGTGGCCGTGATTCGGCCCGGCGACTGGGGTGGCTGGGGCTACCGATTCACGCCACGAGGAACTGCGGTCGTGATCCGTGGCGGCGAGGGAATTGTATTGACCCACAACGACGGCCGCCGGTTTGCTGTCACGGTCGACTCGCCCGAGCAGGGTGCCGCCCTGCTCAATTCCCTGGTGACGCCGCGGCCCGCAAGCTAGACCCCGCGGACGATGTCGACGAACATCTCGTGCACCCGACGGTCGCCAGTCACTTCGGGGTGAAACGACGTGGCCACCACGGAACCTTGCCGCACCGCTACGATCCGTCCGGCTGCCGCGCCGGCCGACTGGGGCACACGGGCAAGAACCTCGACGTCGTCGCCGACCCGCTCGACCCAGGGAGCGCGAATGAAGACGGCCCGCAGCGGATCACCCACGATGCCGGCGAAGTCGACGTCGGATTCGAAGGAATCGACTTGACGGCCGAAGGCATTGCGGCGCACGGTCATGTCGATCGCTCCGAGATGCTTCGCGTCGGGCCGGGTATCGAGGATCTCACTGGCGAGCAAGATCATTCCGGCGCAGGATCCGTAGGCCGGCAACCCTTCGCGCAGGCGCGCCTTCAGCGGTTCGAGAAGTTCGAAGACCTCGAGCAGCTTGCTCATCGTCGTCGACTCCCCACCCGGAATGACCAGGCCGTCGACCTTCCCGAGTTCCTCCGGGCGACGCACGCCCATGGCATCGGCACCGGAATCATTCAGTGCAACAAAGTGTTCGCGGACATCACCCTGAAGGGCGAGCACTCCGACGAGGGGGCGAATCATGCCAGGTTTCCTGTCTCGACGCCATACTTACTCGGGTCACGCTGAATGCGTGTCAGTCCCTCCTGTACAACAGCGGCGACCATCGAGCCATTCCGGTCGAACATCCGCCCCTGTGTGAGGGCGCGTCCGAAACCAGCGGAAGGCGACGTCTGGTCGTAGAGCAACCACTCGTCGGCCCGGAAGGGTCGCAGGAACCACATCGCGTGGTCCAGGGACGCCGTCTGTGTCACCACGCCGCGGTGCGGCACCTTCGAGGCGCCGAGGAGTGTCATGTCGCTCATGTAGGCCAGGGTGCAGACGTGGAAGACCGGATCGTCCGGAAGCGGCTCGCGGTAGCGCATCCACACCCGCTGCTGGGCGGTGATGCCGGGAATCCGGCGGGTGGAATCGGCCGGAACGATACGGACGTCCCAATCCTTCCACTCCTGGTAGAGCTCGGTGGCGGCAAGCTTCTCGATGGTCTGCGTGTCGACGAGGTCTTCGGGTTCGGGGACCGGCGGCATCGTGTCCTGATGCTCGATCCCGGCATCGACCGTGTGGAACGAAGCCGACATGGTGAAGATCGCATTGCCGTCCTGGATTCCGGTCACTTGCCTGGTGCAGAAGGACCGCCCGTCACGAATCCGGTCGACCAGATACACGGTGGGAGCGGACGGATTTCCCGGCCGAAGAAAGTACCCGTGCAGCGAATGGACCCGAAACTCCTCGCCGACGGTGCGCGCCGCGGAGACCAAAGATTGACCCGCCACCTGACCACCGAAGGTCCGTTCCAATACAGACGGGTGGACAGACCCACGGAAGATGTCCTTTTCCAACGTCTCGAGTTCGAGGATGTCCTCGATGCTCGCCATATGCCCTCCTCTTGTGCCTGGTCAAGGTTATCTGCCGCCATCGGGCTCGAGGCACCATGAGAGCCATGACGATGTTCACACCGATGAGCCCGGACGGACTCGTCTCACTCGTTGCCGACCGGTGCGAGGCGGTGGAGGGCACCGCCGCCGTCGCAATCGACGCACCGGACGCTGCACACCCCATCCCGCTGGCCGACGCGGTGTGCCACTCCCTACGGGAGCGGGGACGTCCCTGTGACATCGTGTCGCTGAGCGACTATGTACGTCCCGCATCGCTTCGATTCGAACACGGGCGGGACGACGAACTCAGCTACCGCACGCTGTGGTTCGACTACGACGCCCTCCGCCGCGAAGTGGTGGCCTCTCTTCGCGCAGACCGCAGGTGGCTGCCTCGCCTGTGGGACCAGGGCCGGGACCGGTCCGCCCGCTGCGCGCGGGTACCCGCCGAAGACAAGCAGGTGATCGTCGTGGCCGGCCCGATGCTGCTCGGCCGGGGTCTCGGCTTCGACGTCACCGTGCGACTACACCTGAGCGAAGGAGCTCTGCGACGGCGCACACCGCCCGACCAGCACTGGACGGTCGATGCGCTGTTGCACCATGACGCCGCCACCTCGGAAGAACCCGACCTGCTCGTGCGTTACGACCACCCGCCGAAGCCCGCCGTGCACGTCTTTCGGTGAGGCCTCAATCGGTGCGCAGGAACCTCGTCAGCCCCTCCTGCACCACCGCCGCGACCATGTTTCCCGCCTGATCGAAGATCCGGCCCTGCGCCAGTGCCCGCCCGAACCCTGCGGACGGCGACGTCTGGTCGTACAGCAACCACTCGTCGGCACGGAACGGGCGCAGGAACCACAACGCGTGATCCAGAGACGCCGACTGCGTCGCCACACCGGGGTGGGGCACCTTCGACGCGCCGAGGAGCGTCATGTCACTCATGTAGGCCAGCGCGCACACGTGGAAGACGGGGTCGTCGGGTAGCGTCCGGCGTGACCGAAACCACACCTGCTGTTGGGCGGCGGCGCCGGTCCGACGGTCGATTTCACCGTCCCCGACCATCCGGATGTCCCAATCGGACCACTCACGAGCCAGCCACGCGATCTCCGGGTCTCCCGAGTCACGGGCGAACGGCAACGTCTCCGGCGGCGGGACGACGGGCATCTCGTCCTGATGCTCGATGCCCTCGTCCGCAGCCTGGAACGATGCCGACATGGAAAAGATCGCTTGACCGTCCTGCACCGCACTGACCCGCCTGGTCACGAACGACCGACCGTCCCGGATCCGGTCCACCAGATACACGATCGGCATCGTGGGGTTACCGGGACGCAGGAAGTAGCCGTGGAGCGAATGCACCGAGAAGCGAGGATCGACCGTGCGGACGGCGGAGACCAGCGCCTGACCTGCCACCTGCCCGCCGAAGGTCCGAGGAAGTGTGGTCTCAGTTGCTATCCCTCGAAAGATGTTCTCCTCGAGGTATTCCACCTCGAGGATCTCTTCGATCGTCGCCATCCACGGCCCTTTCCCGCGCTCGTACCGCTACACCGTTCAGGAAACGTGGAAGAACGTTCCCCGAGCCGGAGCCTCACGGTCCCGGCGTTGACTCACACGAGGTGTGAGTCTTCCCGTGGCGATCCCCGCCGCCCGCACAGTGCGGGCCTTCCGTGGGGTTCCATCGGGCTCGTTTACCGTCGCCCCGCAACTCGGGGAGGACGTCTGAACCAGGGCCGCCAGATTGCGGGCCGCATTCAGGTCACGGTCCATACGCAGACCGCAGTCACACTTGAATACTCGTTTCTTCAGGGACAGCTTGGCTTTCACGTCCCCGCAAGCCGAACACGTCTTCGAACTCGGATACCACCGGTCCGCGATGTGCACGGACGACCCACGCCAGGCGGTCTTGCACTCGGTCTGACGGCGCACCTCGCCCATGCCGACCCCAGCAATATGCCGGGCCAGCGACCGGTTCCGCAGCATCCCCGCCACATTCAAATCCTCGAGCACGACCACATCGTGACTGCGGACCAGTCGGGTCGAGAGCTTGTGCAACCCGTCCCGTCGGGCATCTGCCACATACGCGTGCAACCGGGCGACCCGCGCCTGGGTGGCAAGCCACCTGTTCGACGGCTGCTGGCCGGTGCGCTTGTCCCGACCCACCCGGCGAGAAGCTTGTCGCTGCAGGCGGCGCAACTGTTTCTGGGCGTGCTCGAGATGCTTCGGGTTTTCGATCATTTCTCCGGTGGAGAGCACTGCCAGGGTCTTCACCCCGAGATCGACCCCCACCACCGACGGTGCATCCGTCGTCCGCGTTTCGGGTTCGGCGCGCCGCACCTGAACGGAGAAGCAGACGAACCACCGGCCCGCCGAAACGCCACGGTCGCCGACCGGATCCGGGCCGTCCCCGCGTCGACACGGCGGGCGAGTTTCCTCGTGGACTCGTGGGTGCGGACGGTTCCGATCCTCGGTAGTTTCACGTGCCGGCGGTCCGCCTCGATGAGCCCGAAGGCCCCGGTGCTGAACCGGCACGACAGCGCCGACCTCTTGCCCTTGAACCGGGGAAAGCCCACCCGGCGGCCCCTGCGCTTGCCGGACCGGGACGTCGACCAGTTCGACAGTGCGGCAGCGAGGTTCGCCAGCCCGGACGAATACGCCTCCTTCGAGTTCTCCGCCCACCACGGGGCGGTCTCCTCCTTGGCCAGGTTCCAGGCCTTACGAAGAGAGTATGCGGACCAGTCCACGGCCGGGGTCAGATCGTCGTCGGCGATCCGGTAGGACCGTTCCGCGGCCCGCTGATCCAGATTGGCTTTCACCGTGGCCAGCCCCCAGTTGTAGGCGAAACGCTGCGCCCCGCAATGCGACCGCAGCATCGCGTCCTGGGCGGAGGTGGGGTCGAGGGCGAACCGGTACGCCTGCAGCACCGTGTTCACCCGACAACCCCCACGGCCCGCCACCGAATCTCCGCCCCACCCGACTCGAACATACTTTCGACTATAGCGGCATACGCCGACAATCCGTGGGGAAACCCGACAACGGAGATTTCTCCACAAAACAACACAGAATTCCGCATTTCCGGCAACAGTTGCAACCCTCACGTGGGTGAGGGTTCCTCTCGAATCACGCCCCAGATCGTGCGTATCACCGATCGCGCGTGTCACCGATCGTGCGCGTCACTGATCGCGCGTGTCACCAGCCGCGCTCGGCGAGGCGGTGCGGGACGGGGATGTCGTCGACGTTGATTCCGACCATGGCCTCACCGAGTCCGCGGGAGACCTTTGCGAGGACATCAGGGTCGTCGAAGAACGTGGTGGCCTTCACGATCGCCGCGGCACGTTCGGCGGGGTTGCCGGACTTGAAGATTCCGGAGCCGACGAAGACGCCCTCCGCGCCGAGCTGCATCATCATCGCCGCGTCGGCCGGGGTCGCGATACCGCCGGCGGTGAACATGGTGACCGGCAACTTACCCGCCTTCGCCACCTCGACGACCAGATCGTAGGGGGCCTGCAATTCCTTGGCCGCCACGTAGAGTTCGTCCGTGCTCAGCGAAGACAGTCGGCGGATCTCGCCACCGATCGTGCGCATGTGGGTGGTGGCGTTGGACACGTCGCCGGTGCCCGCCTCGCCCTTGGAGCGGATCATTGCCGCTCCCTCGGTGATTCGGCGCAGAGCCTCGCCGAGGTTGGTGGCGCCACAGACGAACGGGACGGTGAATTCCCACTTGTCGATATGGTTGGCGTAGTCGGCGGGGGTGAGCACCTCGGACTCGTCGATGTAGTCGACACCGAGGGACTGCAGGATCTGGGCCTCGACGAAATGGCCGATACGGGCCTTGGCCATGACCGGGATGGACACGGCGGAAATGATGCCGTCGATCATGTCCGGATCACTCATCCGGGAGACACCGCCCTGTGCGCGAATATCCGCGGGAACCCGCTCGAGCGCCATGACCGCTACGGCCCCCGCATCCTCGGCGATCTTCGCCTGCTCGGGTGTGACGACGTCCATGATGACCCCGCCCTTCAACATCTCGGCCATGCCGCGCTTGACGCGCGCCGTACCGGTGGCGGGAGTGGTGTCGGGGGTGCTCACAGCAGTCTCCTGGTTGGGCATTGATTGACTTCGATAACGACATGCGTGCAGAACGAAATTCACGCTGCAGTATTTGATTCTAGGACGACGGTTCGCGACCTTCCGTAGCCAGTCGCCTGTTGCTGGCTTTCTCCGGTCTGCACGGACGGTGCCTACGTTATGGCGCGCACCTCAGGATCGTCCGTGGCCGACGCCACCACGTCCGCCTCGTCCAGTAGATCCGCCAGATCCCGTGGGTAGACGGTCTCCCCCGAGGCGTCCAGTTCGCGGATCGCATCGGCGGTGCACCATCGGTAGCCGGTTATCGAGCGCTCCTCGAGTTCGGTGAACCCGCCGTGGTGTGGCTCGAATCTGTCTGCGCGTAGGGCGAAGAACAACTCCTCGGAGCGGATGAGCTGACCGTTCCAGGAGAACACGGCCACCCGTCGCCACATCGGCCCGCGCAGCGACTCCGCCGAAGCGACGTACCCGGTCTCCTCGGTGATCTCCCGAACCGCCGCGGCGCGCAGGTTCTCTCCCTGCTCGACGGCACCACCGATGGTGAACCAGTAGTAGACCTCGGGGACGGTCGGATCGTGTCCCCTCAATAGCAGGACCCGGCCGCGGTCGTCGAGCAGGACCACCCTCGCTGACGTCCGGACCGAGTCGAGCGCCAGCCCCTCCGTAACGGCGGCCGCGGACGAGCGTTCGGCGATCTCGAAATATGTCGGCAAGGGAGCCATGCCGCCGAGGCGTAGCCATCGGACGGGCCTTCGCGTCCGCAGCGCCAGGGTGTCACGAACGGCATCGTTGTGGAACCTGCGAGCGATCAGCACCCTGGCCTCGGCGTCCGCCAGCTCGGCCACCAACTGCGGTGGCAGCTTGTCGAGGTCGAGGGACGACAGCGCGCTCGACAACGCGTTCTCGGCGACTTCTCGTTCTGCCCGGTCCGACCGTTCCGCCCGCTGGGCAAGTGCCGCGAGCGATCTGCCTTCGGGGGGATCCAAAGCCGCCACTGCCGCTCGCGCGACCACCGCCCGCCGCGCGAGGGCCGCATCGAGGGCCTGCCAGCACAGATCCGAGCGAACGTGCAGCCGGTCGAGTCGATTGGCCGTTCCATACGCCCACAATCCGATTGCGAGCACGACGACCAGCACGAGGACGAGGATCAAGATCGTGAGGGCGGAGAGTGTCATGAGCCGACCTCCCGCACACTGTCACGGCCGACGGTGACCGTCTCGTATACGCGCAAGATCTGTTCGGCCACCACAGGCCAGTCGTACTCGGCGACGACACTTCGCCCAGCGTCGACGAGCGCGGCGCGGCGTGCGGGATCGCTGAGCACCGAGTCGATCCCCGCCGCAAGCGCAGTCGCATCACCGACCGGAACCAGGACGCCTGCCTGTCCGTCACGCAGAACCCGCCGGAACGCGTTCAACTCACTCGCCACGACGGCAGCCCCGGCGGACATAGCCTCCACCAGCACGATTCCGAAGCTCTCACCGCCGAGGTTCGGCGCGCAGTAGACATCGGCACTCCTCAAGGCTGAAGCCTTCTCGGCGTCGTCGACCTGACCCAGGAGACGCAGGTGCGCGGACAGCGGCCCCGCGGCGCGGCGCAACTTGTCCACGTCGCCGCGGCCGACCACCAGCACCTCGAGGTCGGGGTACTTCTCCACCAACGTCGGCAGCGCGCGCAGTAACACATCCATGCCCTTGCGCGGCTCGTCGTACCGTCCGAGAAACAGGACCGTGCGCCCGGCACGCGGATATCCGGGCAGGAGTTCGGCATTCGCGAACGCCTGGACGTCGACGCCGTTGGGAATCTCGACCGCATCGGAACCGAGCGACTCGACCTGCCACCGGCGCGCCAGTTCCGATACCGCGATCCGGCCGCTGATCTTCTCCAGATACGGCTGAAGCACCGACTGAAACGTGCTCAGCACCAACGACTTCGTCGTCGAAGTATGGAAGGTGGCCACAATCGGGCCCTCGGCCACACGCAGAGCGAGCATGGACAGGCTCGGTGCGTTCGGTTCGTGGATGTGCAGGACGTCGAAGTCGTTGTCGGAGATCCAGCGCCTCACCCGGGCGCTGGCGGCCGGACCGAAACTCAGCCTGGCCACCGACCCGTTGTAGGGAACGGGAAGCGCCCGACCGGCGGAGACTACGAAATCGGGGAGATCGACGCCTTCGGAGGCCGGGGCCAGAACGCTCACCTTGTGCCCACGCTCGATCAGCACCTCGGCGAGGTCCACGACGTGGGCCTGCACTCCGCCCGGGACATCGAACGAGTATGGGCAGACCATTCCTATCTTCACGACTTCTCCATGCGCGAGCGCTTGTCCTGCGGCAGATCGTTGAGCCACAGCGGCTGAAGCATGTGCCAATCCTCGGGGTGGGCCGCGATGTTGGCTTCGAACCGCTGCGCCAGTTCCTGCGTGGCCGCGAAGACACCTGCGGTGGTGTCGATCGGTGGGTCGATCCGGAATCCCCACCCGCCGTCGGTGAACCAGCAGTGCACGGGCATGAGCGGTGCGCCGGTATCGATCGCGAGTCTCGCCGGCCCGGCGGGCATCCGCGTCGGCTCACCGAAGAACAAGACGGGCACGCCCTTCTTCGCTAGATCGCGTTCGCCGAGGAGACAGACAATCTTATTGTCCCGCAAGCGCGCCGACAGCTCCGCGAAGGGAGGATTGTCTCCCCCACTGAGCGGGAATATCTCGAATCCGAGACCCTCGCGGTAGTCGACGAAGCGCTTGTACAGCGATTCGGGCTTCAACCTCTCGGCGACAGTCGACAGGGCGCCCCAGTGCTGCACACACCACACTCCCGCCATATCCCAGTTTCCACTGTGCGGGAGCGCCATCACCGCCCCTTTGCCGTTCGCCTTCGCGGCGTCGAGGTATTCCTGCCCTTCGACGAGCGCGTCGAGGGCAGCACCGGTCTTCACGAGGTCCATCGACGGCAGACGGAATGCCTCCCGCCAGTAGCGCGCGTAGGACCGCACCGATGCCCTCATGAGCGAATCCGGAACCTCCTCCGCCGACACACCCAGGACACGGCCGAGGTTCCGGCGCAACTGCTCGGGCCCGCCCCCTCTGACCGCGAGGTCCGCGCCCTTGTCGAACAGGGTCACGGCCACTCGCTCCGGCAGGGCACGCACCAGTCGCCACCCGGCGGCGTAACCCAGGTCGGTCAGGCGCTCCGAGACATTCATTGCGAAGTCGACTGTCCGTCATCGGATGTATCGTCCGTCGCCTGCACCGGCAGCAAGTCCCGTGCGCCGGCCGAACCCCGTACGGCAAGAATCCGCTGGAACACGGTGATCACACTCCCCACCGCAAGCAACCACATGGCGACGTGAATCGCCCATGGGACGCCGAGACCGGTCACGCCCGCACCCACGAGCACCAGGACCAGGCGGTCGGGGCGTTCGATCAGCCCACCGTCCGCGGACAGGCCGCTCGCCTCGGCGCGCGCCTTCGCATACGAGATTACCTGCGAGGTCACAAGGCAGATGAGCGTCGCGACCAGCAGCGGTTTGCTGTTCTCGTGATAGACCGCCCACCAGGCGAGACCGGCAAAGATCGCGCCGTCTGCAATCCTGTCGGACGTGGCGTCGAGCACCGCGCCGAATCGGGTGCCACCGCCTCGTGCGCGGGCCATCGCACCGTCGAGCATGTCGAACATCACGAACAGCCAGATGACCATCGTTCCCCAGAACAAATGCCCGCTGGGAAACAGCGTCACCGCGCCCGCCACAGTTGCGACGGTGCCGATGATCGTGACGGAGTCGGGTGTGAGCCCGGTCTTGACCAGCGCCTTTCCCAACGGTGCCGTCACCTTGGACACGGATGCCCGTCCGAAGAAGCTCAGCACCTCTCCACCCCGTTCTTCACCTCGTGCCAGAACCCCGTACGCGCAAGTCTGCGAACTCGCACGCCATTCATCTAGCGATCACTCATCCAAGCCTTCGCCAGCAATTCCCTCGTCTCCCGCAGCAGCTGCGGCATCACCTTGACCCCTGCGAGCACAGTGATGAAGTTGGCGTCACCACGCCATCGGGGAACGATGTGCTGGTGCAGGTGTTCGGCGAGTGAGCCGCCGGCCGCCCTACCCAGGTTCAGGCCGACGTTGAACCCGTCCGGCCGCGACACCCGCTTCATCACACGCAGAGCCTGCTGCGTGAACGACATCAGTTCGGCGCTCTCTTCCGGCGTGAGATCTTCCAGCGCGGCGACCTTGCGATAGGGCACGATCATCATGTGACCCGGGTTGTACGGGTACAGGTTGAGCACCGCGTAGACGTGCTCGCCGCGCGCCACGATCAGCCCCTCCTCGTCGTCCATTTTCGGGATGTCGATGAACGGCTCATTGAGAGCGTCCCGCGATTTCGGGGCCTCGGCGATGTACGACATGCGATGCGGCGACCAGATCCGCTGAAGGTGATCGGGCTCCCCCGGGCCGCGGTCCACGAGCGGCCCTACACCGCCCGGCATTTCGTCGGCGCCCACTTCCTCGCCTTCGGCCATGCGCGTCACCCCTCCCCGCCCGGTCGAACCAACTCCGCTGTCGGCGAAGCATTTTCACGGCGGACAACCCAGTCGGTGACGATGCGAACCGCTTCGTCGACGGGCACCGAATTGACCTGGGTACCGTCACGGAAGCGGAAGCTCACGGCGTTCGCCTCCACATCGCGGGCGCCCGCGAGGAGCATGAACGGCACCTTCTGAGCGGTGTTGTTGAAGATCTTCTTCTGCATCCGGTCGTCGCTCGCGTCGACCTCCGCTCTGATGCCGGCGCTCTTCAGCCGCTCCACCACGCCGAAGAGGTGATCGGCGAAGGTCTCCGCCACCGGGATGCCCACCACCTGAACGGGTGAGAGCCAGGCCGGGAACGCGCCGGCGTAGTGCTCGGTCAACACTCCGAAGAACCGTTCGATCGAGCCGAAAAGCGCGCGGTGGATCATCACCGGACGCTGCTTCGTGCCATCGCTCGCCGTGTACTCGAGATCGAAACGCTCGGGCAGGTTGAAATCGAGCTGAATGGTCGACATCTGCCACGTACGCCCCAGCGCGTCCTGGACCTGTACCGAGATCTTGGGGCCGTAGAACGCGGCGCCCCCGGGGTCGGGCAACAGGCTCAACCCGGATGCTTCGGCCACCTCGGCCAGCGTCGCGGTGGCTTCCTCCCAGACCTCGTCGTCGCCGACGAACTTGTCCGGGTTCTTGGTCGACAGCTCGAGGTAGAAGTCGTCGAGGCCGTAGTCCTTCAGCAGACCGAGAACGAATTGCAGTGTGGTGGCCAGTTCGTCGCGCATCTGTTCGCGTGTGCAGTAGATGTGCGCGTCGTCCTGGGTCATTCCACGCACGCGGGTCAGCCCGTGGACGACACCCGACCTCTCGTAGCGATACACCGAGCCGAATTCGAACAGCCTGATCGGCAGCTCGCGATACGACCGACCGCGGGAGCGGAAGATCAGATTGTGCATCGGGCAGTTCATCGGCTTGAGGTAGTAGTCCTGGCCCGGCTTGCGCACGGTGCCGTCCTCGTTGCGCTCCTCGTCGATATGCATCGCCGGGAACATGCCCTCGCGGTACCAGTCGAGGTGGCCCGACACCTCGTACAGGTGACCCTTGGTGATGTGGGGGGTGGTGACGAAGTCGTACCCTTCCTCCACATGGCGCTTGCGTGAGTAGTCCTCCATCTCGGTGCGGATGATGCCGCCCTTGGGATGGAACACCGGCAGACCGGAGCCGAGTTCTTCCGGGAAGCTGAACAGGTCCAGCTCCGACCCCAGCTTGCGGTGGTCGCGCCGCTCGGCCTCGGCGAGAAGTTCGAGGTGCCGATCCTGCGCCTCCACCGACTCCCAGGCGGTCCCGTAGATGCGTTGCAAATCGGCGTTGTCCTGGTTACCGCGCCAGTACGCGGCGGAACTGCGGGTGAGCTTGAACGCCGGGATGTGTTTGGTCGTGGGGATGTGGGGGCCACGGCACAGGTCGCCCCAGATCTTCTCGCCGGTCCGCGGATCCAGGTTGTCGTAGATGGTGAGCTCGCTACCGCCCACCTCCATGATCTCCGGATCGTCGATTCCCGACTTGTCGTCGATCAGCTCGAGCTTGAAGGGCTCCGCCGCCAGCTCGGCCCGCGCCTCCTCGACCGACTCGACGACGCGGCGCGAGAAGCGCTGCGACCCCTTGATGATCTTCTTCATCCTCTTCTCGAGGGTGGCCAGATCCTCGGGAGTGAACGGGCGGTCGACAGCAAAGTCGTAGTAGAAGCCGTCCTTGATGGGTGGGCCGATACCGAGCTTGGCGTCGGGGAACTCCTGCTGGACTGCTTGCGCGAGCACATGGGCCGCGGAATGCCGGATGACGCTGCGACCGTCTTCGGTGTCCGCAGCCACCGGTTCGACCTCGACATCGGTTTCGGGCGCCCAGGACAGATCCTTGAGTTGCCCGTCGCCGTCACGGACCACGACGATCGCGTCCGAGCCCTTGCTCGGGTACCCGGCCTCCCGGACCGCTGTTCCGGCCGTAGTCCCCGCGGGCACCCGGACGAGGGTGGCTGGGGCGACAGGTACGGGGGTGGTCACGGCGATGATCTCCTAGGTGGGTGTGCGGCGCGGACATGGTGAATGCGCCAGCCCATGTTATCGGCCCAGCACTGACACCCAACCATGCGTCCGGTTAGAGCGGGCTCTCCAACCATGAATAGTCGAGACCAATCCACGTTCCGACCAGACCGAACGTTCCCAGCAGCCACAGCGTAGTGAGGACAACGGCACACGTCAGAAGGGTGCTCAGCCCCCTGACCACGAGCGATTGCTTCAAGAACCAGGCCATGAACGCGTCGTAGCGCTTGCGCGCGTAGTGCAGCAGACGATGGGCCCACGCGAACTCGGAAGCGAGGATTCCGAGTCCCGCGAATACGATCAGCCAACCGGGGCCCGGATAGGGAATCGCCACGACGCCGGCGGCGAGTACGAGAACGCCGATCACGCCCACAGCGAGGCGGTACGTGAGATTGAGGCTCGGTGAGGCGGCGATGTGCGCACGCCACCTGTGCCAACGACCCTCCGCATCTTGGAATGGGGACAGATCCGAATCGTCCACGTCCCCGAACGCGGGTCCCCGCCCTGCTTCTCCGCCAGCCACCTATCTACCTTACCTAGTGCTACCTGCGGCAGCGCATGATTGCACCGCGGGAATGCGGACCGAATCGAGACAGAACCGACCAACCCTTCTGACAGATCGCGTTCAAAAGCAGAAGAGGACGTCCCCGATGACCGGAAACGCCCTCTTCTGCTACTCGGTGGTCCCGGCTGGGATCGAACCAGCGACCTCCCCGGTGTGAACGGGACGCTCTTCCACTGAGCCACGGGACCGAGACGCGCCAAACACGCACGCTCGAACGAGTTGGAACATTAACACGACCGTGTGGCCGAAAGAAAATCACGCCGGCGAGATTCGCATCGGATCCGCCCTGGACGGACGTGCACCCAGCATCATCCACGCCGCTTCCACCGTCTAATCACTTGACCTGCGGATTTGTGAGATTCACGGATGGTCGGCTAATGTTCTCAACCGCACCACGGAGAACATTCCTCCGCGAGTTCACGGTGCATGCGGACGTGGCGCAGCTGGTAGCGCACAACCTTGCCAAGGTTGGGGTCGCGGGTTCGAATCCCGTCGTCCGCTCGAGAGGTTGGACTCAACCTTCGCGGTGGAGTGGCCGAGTGGTGAGGCAACGGCCTGCAAAGCCGTGCACACGGGTTCGATTCCCGTCTCCACCTCGCGCGATTAGCTCAGCGGGAGAGCGCTTCCCTGACACGGAAGAGGTCACTGGTTCAATCCCAGTATCGCGCACCGAGATAGGTGTAAGACTGCTCGACAGTGTGAGCCCCGGAGACGGTGGCTCTCATGAATGCGGACGTGGCGCAGCTGGTAGCGCACAACCTTGCCAAGGTTGGGGTCGCGGGTTCGAATCCCGTCGTCCGCTCTCTATTCCCCATCCCCGCGCGATTAGCTCAGCGGGAGAGCGCTTCCCTGACACGGAAGAGGTCACTGGTTCAATCCCAGTATCGCGCACCATCTCACGCCCAAAGGCAGTTCAGACCAGGTGTCAACTACTCAGCCCTGAAGGACTGAGCTTGCAGTTGTAACACCCCACTGGCTGTCAGGTGTCACGCCGCACCAGGGACCGTTGACTGGGCCCGGTAGTCCTCGGCGGCTCGGTGTGCGATGTTGTGCGAGCCGACAATATCCGCATGTTCAACGAAACCGCAGTCGAGACAACAGAACCGCTCCTGGTGGGGTCGGTTTTTCTTGTCGATGTGACCACACCCGATACAGCGGCGGCTGGTGTTCGCCGGATCCACCGACAACACCGGCACCCCCACCCGGGCGGCCTTGTAGGAAATGAAGGCCCCGAGCTGGGCGAACGCCCAACTCGAGTGCGTGGCCCGTTGGGGCTTGCGGAGCCGTACCCGCTCGCGGATGCCCGTGAGGTCCTCCAGGGCGATCCCGCGTCCGGTGCGTTCAGCCACGGCCACAACCTTCTTCGATATCTGGTGGTTGACGTCGGCGGCGAACCGGGCTTCCTTCCGAGCCCGGCGCCGCAACAACCGTTTAGCGGATTTGGTGCTCTTTTTCTGCAGAGTGTGCCGGAGTTCCCGGTTACGGGTACGCCGGTCCTTCGTGCTACCCCGCCCGGCAGGGCCGTCCGGGGCGCCGTCCCCGTAGGTGTCGATGAGGTGATCACCGAGTGTCCGGTCGGAGGCCACGGCGATATTCACGATCCCCAAATCCACCCCGATCCACCCGTCCGGGGTGTTCAGATGGTCCCCGGAGGCGACCGGGGGGTCGGGCACATCGCAGGTGGCGATCAAATACGCGGTCGGTGTTCCTCGGCGATCTCTCTGTACGACGAGATCAGTTTCCCCCTTCCGGTACTGCCGGAGCATCGCCACCTGGTCGGGGTGGCCGACGAACCGCAGGTTCTTCACCCGACCGTCGACCGTCCAGATCGACACCGTGCCGCCCCTGCCGCCCGGGTCGTACCCCCAGGACAGGCACCGGTCATCGAACGGTTGCGCCGCGTCCGGGCGGAACCGGATCGGCGTGTTTTCCACCCGCTCCCGGCGCCGGGAGCCTTTCGCTCCGTACCTGCCGTTGCGGAGGTTGGCGCGCAGGCTGGTGTACGAATCAGCGACCTTCCGGATCACCGACTGCGCCACCTGGGCACCCAACCCACCATGCCCGCGGGCGGTGGCATAGGTGACCGCCCGAAGATCACGTTTACGGAACACCCGCTTCTCGTGAGCGATCCGGGCCACCAGGGTGGCGGTGTCGTTGCACACGGCCAGGGTGCGGACCACAGCGTCGAGTTGCTGGGCATCAGCCAGTAACTTCACGCGCACCACCTGCTTCATGCCCCGGACCGTAACAGTGACCACCGACACCAACCGCAAACCCGAACCAAAACGGACGGAGAGGCCGTTCAGATACTCGTGCACGACCCACCAGAGGACGCGATTCCTCCCCGCCCTGAAGGACCGGGGTTCCTCGCTACGCAGGTCTGAACTGCCTTTTCGCGTCAGGCCGCCTGCAGCCTGTTGGCGCCGGAAATCATCGCGCGGAGAGTCGATTCCGTTTGGGACTCGTCGATTCCCATCGCCCACAGTCGGGTTCCGCCACTTTCACAGAGCAAGAAGGTGACCGTGCGGTGCACGAAATTGTCCTGTGCGCGGTGCACGAAATTGTCCTGTGCGCGGTGCACGAAATCGTCCTGTGCGCGGTATCTGATTCCGTGCCGATGGAACGACAAGATCTCGATCGAGAATCCGACGTCGTACAGCATCGACGTCATGGCACCGACAGGTCCCGGCGCCCGTGCTCCCACCTTGCGGATGGATTCGGCTATCCCGAGGGTTGCCTCGAAATCCCACATTCCCAGACCAGACTTCGTCGCCGACCAATTGCCCAGACGGAGCCTTCCGTTCGACGGCGCGTACGTGTCCTCGAATGACGACCAGCTCATTCCGGCCGATTCATTCCGGAGTGCCCACGGCAAAGCACTGTGACGAAGCAAGGCGAACGGGTCGGCCGCCTGGCCAGACGCGAGAAAGGACCCAGCGAAAGAAGTGGAATTGCTCATTACTCTTGGTCTTCCTGAAAGGAGGGGGGACCAACACGTAGTTCGACGACCCGCAGCGGGGGGTCGGTCCGAATCAGACCCCGCTACGGCGGAGAACTACGAGGATGCGCTTCATGGCTGACACTGTAGGCGACGCCTGGCCCACAAGACAACCCTTCGTCTCGACTCCTCGCTTGTCAACCGCGGGCGACGGGCCAACCGATTCCGATATCTGCACACCGGAAGCCGGCGGGCAAACGTAGCTGCGGCCGGGATTCCGCGCGCGACCAGTTCAACGCGGCCGATGCCGAAACTCCAGCCGCGGCCCACTCGGTCATCCTCGTCTCAGATTTGTCCACAGAACAACACGGAGTTCTAATTTTGGGAAACAGTTGCACCTCCATTCCTCACGCCGGACACCTCTCTACGCAACGTCAATCGTGAAACGTCAGCAAATATGGATTACGTATGCACAATCAGCCGCCCATTTGGCAATGCCGTCAACTGTCGGATGTGTCGGACAACCCTCAGCGGAACTTGCGCAAATCAGTCCGAGAAGAACGGTATTCGCCACATCTGATCTGAGCCGCCGGTACAGTCCGTGACCTCCAGCGGCGATCCAGCCTCGCTGGTCGGATCGACGATAGCCAAACAAATGTTCTCGCCTCCCGAGAAGAAGAGATTGCCTATCACTCCGCCGGAAGTCGCACCGTTCACCACATTGTCGTCATGGCGCCACTCCTGTGTGTTGAATCCGTTGCAGCCGTTCACATTTACCAGAGTTCCATCGGCAGGGGGCGCGACCACATTGCCCAGTTCATCCATCGTCTGAATGTCCAGACACTTGCTCGTTGCCGGATTGAAAAGCTGCCCGTCAAGGCCGACGACCCAATTCTGATTGTCGGCTCCGGTAGGTTGCTCCATGAGCACCTGAGTTCCGTTCACGGCGCCCTCCGGCGACTCCAAGACGAGATCGTTCATTCCGATAATCGGGCCCGGTTCATCCCTCGCCGTGGGGGTAAAAGTACTGATCGAATGCGCGGGAACATCGTCCGTCATCACGGTGGCGGTGACCATTGGGCTGAACGCCAAGTTCGCCAATACAACCGTCAAGCCAATCGCGGACATCATTGCACTGACCCGTCGTAGAGACATGGTTCTTTCTGCTAATGAAACTATAGTGAGCGCCGAAAGTCGTGTCGAGCCCTAGAAACTCGACCTCGGCTGGCGAAACGGTGGCAGGTCTTGTTCTGCCGATAGCGGGGCGTGCACGCGGTGCGCATCCGGTAGTGTCGGGCACTTCGGGTGGGAGGTAGGTGGTTGCCGAGCCGACCCTCCTAATGGACAGTGAGAACTGCACCAAAGGAACTGAAGGGCATGGTGGATCAGCTGTGACTGTCGAGATCAACCCGGCCGGCATCTGGGATTCGGAGGCGATTGCCGATGTGGCCGCGGCCACCTTCCCGCTCGCCTGCCCGCCCCACGCGACAGAGGAAGACGTCGCCACATTCATCGACGACGTACTCTCGGCCGAGCGGTTCTCCGAGTACCTCACCGACCCGAACCGCACCGTCCTGAAGGTCACCCACGACGGGTCGATCGTCGGCTACGCGATGCTGATCGACGGTGAGCCCGCCGACGCGGACGTGCAAGAGATGGTGTCGTTGCGTCCGACCACGGAGATCAGCAAGCTGTATGTGCTCCCCGGGAGCCACGGGACCGGTGTTGCATCCGCCATGATGGATGCGATCGTCGAACGCGCAACCGCCGCCGGGTGTGCCGGGCTGTGGCTCGGGGTGAACCAGCAGAACGTCCGCGCACAGCGGTTCTACGGAAAACATGGATTCACGAAGGTCGGAACCAGAACGTTCGTCGTCGGCACACAGGTGCACCACGATTACGTGATGCAACGGGCGTTGTGACGAGACGAACTCAGCTGGCGGCGACCTCGAAGCGTGAGAGTGCGAGCAGACGCGATGTGGCACGCAGATACTTCTTCCGGTACCCACCGGCGAGCATCTCGGGCGTGAAGATCGTGTCGAGCTTGGCGCCCGACACCGCGACCGGGATGCCCGCGTCGTACAGACGATCGGCGAGAACCACCAGTCGCAGCGCCACAGACTGATCCTCCGCCGGGCGAATACCGTCGAGAAAGACCGCCGAAACGCCCTCGACCAGCTTGTTGTAGCGGGACGGATGCAAAGTGCTGAGGTGTTTGCATAGCTCGTCGAAGTCGTCGACGGTGGCGCCTGGGATGGCATCGGCGCGGTCGACCAGTTGCTCGGAGGTCATCGGGTCGGGGGCCGGCGGCAGGTCGCGGTGACGGTAGTCGGGCCCATCGACCCGGATGGTTTCGAAGATGGAGCCCAGCTTCTTGATCTCGCGTAAGAAGTCCTGCGCCGCGAACCGGCCCTCGCCAAGCTGACCGGGCAGTGTGTTCGAGGTCGCGACGATGGAGACACCCCGGACCGACAGTTCCGACAACAGCCGCGATATCAGCATGGTGTCGCCCGGATCGTCGAGTTCGAACTCGTCGATACAGAGCACACTGTGTTCGGACAGTTCTTCGACGACCTTGTTGAAGCCGAGAGCACCGACCACATGGGTCAATTCGACGAACGTACCCATCGCCTTGGGCGCCGGGGCGCTGTGGAAGATCGACGCGAGAAGGTGTGTCTTACCGACACCGAAGCCGCCGTCGAGATAGAGCCCGGCGCCGACGGTCTGAGTCTTCTTGCCGAACAGCCCACGTCGCCCGCCGCCACGGATCTTTGCAACCTTCCCGACAAATTCCTCAGCCTTCGCGACTGCGGCAGCCTGGCTCGGTTCTGCTGGATCCGGGATATATGACGCGAAGCTCACCTCGTCGAACGTGGCCGGCGGTACCATCTGAGCTACCAACTGATCGGCCGGCACCACTGGGCTTCGGTCGACTAGGCGTGCATGCATACACGAAGAGTATCGACGTGATGAGATCACCTAAATGCGCCGTGCACATTTTGCGACGAACTTCACATCCGGCGACGGAGAGCTGACCGAGAGCGCTCTGCGTGAACTCTACGCATACCCCCGACACCTGCCCCGTCCGTGGATTCGCACCAACTTCGTGTGCAGTGTCGACGGCGCCGTCTCCGTCGATGGCCGCAGCGGCGCGCTCGGAACTCCTGCGGACAAACAGGTCTACGACACATTGCGCGAGCTGGCCGACGTTGTGGTGGTGGGAGCGGGAACGGTGCGCGCCGAGGACTATGGGGGCGTTCGCATCGGCCCCGATGGTCGGCAACGCCGGATCGAGTCGGGAATGTCGGATCTTCCACCGATCGCCGTCGTCTCGGCCCGCGCCCACCTCGACCCGCACTCACGGCTGTTCGCGGACACCGACGTCACACCGATCGTCTTCACATGCGCGGACGCGGACCCTGGGAAGGTCTCGGATCTGGCGAACGCGGGAGCCCGCGTGGTGACGGCCGGCGAACATGAAGTGACCAGCACCGGCCTGGTCACCGCGTTGGACGAGCTGGGGCTGCGCAGGGTGCTGTGCGAAGGCGGCCCGAGCTTGTTCGGCCGACTCGCCGGCGACGACTGTGTGGACGAACTGTGCCTCACCACAGCGCCCGTTCTCGCCGGTGGAACCGCAGGCCGGATCGCTACGTCGCCGCGCGCACAAGTCACCGCGATGACTCCGGCGCACATCCTCGCCGACTCCGACGGAACCGTCCTCACCAGATGGGTGCGGGTGCCCCAGCTGTGACGGAACCTGGCAGGCTGTTCGGCATGCGCAGACCGGTATTGCTCGCGATGGTTCTCGTGGTGTGCAGCGCGTGCGGTGCCGGACCATCCAACCGGCCGCACGTGGCCGTGGAGCGCGAGGGCGGCGGCAGCGAGCCCACCGCTACCGCGCCCGCAACCGGGAACCCTGACGCCTCCCTACCGGAACTGCAGGTCCCGAGGGCGGATCTGGCGTGGTCCGATTGCACGCAGAGCACTCTCGCGGATCTGGACCCGGGTACACAGGCACCGCCCGGCCTCATCCTCGAATGCGCCTCGTACGAAGCCCCGGTCGACGCCAGTGGCGCCCTGCCGAACACATTCACGATGGGCGCGCTGCGGGCGCGGCTGTCCGACACACCCGAGAACGTGGCACCGCTGATATTGACGTCGGGGTCGGATCGGTCATCGAGCTCGACCCTCGCAGCCCTGAGCACAGGCGACCTGACGCCCCTGCTGTCCACCCGGCCGGTGATCGCCTTGGACCGCCGCGGCATCGGGTCCTCCCAAAGGATCGAGTGCCTCACGCCGCAATTGCGGCGCGGCCTGGCCAATCTGGGACAGTTCGACCCGGGCCCGGGCGACCAGGTGGACAAGGTTGCGGCGCTCAGTCGGGACGCGACCATCGCCTGCACCGACTACCTTCAGCCACAAGAGCTGGCTTTCGACAGCGCCCATGCCGCCGACGACATCGAGACGCTGAGGCGAATCTGGGACGTCGATTCGATAGGGCTCCTGGCCACTGGCAACGGCAGTGCCGTCGCTCTCAGCTACGCTGCCGAGTACCCGGACCGAGTCGGTCGGCTCATCCTCGACTCCCCCGAGGCGACCACCGTGGATGCCGTCACCTCCACCGAGCAGCGGCTCGCCGGTCAGGAATCGGCCTTCGACGCCTTCGCCAGCGCATGCACAGCCCTGGACTGCTCCCTCGGCCCCGATCCGCGCGCAGCGATGACGGACGCGGTGGCCCGCGCCTCGAACAATCAGATTCCGCAGGTGTCCGCGAACGCGCTCCTCACCGCGGTGACCGGCACGCTCGCAGCGACCGGTGGCGACCGGCTCGGGCGCATCCGGGCGCTTTCCGATGCGGTGTCAGCCGCAGTCGCCCGCGAGACCGCACCGATCCTCGCGCTTGCGGAACGGGCCGAGGCCGCCTTGGAGAGCGACGGACAGTTGATCACGCGATGCACCGACGGCCAGCAGTGGCCGGGGCCCGACCGGGTTCGGGAGCTCGAGGGTCTGTGGGGCGAGCGCTTCCCCCTGTTCGGATCGAGCGCGGCCATCGGACTACTGGCCTGCACGTCGTGGCCTGCGACGACGCCTCCTGCCCTGCCCACCGAACTGAACATGCCGGTGCTCGTGCTCGACGGTATCGCCGATCCGCTGGTCGGGAACGCCGGCGTCGGGGTCGTGACCGGAGTCGTGTCCGGCGCAGGGGCAACCACCGCCACATCGACGTGGCACGGCAGCGGCCACCCGGCCACGCAATCGGCCTGCGCACAGAGCTCGATTGTCGCCTACTTGTCCGACGGTGCGCTGCCTCCGGACGGCAGCGTCTGTCCCGCATAGCGCAGGCCTCGCGCCGACTTCACAGGGGGTGCGTGACCGCACGTCAGGGCATCTCGGTGTACCGTGCCGTAGTGTTCCTTCGACAACTCGAACCGCGCACCGGGCGGACTGCCAACGAGGTGATCAGCTTCGCGCTGTGGCCGATCGCCATCATGACTGTGCTGCATCGAGTAGTCGTGAAAGCGGTCAACGGCTACATCACCGATGATTTCCGGCCCGTCTACAACGCGGCACTGGCCTTCCTCAACGGTCGCCCGGTGTACACCGCAAACTTCAACTGGGTGGATCCGCACTACCTCTATCCCCCGTCCGGCACATTGCTGATGGCCCCGATCGCGGTGATCGACCCCGAGAGATCTCGCTGGTTGTTCATCCTCGCGAACGCGATCGCCATCCTCATAGCCTTGTACCTGCTTCTGCGCATGTTCGACCTGGGGTTGAATTCCATCGCGGCCCCGATCCTGCTGTTGGGCACGTTCTCGTCCGAGACGGTGACGAACACGCTCGTCTTCACCAACATCAACGGCCTCGTGCTGCTCGGCGAGATCGGGTTCCTCGTGTTGCTGATGAAGCGGAAGGATCTGTGGTCCGGGGCGGCGATAGGGCTGACCTTCGCGGTCAAACCCATCCTGGCGCCACTCATGCTCCTACCGCTGGTACGGGGGCAGTGGAAGGTCTTCATCACCGCCATCGGCATCCCGCTCATCCTCACCGCCGTGGCGTGGCCGCTGTCCGCGGATCCGATGGATTTCGTGCGCCACACGATGCCGTACCTGATGGAGTCGCGGGACTACTTCAACAGCTCGATCGTCGGCAACGGGAAGTACTACGGCCTCCCCACCGCCATGATCTTCGGCCTCCGCGCCGCCTTCGCCGCCATGGTGCTCGTGTCCCTGTGGTTGCTCTACCGCTACTACCGCCACGACGAACTCTTCTACGTGGTCACCACGTCCGGGGTCCTGCTGACAGCGTCGTTCCTGCTCTTGTCGCTCGGCCAGATGTACTACTCCATGATGTTGTTCCCGCTTCTGATGTCGGTGGTGCTCCGTAATTCGGTGATGCGAAATTGGCCGGCCTGGCTGGCGGTGTACGGCTTCATGAGCTATGACAGTTGGTTGTCGAACCGGTTCATGGAGATCGGCCGTACCGCCGAGTACATGAAGACCACGCTCGGGTGGAGCCTGCTACTGCTGGTGATCTTCGGTGTGCTGACCGTCCGCTACGCCATCGCGCGACGCGAAGGTCGACTCGACCAGGGGATCGACCCCGCCTTCCTTCTCGAGCCGGGCAAAGGCCGGCCCGACGGTCCGCCCGCCCCCGAGGCCGGTGATCAACCAGAAGCCGAGTCGACCCCCGTCAAGACCTAGCCCGTCAAGACCTAGCCGCGACCGAACCCCACCAGACCGAACAGACCAACTCGGACGAAACGTATTAGCGTGGAGGCATGACTTCCAAGTCACGGGATTCCACACAATCGTCGCCGAAGGTCGTCCTTTCCGACAGCGAGTGGCGCGAGAAGCTGACGCCCGCCGAATATGCGGTGTTGCGTCAGGCCGGAACCGAGCGCCCCTTCGTCGGCGAGTACACCGATACGAAGACCGAGGGCGTCTATCGCTGCCGTGCGTGTGACGCCGAACTGTTTCGGAGCACGGAGAAGTTCGAATCGCACTGTGGGTGGCCGTCGTTCTTCGATCCGGCAGACTCGGACGCCGTCATCCTGCGTGAGGACAATTCGCTCGGCATGCGCCGCGTCGAGGTGCTCTGTGCTACGTGCCACAGTCACCTCGGGCACGTCTTCGCCGGAGAGGGCTATCCCACCCCCACCGATCAGCGGTACTGCATCAATTCGATCTCACTGGTCCTGCGGCCGACCGGCGAATGATCGTCGGCGGGTCGAACGCGCGGATCTGAGGTAGATCTCCGTCGTACCGTTCGATCTCGACGAGCACGTGCTGACCCGTACAGCCGCGGGCGAGCGAGGAGGTTCCCACGTCCGGGGTCAGCACATTCGGGTTCCCGTGCACGCATAGAGAGTCCGGGTCACTGGCGTCGAGTGGGTCGTACCAGGCGCCCGTGGACAGTTGCACCACGCCGCGGCGGACGCTGTCATCGATGACCACACCGGCGAGGCAGGCGCCGCGATCGTTGAACACGCGCGCGACGTCGCCATCCTCGAGGGCCCTTCCGGCCGCATCGTCAGGATGGATTCGTAGTGGTTCCCGCCCTCGGATCTTCGAACCCTGACTGGTGGCGCCGTGATCGAGTTGGCTGTGCAGTCGAGTGCGTGGCTGGTTGGCGATCAAATGCAGAGGGAACTGCTGCGCCCGTGCCCCTGACAACCATTCCTCCGGTTCGTACCAGCGGGGATGGCCGGCGCAGTCCTCGTAGCCGAATCCGTCTATGTCGGCGGAGAAGATCTCGATTCTTCCACTGGGGGTGCTCAGCGGGTTGTTCACCGGATCCGTGCGGAAGTCTCCGAACAGGATCAGATCCTCCTCGGTCCGCATCCGCACGTGGCCCCGGTTCCAGAACTCGTCGAAACTCGGTACGCGCGCCCCGTCGGCAAGGACGTGACCGCGCCACTGCCCGTACAGGTGCTCGAGCCACTGCTGAGACGACCGACCTTCGGTGAACTTCTCTCCGACACCGAGCTTTGCTGCCACCGCTGCGAAGGTGTCGTAGTCATCCCGAGAATCTGCGTACGGTTCGACTGCAGCGTGCATGGCGACGAGCAGGGGGTCGTTGCGAGTGCAACTGATATCAGCCCGCTCGAGCGACGTGGTGGACGGGACCACGACGTCTGCGTGTCGCGCCATGGGGGTCCAGTAGGGGTCGTGGACGACGATGGTGTCCGGCCGCGCGAGCGCGCGGCGTAGTCGGCCTATGTCTTGGTGGTGATGGAACGGATTGCCGCCCGCCCAGTACACCATTCGGATATCGGGATATGTGAGCCGGCGACCGTCGTAGTCGAACGGTGCCCCCGGGTTGAGGAGCATGTCCGAGACGGCCGAGACCGGAATGAAGTCGCGGACAGGGTTGATCCCCTGCGGGAGCGTGGGCAGCGGGTACGGGACGGGCGCAAGCCCGGGTTCGTTCATCGAACCGTAGCCATGCCCGAACCCACCTCCGGGAAGACCGATCTGACCCAGCATCGCCGCGAGGGTGACGCCCATCCACGGGGCCTGCTCGCCGTACCGCACACGTTGCAGCGACCAGGTGACTGTGACCATCGTGCGCCCCGCGGCCATCCGCCTGGCGAGGGCCACCAGTTCCGCGGCGCCGATCCCGGAAATCTGCTCCGCCCACTCCGGCGATTTCGGCACCCCGTCGGAGCGTCCGAGCAAGTACTCCTCGAAGCGGTCGTAGCCGACGCAGTGACTGTCCAAGAAGGACGAGTCGTGCAAGCCTTCGGTCGCGAGGACGTACCCGAGGGCGAGCATGATCGCGACATCGGTCCCCGGAACGGGGGCGTGCCGTTCACCAGCCCCGTGCAAGTCGTCGTGCAGCGGACTGAAAGAGACGATGGATCCGCCACGCTGTCGCAACGCGTCGAGTGCGCCACGGGTGGGGTGATCGCTCGTGCCTCCGTGATTGACCCCGGTGTTCTTGAGGGGGACACCCCCGAAGCACACGAGGAGATCGGTGTGCTCGGAGATGATCTTCCAGGATGTGGAGCGGGCGAACATCTTCCAATGCGTACCCACCACTCTCGGCATCACGACACCCGTTGCGCCCAGCGAGTAGCTGTGCGCCGAACGGGTGTAGCCGCCCAGGGTGTTCAGGAACCGGTGAACCTGACTCTGGGCATGATGGAACCGTCCCGCACTGGCCCAGCCGTAGGAACCGCCGTAGATGGCACTGTTGCCGTGACGCTCGACGACCCTGCGTAATTCGTTCGCCAGAAGCTCGGTCAGCTCTTCCCAGCCGACCGATACGAACTCGTCGCAACCGCGGCCACTGCTCGGTCCAGGGCCGTTCTCGAGCCAGCCCCGGCGCACCGCGGGCCCGGTGATCCGCGCCTTGTTTCGCACCGACCCGGCTATGTTGCCCAGTACCGGCGACGGGTCGGCGTCACCAACGAAGGGGTGCGCCGCGACGACGTCGCCATCGGCCACCTCGGCCTCGAACATGCCCCAGTGCGACATGTGCGGACGGCGGGCGGCAGCGCCCGTCCGGTCAGCATCGGTCATCGAAGAGTTCTGCCGGACCTACGGAAGCGCCGCGACGAGCTTGTCGACGTCTACCCGTGGGCCGGTGAAGAACGGCACCTCTTCGCGAACGTGCAGCCGTGCCTCGGTGGCACGGAGATCACGCATGAGATCGACGATCCGATACAGTTCGGGTGCCTCGAACGCGAGGATCCACTCGTAGTCACCGAGCGCGAAAGCGGGGACGGTGTTGGCGCGCACGTCCTTGTAGCCACGCGCAGCCATACCGTGGTCGGCGAGCATCTTGCGGCGCTCTTCCTCGGGCAGCAGGTACCACTCGTAGGACCTGACGAACGGGTACACGCAGACGTAGTTGCCGGGGTCCTCGCCCGCGATGAACGCCGGAATGTGGCTCTTGTTGAATTCCGCGGGGCGGTGGCACGCGACGTTGCTCCACACCGGTGCACTCGCCCGACCGAGTGCGGTGGTACGGCGAAAGTCCGAGTACGCGGCCTGGAGCGCCTCGATGCTCGTCGAGTGAGTCCAGATCATGAAGTCGGCGTCGGCGCGCAGCCCCGCCACGTCGTAGAGTCCGCGCACCACGACGCCCTTGTCTGCCTGACTTTCGAAGAAGATCCGCGCCTCCTTGACGACCGCCTCCCGGTCCTCCCCGAGGACACCGGGTTCCACCCGGAACACCGAGAACATGAGGTAGCGGATTTCAGAGTTCAATGCGTCGAAGTCGAGACGTGCCATGGATCTATCGTGCCATCCGTTCCGCAAGCCTCGTCGCGGCCGTCGTGGCAGCGGCGACGCAAGCGGGCACACCCACCCCGCGTAGCAGCGCGCCGGCCACCTCCACACCCTCCAGACCTGCGATTTCCTCCTCGATCGTGGCAACCCTGTCGAGGTGCCCGGGTCCGTACTGGGGCAGGCCGCCGTGCCACCGCTGTACGTGTGTAGCGAGGGGCGCGTCGGACACGCCGGTCACGGCCTCGAGGTCACGGCGGGCCGCGGCGACCAGTTTCTCGTCCGGGGCGTCGACGATCCCGGCGTCGCCGAACCGTCCGAACGACGCCCGCACAAGAGTCACACCCCGCTCGGCGAGGTGCGTCCACTTGCGACTCGACAGGGTGAAGGCCTTCGCGCCGAGCGCCTCATCGGTGGCGACGAGGATCCCCGAATTGGGTGGAACATTCGCAGTTTTCGGGAGTGCCAACGCCACCACCGCCGAGGACGCGAGCGGGATGCTCGCGGACGCCGAGGCAGCGCGAGGAGCGATTCCGGCCAGCAACTCGCTCAACTCGGTAGCGGGCACGGCCAGGACTACTCCGTCCACGCAGCCCACCGGATCCGCACGCCAGCCGTCACCGTCTCGTCGCAGCGAGCGAATGTTCTCGCGGACGATCCTCACCGCCGCGGCCGCCGACAGCGCCTCGAGGAGGACTGCGTAACCGCCGCGAAGGGTCCCGAACACCGGGCCCGCGCTCGGAGCGGGCAATGCGTCGACCACGGCTGCAGACAGGCTCGTGGCGCCGCGGTCGAGTGCCTCGGCCAGGGTGGGTATCGCTGCGCGCACACCGATCGTGTCTGCCAGTCCCGAATAGACCCCTCCGAGAAGCGGATCCACCGACCGCCGGACCACCTGGGCACCGAACCTCTCACCCACGAGTGCTCCCACCGCCATATCCGAACCGGGGGTCCAGTCGAGGGGAACTGCCCGCTCGCCCGCAATCTGCTCGAGCGCCCGTTCGTCGACGAGACCACGGAGGCTGTCGGCGTCGGCGGGTATCCCCATCAGCGTGTTCTGCGGCAAGGGGTGCAACGAGCTCTCGGACCAGATGAGTGGACTCAGGCCCGCCGGGTATACCAGCTGATCGGACAGCCCGAGTTCGTCGAGTAGGGCGGGCACCTCCGGACGACGCGCGATGAACGCCTCCGCACCGACATCGACGGGTCCTCCCGCCAGCGTCACGGTGCGCAGCTTGCCCCCGAGCCGGGCCGCGCCGTCCGCCAGCGTGATGCGGGCGGCGGCTCCGAGCCGCTTCCGTAGCCGATATGCGGCAACGAGGCCGGAAACACCGCCGCCGACGACGAGGACGTTCGGCGACGTGGTGTTCACAGTGAGTGCACCAACTCGACGACCTCGGTCAGCACCCCCGGATCCGTGTCCGGCAAGACACCGTGGCCGAGGTTGAAGATATGGCCTGCCGCGCCGGCGGCGATGGCGGCGTCGGCCTCGCGGGCGATGCGGCGGACCTGCTTCTCGACAGCAGACGGTCCGGCGAACAGCACGGCGGGGTCGAGGTTGCCCTGCAACGCCTTGCCGGGACCCACTCGACGGGCCGCCACGTCCAGCGGAATACGCCAATCGACGCCCACCACGTCGGCTCCAGCTTCACCCATCACCCCGAGCAATTCACCCGTACCGACACCGAAGTGGATGCGCGGCACCTTCGCGCTCTCCAACTCGGCAAACACTCGCTCGGAATGGGGAAGCACGAAATCCCGGTAGTCGGCCAGCGAAAGCGCACCCGCCCACGAGTCGAACAGTTGCACCGCATCGACTCCCGCGCGCAGTTGTGTCTGCAGGAAGGTGATCGTGGTGTCGGCCAGACTGCCCAGTAGCGCATGCCACGTCTTCGGGTCGGAATGCATGAGCGCCTTCGTACGCTCGTGGTTGCGGCTCGGCCCACCCTCGACCAGGTACGAGGCCAGGGTGAACGGGGCGCCGGCGAACCCGATCAGCGGCGTCGACCCCAGCTCCGCGGTCAGCAGCTGTACTGCCTGCTCGACTGCCCCCACCTCCTCCGGAACGAGGCGCGGCAATGCGGTGACATCTGCAGCCGACCGAACCGGTTTCGCGATGACGGGACCGGTTCCCGCCACAATGTCCAGGTCGATGCCGGCGGCCTTGAGCGGCACCACGATGTCCGAGAAAAGAATCGCTGCGTCGACACCGTGACGGCGCACGGGTTGCATCGTGATCTCACACACGAGCGCCGGGTCGAAACAAGACTCGAGCATTCCGATCCCTGCGCGGATCTCGCGGTACTCGGGAAGGGATCGGCCTGCCTGCCGCATGAACCACACCGGGCGACGGCGAGGAGTGCGGCCTTGCGCGGCCGCCAGGAACGGCGCATCCGACAGCACCCGCCTCGAGGCATAGACCGCCCGCTCGCTCATGCCCGCATTGGTACTTTCCAACCCGCTCATCGACCCTCGCACTCTCTGCCCGCTTGTTTGTCGGCGGCTCTCATGCTGCCATGTCCGGGCCCCGCCTCCGATCGGCCCCACTCGGCGCGCCTCCGACCAGATAGGGGGATACGGGTCTACCGTCCCGGACTGTGACGTCTTCGGGATCGCCCGTCGAACCGGCCGAGTTCCGCAGCGCCGTCGCCGCGATGAACTCGGCCAGGGTTCGTGCCGACATCGAGATCGGCCCCATCCGCCCCCCACAGCGCCTGGCGCCGTACAGCTACGCCGTCGGCGCGGAGGTCGTACATCCTGGAGGCGGTGATGCTCCAGATCAGGGCGACGGTGACGCGTTCGGCAGATTGATCCTCCTCTTCGATCCTGAGGGAGATGAGGCCTGGAACGGCACGATGCGCCTCGTCGCCTATATCCAGGCCGATCTCGACGCCGTCGTAGCGGAGGATCCGCTGCTCCCGGAAGTGGCGTGGAGTTGGCTCGTGGACGCGCTCGAGTCGCGTGGCGAACCGCTCAACGCACTCGGCGGAACCGTGACCGCCACGACATCCGTACGGTACGGCGACATCGCAGGACCGCCGCACGCACACCAGCTGGAGTTGCGGGCGTCCTGGACTGCGACATCGGTCGAACTGGGAACGCACGTCGAAGCCTTCTGCGAGGTCCTCGCATACGCCGCCGGACTACCGCCTGCCGGGGTGGCACAACTGCGCACACCGGGCGACAACTAACCCGCTAGGTCAAATCCGTTACGTCACTGGGCACCCGGCTCGCCGAAAATCGAGAACAAGAAAATCCGGTGGTCGCTATTGCAAATTGCGTGTTCACCAGCGATTTTTTCCGGATCATGGACCATCTACTAGAACGTGTTCTAGTATTCGGACCATGCAGCGACTCAGCGGACTCGACGCGTCCTTCCTCTATCTCGAAACATCTACGCAACTGCTACATGTCTGCGGGGTCGTCGTCCTGGACGTATCGACTATTCCGGGTGGATACTCGTTCGCGAAACTCGAGGCCGAACTCGCCAAACGCACCAGGGGCATACCGGCGTTGCGACGGAAGTTGCAAGATTCCCGCTTCAACCTCGACCATCCGGTGTGGGTAGACGACACCGACTTCGACATCAACCGTCACTGCCATCACGTCGCCCTCCCGTCTCCAGGTGGCCGCGACGAGCTCGCTCGGATGTGCGGAGACATCGCCGGGATTCCACTCGATCGCGCTCGGCCCCTGTGGGAGATGTGGGTGATCGAAGGACTCGAGGACGGTTCCGTCGCCATCATGTCGAAGATGCACCACGCGGGGGTGGACGGCGTCACCGGGTCGAACATGATCGCCCAACTGTGCGGCCTCACCGCGGAAGCGGCATGGTCGAGCCCCGAGGAGGCTGTCGAGACCAAAGGCGCCGGCCAGGCTAGCACTCTCGACATCGCACTGGGCGGGCTACTGGCAGTGGCCGCACGGCCGGCGAAGCTCCTCGAGATCCTTCCGGAAAGCCTCGCCGTACTCCCTCGCTGGGTGGACCGTGCCCGCCGTGGTGATGCGATGCCCGCACCGTTCACCGCGCCGCGCACCTCGTTGAACGGGACCCTGACCAGCCACCGCAACATGGCGTTCGCTCAGGTCGACCTCGCAAAGGTCAAGAAGGTGAAGGACGCTTTCGGCGTCAAAGTCAACGACGTGGTTCTCGCCATGTGCTCGGGTGCACTGCGTCACTACCTCGAGGACCGACGGGAACTGCCCGACCGATCACTCGTCGCCGCAGTTCCGGTCTCGGTACACGGCAAGAGCGATCGGCCCGGAACCAACCAGGTATCTGTCATGCTGAGTGAACTCGGGACTCACATGGACGATCCCGCCGAGCGCCTCCTCGAAATCGCCGCAGGAAATTCCACTTCCAAAGGACACAACGAATCACTCGGGGCCAGCCTGCTCCACGACTGGTCCCAGTTCGCCGGCCAGGCGGTCTTCGGCACTGCGATGCGCCTCTACTCGGCACTCGGGCTGGCGGAACGGCACCCCGTGGTTCACAACCTGGTCATCTCCAACGTGCCCGGGCCACCCGTCCCGATGTACTTCCTCGGCGCTCTGATCAAGGCGATGTATCCGCTCGGTCCGATCTTCCATGGCGCGGCGCTCAACGTCACGGTGATGTCGCTCAACGGTCAGCTCAATGTCGGTCTGATGAGTTGCCCGGAACTCGCGCCGCACCTGTGGGATCTGGTCGATGCGTTTCCCCGCGCGCTCGAAGAACTTCTCGAGGCAGCGGAGGCGAGCCTCCCCGGGAAGCCGGAGGCGAGCCTCCCCGAGAAGGCGGAGACTCCGGCGTGAGAGCGTCGGTGGGATCATGAGCTGCGCCACGGACAGACCGACGTAGAGTCAGTCCTCATGCCCGAACTCCCCGACCAGACCGCGCCGCACGTTCCGGGTGGAGAACCGGATCGTCCGCTCGTACCTTTGCTCGCACCGAGGGACGGCGTGCCGGAGGTGGTGGCCACCGCCGAGGCAGTCGCCAAAGCCGCTGCCGCCCTGAACCAGGGCAGCGGCCCTCTGGCTGTCGACGCGGAACGCGCATCGGGTTTCCGGTACTCAGCGCGGGCGTATCTGGTGCAACTGCGGCGCGAGGGTGCCGGGACGGTTCTGCTCGACCCGATCCCTTGCGCCACAGATCTTGCCCCGCTGGCCGAGGTGATCAACCCGTTGGAATGGATCCTGCACGCCGCGGACCAGGATCTGCCGGGGCTTGCGGAATTGGGGCTGGCGCCGGCGTCCCTGTTCGACACCGAACTTGCCGGACGCCTGGCCGGTTTCGAACGGGTCGGCCTCGCCGCGATGGTCGATCAAGTACTGGGCTTCGAACTACGCAAGGGACACGGCGCCGCCGACTGGTCGAAGCGTCCGCTGCCCGAATCATGGCTCAACTACGCCGCACTCGACGTCGAATTGCTCGTCGAACTCCGCAACGAGATGGCCGCCGAACTCGACAAGCAGGGCAAGAGCGAATGGGCGGTGCAGGAATTCGAGCGCATTCGACTCGCCGGACCTCCGGAACCCAAACCCGACCGGTGGCGCCGCACCTCGCGCATCACCTCGCTCGAGACACAGCGTCAACTCGCCGCCGCTCGCTCGTTATGGCAGGCGCGAGAGGAACTCGCCCGCAAACGTGACGTCTCCCCCGGTCGGGTCCTGCCGGATTCGGCAATCATCGAAGCGGCGGGCACCGATCCCCGAAGCATCGAGGCACTGCGGGCCCTACCCGTGTTCGGTGGACCCCGCCAACGGCGATACTCCCGCATCTGGCTGCAGGCGCTCGAGCACGCCCGGGCGTTGCCTGAGGCGGAACTCCCACCCAAGAACCCACCCTCCACGGGTCCGCCGCCCGCAAGTCGCTGGGCACGAAACGACCCTGCCGCAGCCGACCGACTGACTACGGTGCGCGAAGCCCTCGCGGCCCTCGCCGCCGAGGTCGCGGTCCCTGTGGAGAACTTGGTCACACCCGAACTCGTTCGACGGCTCTGCTGGGACTGGACGGCGCCCGAGAACGGTGACTTCGAGGCCGTGATCGAGCAGGTTCTCGAGGCCGGTCGGGCCCGACCGTGGCAGCGCCGGCTGACAGTGCCCGTGCTGGGCGAAGCGCTCGCCTCGGCCGAACGGAAAAGAGCCGAAGACAGCTAGATTCCGGCACCGGCACGCTAGAGGCTCGACCCAGGCGCTCGGGTACGCTGTGTGACGTTTCCGACGCCGTGCCGACCAAGTTACCCATCAGTAATGGTAGGGGTAGGCTGGCCGGGAGACCGGACGCCTTGCAGTGATCCGGGACCAAACTGCTCCATCAGGAGGAATTCGCGTGGCTCCATCCACCACCAATCAACGCAACGTCGTGTTCGTCGACGGCATCCGTACCCCGTTCGGCAAAGCCGGACCCAAGGGCATGTACGCGGAGACCCGTGCGGACGACCTCGTCGTGAAGACCATCCGCGAACTGCTTCGCCGCAATCCGCAATTGGATCCCGCGCGTATCGACGACGTCGCGATCGCCGCGACCACGCAGACAGGCGACCAGGGCCTGACCATCGGCCGCACGGCGGGGATTCTCGCCGGACTGCCCGAGACCGTGCCGGGGTTCGCCGTAGACCGTATGTGCGCCGGCGCCATGACGTCCGTCACCACCACCGCATCCGGGATCGGGTTCGGCCAGTACGACGTGGTCATCGCCGGCGGCGTCGAGCACATGGGCCGGCACCCGATGGGCGAGGGCGCTGACCCGAACCCCCGCTTCCTCGCCGATCGTCTCGTCGACCAGAGCGCGCTCGTCATGGGCAACACGGCCGAGAACCTCCACGACCGGTTCCCCAGTATCACCAAGGATCGCACCGACGCGTACGCGGTAGCCAGCCAGAACAAGTACGAGGCAGCCCGCAAGGCGGGCTTCATCGCCGACACCCTCGTCCCCGTCGCCACCCGATCCGCCGCGGGCTGGGGACTGGCCACAGAGGACGAGCCGCCTCGCCCCGGAACGACGGTCGAGGACCTCGCCAAGCTCAAGACGCCGTTCCGTCCCGCCGGACGAATCACCGCCGGTAATGCCGCCGGCCTCAACGACGGAGCCACCGCCGCGCTCCTCGCCGGCGAGGACACCGCCACCGAACTCGGGCTGCCGATCGGCATGCGCATGGTCGGATTCGCGTTCCAGGGCGTCGACCCCGCCGTGATGGGCATCGGCCCGGTACCCGCCACCGAGAAGCTGCTGGCCCGTACCGGTCTGAAGATCGAGGACATCGGCCTGTTCGAGATCAACGAGGCATTCGCGGTTCAGGTCCTCGCCTTCCTCGAGCACTACGGCATCGCCGACGACGACCCACGGGTGAACCAGTGGGGCGGGGCCATCGCCTGTGGGCACCCCCTCGCGTCCTCGGGCGTGCGCCTGATGACCCAGCTCTCCCGCCAGTTCGCCCAGCGTCCCGACGTCCGCTACGGCCTGACCACGATGTGCATCGGTCTGGGCATGGGCGGAACGGTGATCTGGGAAAACCCAATCTTTGACGGAGCGAAGTAAATGACTTCTATCGCAACAGCATTCGCCGACGAGGTCGTGACGAACGCATACACCAAGATCATTGAGGTTCCGAATATCGAGGGGCCGGTCGCGCTGATCACTCTCGACAACGGTTTCGACCACACCAAGCCGTCGTCCTTCGGTCCTGGCGGTCTGACCGCTCTCGACGCCGCCCTCGACGAGGCCTACGCTGCCAACCCGGTCGCGATCGCGATCACCGGCAAGCCGTTCATCTTTGCCGCCGGCGCAGACCTCAAGGGCGTGCCGAGCATCGCGGACCGTGACCAGGCGCTCGAACTCGGCCGCCTCGGCCATAAGGTCTTTCGCCGCCTGCGTGAATCGTCCGTGCCTACGTTCGCATTCGTCAACGGGGTCGCGCTCGGGGGCGGGCTCGAGGTCGCGCTGCACAGCCACTACCGCACCGCGTCCGAGAGCGCCGGTGCACTCGGACTTCCCGAGACCTTCCTCGGGCTGGTTCCCGGCTGGGGTGGAACGCAGTTGCTCCCCAACCTCATCGGACCCTCGAATGCCGTCACGGTTGTCATCGAGAACGCGCTGAACCAGAACAAGACGCTCAGCCCGAAGAAGGCTCTCGAACTCGGAGTCGTCGACGCGGTGTTCGGTTCGGCCGACTTCCTCGAGCAGTCCTTCGCCTGGGCCGCGAAGGTTCTCGCCGGGGAGATCACTCCGGCACGTCCCGAGATCGATCGAGGCCAGGGCTGGGACGACGCCGTCGCACGGGCGAAGGCCATCGTCGCCGGAAAGACCCAGAACAACGCCCCCGGGCCGGTCCGAGCCGTCGAACTCCTGGAACTGGCGCGGACCGTCGACATCACCGATCCCGCATCGCTCGACAAGGGTTTCGCCGCCGAGGACGAGGCTCTCGCCGATCTTCTCCTCGCCGACGAGCTCCGCGCCGGTCTGTACGCGTTCGACCTCGTGAACAAGCGCGCGAAGCGTCCCGCGGGCGCACCGGACAAGTCCCTTGCACGCAAGATCACCGGTGTCGGCATCGTCGGAGCAGGCCTGATGGCCAGTCAGCTGGCGATGCTGTTCGTCCGCCAGCTGAAGGTGCCGGTGATCCTCACCGACATCGACCAGGAACGCATCGACAAGGGTGTCGGGTACGTCCACACCGAGATCGACAAGCTGCAGGGCAAGGGGCGGCTCTCCCCCGACGCCGCCAACCGCCTCAAGTCCCTCGTGTCCGGCTCGCTGGACAAGGCCGCTTTCGCCAAGACCGACTTCGTGATCGAGGCCGTCTTCGAGAACCTCGACCTGAAGAAGAAGATCTTCGCGGAACTCGAGGAATACATCGCCCCGGAAACCATCCTGGCGACCAACACCTCTTCGTTGTCGATCACCGAGATGGCCGCGGACCTGAAGCACCCCGAGCGCGTGGTCGGCTTCCACTTCTTCAACCCCGTCGCGGTGCTGCCGCTCCTCGAAATCATCAAGGGCGAGAAGACCGACGATGCAACGCTGGCGACGGCTTTCGCCACCGCCAAGTCGCTGAAGAAGTCTGCCGTGCTCTGTGGCGACAAGGCCGGGTTCGTCTTCAACCGGCTTGTGACCCGCACACTGGGCGAGGTCATGTCGGCGGTGGACGAAGGCACCCCGTTCGATGTGGCGGACAACGCCATCTCCGAACTCGGCATGCCGATGTCTCCGTTCACCCTGTTGGCCCTCGTCGGCCCGGCAGTGGCGCTGCACACCGGCGAGACGCTGCAGGCGGCCTACCCGGAGCGGTTCACCAGCTCACCCGGGCTCGAGGCACTGGTCGATGCCAAGAAGTCGGCCGTGTGGAGCTACGGCGCCGACGGCAAGCAGGTCGTCGACCCCGAGGTCGCCGCACTGTGGAAGCAGGGCGACAAGGCCTCCACGGCGGAAGAGGTCCTCGAGCGCACGCGTCGCGCATTCGCCGAGGAGATCCAGATCATGCTCGACGAGGGCGTTGTCGCCGCGGCCGAGGACATCGATCTGTGTCTCCTCCTCGGCGGCGGGTTCGGATTCTGGAACGGCGGCATCACGCCATACCTGGACCGCACCGGCACCTCCGAGGCAGTCAACGGTAAGCGGTTCCTCGCTCCGGGTGTCGCGAGCGTGAAATAGTCTCTGGCAAAACACCTTACGGGCGCGGCACGGATCTTCGTGCCGCGCCCGTTCACGTTTCGGATGCCTTCGCGCTCACACCGCCCCGGGTAGTGGCACCATTCGGACGCCCCCGGGTGCGGAACATTCACTCTCCCCGAATCGTCTGGGTGTCCAGCGTTCGCCTGGCAACCGGACAAACCGGACCATTCGCTATGGTGCGACCTCTTGTTGTCCGAACAATGGCAGCACCGAACCTCCCGACCGTATGCAGACCTCACAGGGCGCCAATTGTTCGCCTTGTTCCGTGAAGTCGGAAGAAAATGAAACAAAGAAGTGACAGTCGGCCTATCGGGGAATCAGCATATCGGGCGTAAAGTGATCCCCGACACATTTTCTTTCGCTCGGCTAAGTAGGAGCGTTCACGAAATCAGGTATGCGATGACCCAGGCACAGTTATCGGATAGACACCACACCGCAAAGGTGATTGGTGTCAGCGTATCGGCTGCCATAGGTGGCTTTCTCTTCGGTTTCGACAGCGCCGTCATCAACGGTGCCGTCGACGCGATTCAAGGGCACTTCAATCTCGGATCCTTTGGGCTAGGCATCTCCGTGGCGATCACTCTCCTCGGATGTGCTGCCGGCGCGTGGTTCGCCGGCCGAATCGCCGACCGTTTAGGTCGCAAGAAAGTGATGCTGATCGGCTCGGCGCTCTTCATGGTTTCCGCAATCGGGTCAGGACTCGCCGTGACGGTGTACGACCTGATGGCGTGGCGTGTCATCGGCGGAATCGGAATCGGTATCGCATCCGTTATCGCGCCCACCTACATCGCCGAGATCGCACCCGCCCGCTACCGAGGTGCACTTGCCTCGATCCAGCAACTGGCACTCACCATCGGTATTTTCACCGCCCTGCTGTCGAACGCACTGTTGGCAGACTTCGCGTCCGGTGCGGCGAACGAGTTGTGGCTGGGCCTGGAGGCGTGGCGATGGATGTTCCTCGTCGAGTTCATCCCTGCGTTCGTCTACGGCGTTCTGGCCCTGCTCATTCCCGAATCTCCCCGCTATCTGGTCGAACAGCACCGCGACGACGAGGCTGCTGAGATTCTCCTGCACTACACCGGCGACCATGACCCCCGGGAACGCGTCCGTGAGATTCGGCACACGTTGCACCACGAAACGCCCACTTCATTCTCGGACATTCGTGGCCCGGTCTTCGGGCTCAACCACCTGGTCTGGGTTGGGATCGGCTTGGCGGCGCTCCAGCAATTGGTGGGTATCAACGCGATCTTCTACTACTCCACCACGCTGTGGAGGTCGGTGGGGTTCACCGAAAGCCAGTCCTTCACAACGTCGGTGATCACCTCGGTCATCAACGTAACCATGACCTTCGTCGCCATCCTGTTCGTCGACCGGTTCGGTCGCCGTAATCTGCTGATGATCGGCTCAGCCGGAATGTTCGTGAGCCTGCTGGCTACCGCGATCGCCTTCTCACAGGCGACGGGAAGCGGCGACAACGTCGAGCTTGCCAATCCGTGGGGCGCGATTGCTCTCGGCGGCGCCAACCTCTTCGTCGTCTTCTTCGCCGCCACATGGGGGCCCATCATGTGGGTGCTGTTGGCCGAGATGTTCCCGAACGACATGCGGACCGTGGCCATGGGTACCGCCGCGATGGCCAACTGGCTCACGAACTTCGTCGTGACTCTGTTCGTCCCGGTCATGACACAGTCGGTCGGTCTGTGGATCCTGTACGGCCTGTTCGCCTTCTTCGCCCTGGTGTCGTTGTTCTTCGTCCGTGCCAAGGTCCCGGAGACGACGGGCTTGGAACTCGAGGAAATGCGCACTTGACCCGACCGGTTCCGGCCGAATCACTTTGCGTCGGTTCGGCCGGAACCGGTCTACGGCAAGTCAGCTTTGGCGACCACTCTTCTCGACACGCGCGGGCCGCTCATTCGCATCGACGTCAGCGGGCAGCGTGGGGTGCAGATTGCCAAGGCTGGCAACCCATCCCGTGATCTGACGGGCGACATCCTGTGCGGTGAGACCCAATTCGGCGTGGATCTGCGCACGGGACGCATGGTCGAGGAACTGTTGCGGAACACCGAGATCACGGCAGGGCACATCCACCCCCGCCGAGCGCAACGCCGAGGACACCGTAGAACCGATGCCGCCGTGCAGGCCGCTGTCCTCGATGGTGACCACGATGCTGTAGTCCGAGGCTAGCTTCACCAACGACTCCGGTACCGGAAGAACCCAACGCGGGTCGACGACGGTCGCGCAGATACCTTGCTGCTCCAACCGGCCTGCGGCGGCGAGAGAAAGACCGGCGAACGCACCGACCGAGACGATCAGGACGTCCTTCGGCCCTGACGGGACGCGGAGGATGTCGACGACTCCATCCAGTCGGCTCACCGCAGGCACAGCATCGGCGACTGCGCCCTTCGGGAACCGCAGTGCGGTGGGACCTTCGACATTCAGCGCCTCGGCCAACTCCTCGCGGAGAGTGGCACCGTCACGGGGAGCCGCAACCTGCATCCCTGGGACGATGCCCAGCACAGACATATCCCACATTCCGTTGTGGCTCGCGCCGTCGCTGCCCGTGATGCCTGCGCGGTCGAGAACGAGGGTGACGGGCAACTTCAGCAGTGCCACATCCATCAGAACCTGATCGAATGCGCGGTTGAGAAAGGTCGAGTAGACCGCGACCACCGGATGTAGTCCGCCCAGTGCGAGACCGGCCGCGGAGGTAACCGCGTGCTGCTCGGCAATACCGACATCGAACATCCGGTCGGGGAACCGCTCGCCGAACGCGGCGAGTCCGGTGGGCCCCGCCATGGCAGCGGTGATGGCCACGATGTCCTGTCGGCGACCGGCCTGCTCGATCAACTCGGCCGAGAACACCGAGGTCCAATCGGCCGCTGCGGTTCCGGCGGACTTTCCCGTCGCCGGATCGATCACCCCGGTCGCGTGCATTTGATCGGCTGCGTGGTTCTCAGCGGGCGCATAGCCCATGCCCTTGCGGGTGACGGCGTGCACGATGACCGGTCCGCCGAACGCCTTCGCGCGCCGAAGCGCGGACTCGAGCGCTACCTCGTCGTGACCATCGACCGGTCCGAGATATTTTATGCCGAGATCGGTGAACATCACCTGCGGCGCGACCGCGTCCTTGAGTCCCGCCTTCATCGCATGCAGCACCGAGAAGGCCGCCCGCCCGACGAGAGGGAACTTCTCGAGCATCCGGCGACCGTTGTCGAGAACCCGCTCGTACGCGGGCTTCAGACGCAAGGTGGCGAGGTGGTCCGCGAGACCGCCGATCGTCGGCGCATACGAGCGGCCGTTGTCGTTGACGACGATCACCATCGGGCGGTCCTTGCCGGCCGCGATGTTGTTCAGGGCCTCCCAGCACATGCCGCCGGTCAGAGCCCCGTCACCCACGACGGCGACCACATGGCGCGATTGGCCGGTGAGCTCGAACGCCTTTGCGAGTCCGTCCGCGTAGGACAGTGACGCCGACGCGTGAGAGGACTCGACCCAATCGTGATCGCTCTCGGCTCGCGACGGGTAGCCCGACAACCCACCCTGTTTGCGGAGCGAATCGAAGTCGTCCTTGCGCCCGGTGAGAATCTTGTGAACGTATGCCTGGTGACCGGTGTCGAAGATGATCGGGTCGGACGGTGACTCGAACACGCGGTGAATCGCGAGTGTCAGTTCCACAACACCGAGGTTCGGGCCCAGATGCCCGCCCGTCGCCGCGACCTTCTGCACAAGGAACTCGCGGATCTCCGCGGCGAGCTGCCTCATCTCCGCCGAACTCAGCTGACGAAGATCGTCAGGCGTCTGGATACGGGCAAGAACACCCAACGAGATCGCTCCCTCCATCGTGTACGCGGCCTTGCGCACCCTGCCACGTGGATTCATGTCACGTCGCAGTGAAACCAGTGTACGGAGCCGCCGACGCGGCGGATACACGGTGGGGCTGTTTGCCCGGCGTCCCGGCGCTTGATCCTCGGCAGCATCGCCGCAGCCGTGACCGGCTTCATCCCACCACCGCACCAGGTCGCTTCATCCGAACCGGGAAATCCCGGTGTTCAGACACCTAGGGTCGTCTCATGGGCACTGTCGTGGACACGCTGATCAGAAGCATCTTCGACCGAACCGTGCAGAACCGCAACGGCTCAGTCGCCGACTACATTCCCGAACTCGCGGTTGTGCCGCCCGACTCGTTCGGTATCTGCGTCGCGACGGTCGACGGCCATGTGTACGAAGCCGGCGACACCCGCTTGCCCTTCACGATCCAGTCCATCTCCAAGCCGTTCACCTACGCCCTCGCGCTCGCTGACCACGGCGCGGACGTGGTCGCCGCCAAGATCGACGTCGAACCCTCCGGCGAGGCGTTCAACGAGATCAGCCTCGACCCGCTCACGGAGCGGCCACGTAATCCGATGATCAACGCCGGCGCCATCACTGCGGCGGCACTGGTCGCCGGACCAGATGTCGACACGAGGTTCGAGCGGATCCGAAGGACATATTCGCGGTATGCCGGCCGGGCGCTGACGTTCAACGACTTCGTGTACGCCTCCGAGTCACGGACCGGACACCGCAATCGCGCCATCGGGCACATGCTGCGCTCGTTCGACATCATTGCCGGCGACCCCGATGAAGCAGTCGACCTGTATATCCGCCAGTGCTCGATCGACGTGACCTGCCGGGATCTGAGCTTGATGGCCGCCACGATGGCCAACAACGGAGTCAACCCGCTCACGCAGGACAAGGTCCTAGCCCCGGATCTCGTCGAGCGGGTACTGAGCGTGATGTCGACCTGCGGAATGTACGACGGCGCCGGGAAGTGGTTGTACGAGGTGGGGTTGCCGGCCAAGAGCGGCGTCGGCGGCGGAGTCATTGCCGTACTCCCGGGCCAGATCGGCATTGCGATCTACTCGCCGCGGCTCGATTCCCACGGCAACAGCGTGCGCGGCGTCGAGGCCTGCCGAGCCCTGTCGAAGGAGCTCGAGCTGCACTTCCTGCATGTAACCCGCGAAGCCCGTTCCGCGATCCGCGCCCGCTACTCCGTCACCGATACTCCTTCCCGGATGCGGCGGACCCCCACCGAACGGGCCACGCTCGACGACGTAGGAACCCGAAGCCGAATCTACGAACTTCACGGCGATCTACTGTTCGCGGGTGCGGAGACAGCGGTCCGGGAGATCGGCGGTTCCGAGGAGGGGCTCGATGCGGTGGTCATCGACGTCCGCCGGGTCGACGAGGTCAGTCGGATCGCCTGTCGCATGATCGAAGCCCTGCGCGCCGATCTGGCCGAACGCGGGTGCGCGATTGCCTTCGTCGACCCGGCCGGTTTGCTCGGCAACACCCGATCCGATCTGTCGGCGAGCGCCGGAAGGGTGTACGCCGATCTCGATGGCGCGGTGCAGTGGTGCGAAGACATCCTGCTCGATCGCCACTGCGGCAACGCCCGCCAGACCCCCTCGGTTGCGGTCACCGAGCATCCGGTGCTGTCGTCGCTGAGCCCGAGGCAACTGGAACAGTTCAACGAGAATCTCGAAACCCGGAACTACGGTCGCGGTGAATACATCGTTCGCCGCGGCGACAGCGCATGCGGATTGTTCCTCGTGCTGTCCGGCCAGGTGAGCTCGACCGTCACCGACCAGTCCGGTGCGGTGCACCGTATCGTAACTCTTTCTGCCGGAATGAGTTTCGGAGAGGTTACCCTGATCCTCGGCTCCCACTTTCTCAACGACGTCCGAGCCCACACCCCCGTCACCGTCGCGGTGCTCACCGCCGATCGATACGCCGAAATGACTTCAGCGGAGCCAGAACTCAAGCTGGCGCTACTCGAGAGACTTGCATCGGGTGCCTACGAGCAACTCGACGTGATGTTGCGGTCCCTCCTGCAGCAGGGCGCCGGCCGCTGAGCGGTTCACGCGAAAATCCGTTGCAGAAAGAGGAAATGTCGGACACTGTTGTTGCGCGAAATCGACGGTGCTCGAATCGAAAGCAGGGTGGGAGATAATCATGGCTTCAAGACTGGCCATCGAGACCACGGGGATGGTCAAGATGTTCGGGTCCACTCGTGCGGTCGACGGACTCGACCTCACTGTGCCCCTCGGGGGTGTCTACGGCGTACTCGGACCCAACGGCGCGGGCAAGACCACCGCGATTCGCATGTTGGCGACGCTCCTTCCCCTCGACGGCGGATCAGCCACCGTATTGGGGCACGACGTCACGTCAGAAGCGGACGCGGTGCGCAGCAAGGTTTCGCTCACCGGGCAGTTCGCCTCACTCGACGAGGATTTGACCGGCGCCGAGAACCTGCTGCTACTCGGGCGTCTGTTCGGGTATTCACGTGCGGCCGCCCGCTCCCGGTCCGAGCAGCTACTCTCCGCGTTCGGGCTGGAGGAAGCCGGAAACCGGCAGGTGAAGAACTATTCCGGCGGTATGCGTCGCCGGCTCGATATCGCAGCGAGCATCATCGTCACGCCGGAAATGATCTTCCTCGACGAACCCACCACCGGACTCGACCCGCGAAGCCGCAACCAAGTGTGGGAGATCGTCCGCGCCCTTGTCGCCGGCGGGACGACGGTGCTGCTGACTACGCAGTACCTCGACGAGGCCGATCAACTCGCCGATCGTGTGGCTGTCATCGATCACGGCAAGGTAATCGCGGAGGGCACCACCGGCGAACTGAAGTCATCGGTGGGGTCGGGCGCCCTGCATGTCCGCGTCGCCGACGTCGACACACGTTCGGCTGCGGCGGTTCTGCTTCGTCAGGTACTCGAGGTGCCGATCACCGAGGAATCTGATCCGGCGGCCCTCACTGCTCGCATCGACGACCCGACCCGGGTCTCGCGGGCGCTGCCTGCGCTGGACGACGCTGGAATCGCTATCAGCACATTCGCATTGGGGCAACCGAGCCTTGATGAAGTCTTCCTCTCCCTGACCGGCCGAACCACCGAGGAGCATCCTTCATGACCACCACCACCGGTCAGGCAGAAGCCACCGCCAACGCCACCGCTGTCGCCGACGTCCTGAAGGTGCCGGGGCCGAGGCCACCGAGGCCGACAGCGTGGTCGACATCCCTGTCGTTCGGCTGGCGCGCCCTGCTCAAGATCAAGCACGTCCCAGAGCAACTCTTCGACGTGACCATGTTCCCGATCATGTTCACGCTGATGTTCACATTTCTCTTCGGTGGCGCGCTGGCCGGATCGACCAGTGCATATGTCCAGTTCCTGCTGCCAGGGATTCTCGTGCAGACCGTCGTCATGATCACGATGTACACAGGCCTGACCCTCAACAAGGACATCGAGAAGGGCGTCTTCGACCGGTTCCGCTCCCTCCCGATCTGGCGTCCGTCACCGCTCGTCGGAGCGCTACTCGGCGACGTCGTCCGCTACACGATCGCCTCGATCATCGTCTTGATCCTCGGGCTGGTCCTGGGGTTCCGGCCGGCCGGGGGGCCTGTGGGTGTCGTGGCGTCGATCTGCCTGCTTCTGCTGTTCTCGTTCAGCCTGTCCTGGATCTGGACCATGATCGCCATGTTCATGCGCACCGAGCAGTCGGTCATCGCAGTGGCAATGGTCATCCTGTTCCCGCTGACATTCGCCAGCAATATCTTCGTCGACCCCGCCACCATGCCGGGCTGGCTCCAAGCGTTCGTCGGGGTCAACCCCATCAGCAAATTGGTGACCGCGATTCGCGGGCTCATGGCAGGAACAGTGGAAGCGGCGGAACTCGCCGTCGTCTTCGGTTGGTGTGCCGGGTTCGTCTTGATCTTCGGGCCCCTGACGATGCGCCTGTACAACCGCAAGTCGTGACGTGGGCACACCCGCACCCACGCGCGGCGTAGCCGTCGAACCCGGTCGAGTCTCGAACGCTAACCGTCGACCGGGCTGCCTCCCACGTGCGGGAGGGGCTGCACAGGGGGCGGGGTCCGGCGCCTAGCCGGGGCGCCGAAGGTGTCATTGAGTTGGGCAAGCGACGCCACCGCCGCCAAGGCCTGTTCCTGTGACCAACTCTCCAGCATGCTGCGCAAACGTTCGGCGCGCCGCTCAGCGGTCTCTTTCAGGGTCTCGATTCCTTTCGGCGAGACCCTGATGCGCGATGCACGTTTGTCGTCAGGGTCGGTGGCGCGTAAGACATATCCGCCGGCGACAAGTTCTGAGATCTGCCGGCTCAACGAAGACTGACTCACGCACAGGTCGGCGGCCAACTCGTTCTGGCGGCACTCCCCGCGCGCTTCCAGCGCGAACAGCACGCTCGTCAGCGCAGGAGCGATCTGGGTCTCACCACTCGCGGCTACGACCGAGCGCAGAGCACGACCGAGCGCGAACACCCCGTCGACAAGCGCCTGCGCGGTCTCTGCCTTTACCGGCAGATCTGCCTGTACCGACATCGTCTTCCTATCCCGACCACTCGCCTATTACAGAATCGAGTATACCTTTCGTTGCGTTCAGTAAACACCTGAATTCACCCTAGCGACCGCGCACCAATAACGCGAGGCACTCGACGTGATGGGTCAGGGGGAAGGCATCGAAGGCGCGCACTTCCTGCACCGTGTAGTCGCGCTCGAGATAGAGACCGATGTCGCGGGCGAACGAACCAGGATCACAACCGACGTGCACGATGCGTTCGGCACCTGCCGCAGCCACGGCATCGACCACGTTTCGACCAGCCCCAGAGCGGGGCGGGTCGAGTACCACGACCTGCGGACGGGTAGGAAGCGTGGCGATCGCCCGTTCCACGCGGTCTGCATGAAGATGCACCTGCGGCAGATCGGCGAGTGCGGACTTTCCGTCGGAGACGGCCTGCCGTGACGATTCGACCGAATCCACTCGCCCGGTCGTCCCGCCGGCACCGGCCAGCGCGGCGGAGAAGACGCCGACCCCGCTGTAAAGATCCCACGCGACCTCACCCTCTGACAACCCGGCCCACTCGGAGATCACCTCCGAATAGGTTTCCGCGGCACCGCGATGTGCCTGCCAGAAGCCGGTCGCGGCCAGCGACCACTCGCGCTCGCCCACGCGTTCCACCGGACGCCCCGATCCGATGATCACCCGCTCGGCCCGAGGCGCACCACCTGCGGCTCTACGCGCCATGGCTCCTCGCCGGCCGGAACTGGTGCGGCCGGTCCTCGACACCTTCGGCGGAGCGATCTCGACGACGTGCCGCTCGCCTACCCCGTCGAGGACAATCTGCACCTCGCCACCAGGCTTCCAATCATGCTCGACCACATCGTCGTAGGCGCCCGACTCGATTTGGGGGCACGCCAGATCCGTCACAATCTCCGAGCTCCGGTGCTTGTGGTATCCCGGTCGACCGTCGGCGTCGACGGCGAGTCGCACCCGGGTGCGCCAGCCGGTGCCGTCGCCTGTACCAGGCAGTTCCTCGACATCGACGCTGCGCTGCACTCGTGCGACCCGCACCAACTGCTCGGATACCACCTGGGATTTCATCTCCCGTTGCACCCGAAGGCTTGCATGGGAGAAGTCGCAGCACCCTGAACCACCCGGCCCCGACACCGGGCACACGGGCGCGACCCGTTCGGGGGATCCGTCGAGAATCTCGATTGCGTCGGCCCGGCAAAAAGACCCGCCTCGATCCTCGGTGACGACGGCACTCACACGCTCCCCGGGCAGTCCGTGCCGGACGAAAACCACTCGGCCCTCGTGCCGGGCGACGACGAATCCACCGTGCCCAGGATTTCCCAGTCTCAGCTCGAGTCGACGGCCCAACCAGCTCTCACTCAACGCTTCTCACCGTCGTTTCCATCGGATGCGTAGCCGCGACGTGTCGCCCCAGCGGTGTTTTCTATGTTCAGCGGCTTCGCCTTCTCCGACGAATTCAATTGCCACGGAACGCTGGTGACCATCACACCCGGCTGAAACAGCAACCGGCTCTTGAGCCGCAGGGCGCTCTGGTTGTGCAGGATCTGCTCCCACCAGTGTCCGACGACGTACTCGGGGATGAACACGGTGACCACGTCGCGCGGAGAGTCCTTGCGGACGCGGCGCACGTAGTCGAGCACAGGTTTCGTGATCTCGCGATAGGGCGACTCGATCACCTTCAGCGGTACCGTGATATCGCTCTTCTCCCACTGCTGCACCAGTGTGCGCGTGTCGGGATCGTCGACGTTCACGGTGATCGCCTCGAGCGTGTCCGGTCGGGTCGCTCTCGCGTAGGCCAGCGCACGCATCGTCGGCATGTGCAACTTCGAGACCAGGACGATCGAGTGGGTTCGGCTGGGCAGGACGCCGTCCCACTCCTGCTCCTCGAGTTCAGCGGTCACGGTGTCGTAGTGCTTGCGGATCAGCTTCATCACGATGAAGATCGCGACCATGGCCACGATGGCGATCCATGCGCCCGCCGCGAATTTCGTGATCACCACGATGACCAGCACGGCACCCGTCATTCCAAGACCGATCGAATTGATGATGCGCGACCGGTACATACGGCGACGCTGGGCAGGATCCTTCTCGTCCCTCAGGTGCCGGGTCCAGTGCCTGATCATCCCGGTCTGGCTCAGCACGAACGAGACGAACACGCCGACGATGTAGAGCTGGATGAGTTTGGTGACCTCGGCGTCGAACAGGACGACGAAGGCGATAGCGGTTCCGGACAGGAACAGGATGCCGTTGCTGAATGCCAGACGATCGCCGCGGGTGTGCAGTTGGCGCGGCAAGTAGCGATCCTGCGCCAAGACCGATCCGAGGACGGGAAATCCGTTGAAGGCGGTATTCGCTGCCAGCACAAGGATCAGAGCCGTCACGGTGGCGATGGTGTAGAAGCCGATCGGGAATCCGCTGAACACAGTCTCGGCGATCTGCGTGATGAGCGTCTTCTGGTTGTATCCTTCTGGCGCCCCGATCAGCTGCGTTTGCGGATCATCGGCATACACGATGCCGATCTTCTGGGCGAGGATGATGATTCCCATCAGCAGCACGATGGCGATCGCTCCCAGCATCAGCAGTGTCGTCGCCGCGTTGCGCGACTTCGGCTTGCGGAAGGCCGGAACACCATTGCTGACCGCCTCGACGCCGGTCAGCGCCGCACAACCGGACGAGAACGCGCGAGCGATCAGGAACGCGAAGGCGATCCCATAGAGGTGCGAATCCTCGGCCTCGAGCTCGAATACGGACGACGCGGCCCTCAGATCCTCACCGAACACATAGATGCGGATCAGGCCCCAGCCGAGCATCAGCACCATCCCGGTAACGAACGCATAGGTCGGGATGGCGAAGGTGATGCCGGATTCCCGGACACCGCGGAGGTTGATTGCGGTCAACAACGCGATGGCCGCCACTGCGAACAGCACCTTGTGTTCGGCGACGAACGGGATCGCCGACCCGATGTTCGATGCGGCCGCGGAGATCGACACCGCCACCGTCAGCACATAGTCGACCAGCAGGGCACTGCCGACGGTCAGCCCCGCATTTTGCCCCAGGTTGACGGTGGCGACTTCGTAGTCACCGCCGCCCGATGGATACGCGTGCACGTTCTGGCGGTAGCTGGCCACCACGACCACCATGACCACGGCGACGGCCAACCCGATCCAGGGTGCGTACACATACGCGGAGATTCCCGCAATGGAAAGCATGAGGAATATCTCCTCGGGTGCATACGCAACCGAAGACATCGCGTCAGATGCGAAAACCGGTAGGGCGATCCTCTTGGGTAGCAGCGTGTGCCCGAGCTTGTCGCTCCGGAAAGGTCTGCCTAGCAGTAGCCGCTTGGTGGCTGTCGAGAGCTTTGACACCGCAAAAGCCTATGCCGTCCGAGATGATCCTGGACCCGCACCCGTCAATGTATCCAGATTGGGACGTCGGTCCTGCTTGCCCTCCTGCGTCAGCACTGTACGGTTCGACTCGGTACGTACGTATTCGAGAGTTGACGCCAGATCCCCCGAACGGAGCAAAAGGTGTATGTGGTCATCATGGGATGCGGCCGGGTCGGTTCGTCGCTCGCCGGTTCGCTGACCCGGATCGGACACGAGGTTGCGATCATCGATCGCGACCCAGCCGCCTTCCTGCGACTCGACAACGACTTTCCCGGCCAAACCGTCGTGGGAATGGGCTTCGACCGTGATGTCCTGGTCGAGGCCGGTATCGAGCGCGCAGAAGCGTTCGCTGCAGTGTCGTCCGGTGATAACTCCAACATTATCGCTGCACGCGTCGCCCGTGAGACTTTCGGTGTGGAACGCGTCGTCGCCCGTATCTACGACGCGAAGCGTGCCGCGGTATACGAGCGTCTCGGAATCCCTACCGTCGCCACCGTGCCCTGGTCAACGGATCGATTCCTCCACACGCTCACGCGCGACAGCCAAACAGCCAGGTGGCGTGATCCGTCGGGCACTGTGGCTGTCACCGAGTTGTCCCTGCACGAAGACTGGATCGGTAGGCCGATCGACCAACTCCAGGCAGCCACGAACTCGCGTGTCGCGTTCATCATTCGCTTCGGCACAGGCATTTTGCCCGATCGAAAAACGACCTTCCAGGCCGACGATCAGGTTTATGTCGCGGCCGTATCGGGAACAGTCGCCGAGGCGGTCGCGCTCGCGAGCAATCCCCCACCAGCCGACGACTGACGCAGCAGTGAGAAAATTCACGATCTCCCACTTGAACGGAAGCATTCGATGAGAGTCGCAATTGCAGGAGCCGGCGCAGTCGGACGTTCCATCGCACGGGAACTGATCCGCAGCCAGCACGAAGTCATGCTGATCGAGCGCAAGATCGAGCACGTCGAGACCAGTTCCGTGCCCGAGGCAACGTGGGTTCACGCCGACGCGTGCGAACTGAGCAGCCTCGAATCGGCTTCCCTCGAGTCCTACGAGATCGTGATCGCAGCCACCGGTGACGACAAGGCCAACCTGGTTCTCAGTCTCCTCGCCAAGACCGAATTCGGGGTCAGCCGCGTGGTCGCGCGCATCAACGACCCACGCAACGAATGGTTGTTCGACGAATCCTGGGGTGTCGATGTCGCGGTCTCGACACCGCGCATGCTCGCGTCCCTGGTCGAGGAGGCAGTCTCAGTCGGCGACCTCGTACGCCTCATGACGCTTCGCCAGGGTCAGGCCAACCTTGTCGAGGTCACCCTGCCGGACAACACCGCGCTCGCCGGAAAGCCTGTCCGCAAACTCCAACTTCCTCGCGACGCCGCGCTGGTCACCATCCTGCGTGGCGGACGAGTGATCGTCCCCCAGCAGGATGATCCTCTCGAGGGCAGGGACGAACTGCTCTTCGTCGCGTCTGTGGACGTCGAGAACGACCTCAGGGCCGCCGTCGGGCTGCCGACACCGCGGCCGAACTAGCTGTGCCGCGGCTCGTCCCGCGGTTCGACCGCCTCCGAGTCGCGCGTCGGAAGATCCTCGTCTTCGGCCGGTCCCGGTTCGACGATCCGGTCTGCCCGGCGAACAGCCCAGATCGTCACCAGCAGGGCCGCACCTGCAAGCGGCCACCCCATCGCGATCCGGGCGACGGCGAGCCAGCCGGTCTGGTCCGCATCGTAGAGCTGCGACTGCACGAGATAGCGGGCGCCGAAAACGAGCGCCCAAGCCGCGGTTGCCGCGTCATAGGCGCGCACCGCGCCACGGTGGCGGCGCCAGAGATTGCCGTGACCGTTGAGGAATCCCCAGATGACGCCAACTAGGGGCCAGCGCAACAGAATCGAGCCGAGAAACACCGCCCCGTACGCCAGGCTGGTGAATATGCCGAACAGGAAGTAACCCTTCGCGTCGCCCGTTCGGTAGGCGATGAATGCGGAGATACCGACACCGAAGAACCCGGATATTGCGGGTTGAATAGGTGTGCGTTGGATCAATCGCCAGACGAGAATGGCGGTCGCGACCCCGAGAGCTGCCCAGATCGCCGGAACCAAGCCCCAGATCGCGTTGGCGGGAACGAAGACCAGAATGGGCAGCGTCGAGTAGATCAACCCGCTGATCCCGCCGAGTTGTTCGATTATGGACTGCTGCTTCGTTTCGACCACTCAATGAGGGTGCCACACGAGGCCTGTCGGCTACGACTCGCTACGCAATTCGTAATATGGGTTGAAGATCACCTTCTGGCCATCACGCTCGCCGACACGTCCCCGGACCATCAGCGTCTTGCCCGGTTCGATGCCCGGAATCCTCCGCCTGCCGATCCACACCAGCGTGATCTGTTCCGTACCGTCGAAGAAGTCGGCTTCAATGCATGCGCTCGCCGACTTCGAACACACCTCGACACTTCGGAGCCGCCCCAGCATGGTGACTTCCTCACCGCGAACGCAATCGCAGGCACGCTGCGCACCGGACGCCTGCGACGTCTCGGCCATCTCCTCGGCATCGAGTTGCTCGAGGTCCTCGGTCAGCCGGCGAGTCATCCGACGAAAGTATCCTGCCGTGGCGGGTGCCATTACGCGCTCCTGGAGCATGTGTGACGCGAGTCTTCACGCCACTTGTAGGGCTGTGTACTCGCCACTGTAGACCCATTGTTTCGCTGTGACTGCACTATGTGAGACCAGTGTGACGTGGCATGCAAAATCGACATATGCCCCTCGATTTCCGGCCAACTATGGCCTTGATGCTCCCCGGTACGGGATCCGACGCCGACTTCGTCACCCGCGCATTCACCGAACCCCTCGCAAGCCGCGGAATCGCCACAGTGGCCGTCGAACCCGACCCCCGGCGTGTCGTCGCGGGCTACCTCGATGCCCTCGACGCTGCGGCGGAGCACGAACGCATCATCATCGGCGGTGTGTCGATCGGGGCTGCGGTGGCGCTGCAATGGGCGAGCGCCAATCCCGACCGCGTCGTGGGCGTCCTCGCCGCGCTTCCGGCGTGGACAGGCGCCGCCGCCGACGCACCCGCCGCCGCCGGTGCACGGTTCACCGCAGCCAGACTGAGAGCAGACGGAATCGAGAAGGTGACCGCGGAGATGATCGCATCGAGCCCGCCCTGGCTCGGAGTGGAGCTTGCCAAGTCATGGCGATCACAATGGCCGCACCTTCCCAGTGCGCTCGACGAAGCCGCCGAGTACCGAGCGCCTGGCGTGGAGGATCTCGAAGGCATCAACGTGCCCGTCGGGATCGTCGCCGCCACCGACGATGCCGTCCACCCTCTCGAGGTGGCGCACACCTGGGCCGGGCGGCTACCTCAGTCGAACCTGGTCACGGTCTCGCTCGACCAGATCGGCGCAGACCCCGCGACCCTGGGGCGCGAGAGCCTCAGGGCGCTGAGTTCAATGCTGCCCTGAGGTGCCGACGTCCGTCTTCGCCCGCCGTCAGCGGCCCAGCTGCTGCATCGCCGAACCGGATTCGCCACGACGCTGCTGTGGCCCGGCTACGCCGCCTTGCGGCGTTTCGGCTGATGCGGAGGACCCACCCACGGCACCGCCGGCGGCCTGCTGCTGAGGAGCCTGCTGCGCAGCGACACCTTGCTGCTGCGCCAACTGCTGCTGGTGGGCCGCGGCCAGTTGCTTCGCCAGAACCTCGGGCAGGACGACCGGCAGCGGCGTCCGGACCGGGTGCGGTTCGGTTCCACGTTTGACGACACTGTCACGCAGAATCGCTCTCGCGGCCGCAGCGAGTTCCGAATCTACGGTGTTGCCGCCGCTCGGGCCCGCCACCACGCAACGGACCATCCATCGGTAGCCGTCGACACCGATGAATCGCAGGTCTGCGTTGGGTGTGACCGCAACGACCTCTCGACCCCAGGGTCCGTTCTCGACGCTCACCGCCGCATTGTCGCCTCGCAGCGATTCGGCCAGGTCGCCCGCGACTTCCCTCCACTGACCCGGGGATTTCGGAGCGGCGTATGCCGCGACGGTGATTCGCCCGTGCTGTGTGACGAGGTGGACGGCCTGTGGTGAACCGTTGGGCGCCATCTCGACCTGTAACTGGGTGCCGGGCGGCATGGGGACGAGGACCGAACCCAAATCGAGGCGAGTACCGATCTCGCCGACGTTGACATCGTCGTCCGGATCCAGGTCTTCTATGTCGTAGGGGCCTCCATCGGCCTCGCCGACCTCGTCGTAGGCATCGAGCCCCGCCTCGGATTCCGTTTCACCAGTCTCGATTTCCGCCTCGGGTGCCGGTGCGGACGCGTCGGAGTCGTCCCTGGATTTCTTCTTCCGTCGTCTGATCATGTTCAGGCTCCTTCTCTATGGCCGAAGAGGCTCGCGTGGCCTCCGCTCGACCCGTGACCGTCACTGCCGCGAGTGGTGTCATCCAGGAAGTCCACCTCGACGAACGACACCAATTCCACTCGCTGCACGACCAGCTGCGCGATCCGGTCGCCCCGGCGGATTTCGATCGGGACATCGAGGTCGTGATTGATCAAGCACACCTTGATCTCGCCTCGGTATCCGGCGTCGATGGTTCCCGGCGTGTTGACCACGGACAGACCCGACTTGGCAGCCAGCCCAGACCGTGGATGGACCAGACCGACAGTGCCCATGGGCAGCGCGATCGCTACCCCTGTCCCGACGAGAACACGCCGCCCCGGCTCGATCGTGACATCGGTGGTGCTACAGAGATCGACACCTGCGTCACCGTCGTGGGCTCGCTGTGGAATCGGAACACCTGGATCTAGCCGCTGTATGGCAACGGGCGGAAGGGCAGGGGCGGCGCCGGCAGGGAGGCCGGGAGATAGGTCGCTCACATGCACAGAGCCTACTCGTGCACTACGACTATCCTAGTCGGGTGTCAGAAACGTCCCGGCCCGAAGCCGTACCCACCGAGAACACCCATTCCACGCTGTACTCCGAGCGCCTGTGGGTGCCGGTGTGGTGGTGGGCTGTGGGCTTGTTCGTCGCCGGACTACTGGCCGCGGAGGTGCACATGGGGGCGCCGGGTCTGCGTGCGTGGTTGCCGTACGTCCTACTACTTCCGCTCCCGGTCTGGGCATTGATCTCACTGAGCCGACTCAGGGTCGAGGTCGTCGACGAACCGAACGGTGTCCACCTGAGGGTCGGGCAGGCACATCTGCCCGTGAGCGTCATCTCACGGGTGGCAGAGGTGCCCGGTTCAGCCAAGAGTGCAGCGCTCGGCCGCCAGCTCGACCCTTCCGCCTTCGTTCAGCACCGCGTGTGGGTCAAGTCGATGGTCCTCATCGTTCTCGATGACCCGGAGGATCCGACCCCCTACTGGCTGGTGAGTACTCGGCGGCCGGCCGAGTTGCTGGCCGCCATCAACCGCGCCCGCCAATAGACAGCGCAAAGGGGCGCGAACTGTGATCAACCCACCACCGTTCGCGACTTGTCACCGTCGTCGCTCAGGCCGCGCAGTCCCTGCAAACCAGTACCCCGTCGGCATCGCTGGCGAGTCGGCTTCGGTGATGCACCAGGAAACAACTCGAGCACGTGAACTCGTCGTCCCGCTTGGGCACGACCCGCACCGAGAGTTCTTCCCCCGACAGATCCGCGCCGGGCAATTCGAACGATTCCGCGGTATCGGCCTCGTCGATGTCGACCACTGCCGATTGCGCCTCGTTGCGGCGCGCTTTCAATTCCTCCAGCGAATCTTCCGAAACCTCGTCGGATTCTGTTCGCCGCGGTGCGTCGTAGTCAGTTGCCATGTCGTTTCCCCTCGTTTTCGTTCCCTGTATCCCGGCCTGCGTTCGAGGTTCACCGCAATGGTGATCGACCTCCCACGCGCCACCCGTTCCGACGCAGATCACACACCACCAGCAAGCGATGCTGCGAGGTTCGATCAGTGCCGGAAGCAGGTCCCAAATCGTGATTTCAGCCTCATTTACCCACCCTCGTTCGATGCTCTCCAAACGACTCGGGCCGCCAGACACTAGCCGAACAAAACCCGAAACGTGTAACCGACCCGACGGATCGTGCAAATTGTCTGCTAATCGTCATCAACGCCACAGCAACCTGTGACATTCCACAGCCGGGGCGGGTTCGAGATGTAGGGGTGCCATGGATCTACAGTGGGTGCCGAACCTGCGCCACGAATGGGTGGCCGGGCACAGTATCGGTGCGCTGTTCGGGCGACAAGTTACGACGCGCAGTTCCGTAGGAGAGGTCGGGGCACACTGTGGTTTCACTCATCACCGACGGCAGTCCGCTCGATGACAAGGGACGCCCGTTCCGGCGCCGGCGAGCGATGCCGATGCTCGTGGTGTTCGCGGTTCTTGCACTCCTCGGCGCCGCACTGTGGACAAGCATCCTCACCGAGGACGAGGATTCGGCCACTACAGTCGCGTGCAATCCGCCTCCCCCGCCCACACAGCCTGCCGATAGCGCATCGACGCGGCCCACACTAGGCGAACAGGTCGACCCCTCGACGGTGCTGGATGTTGAACCCGCCACCCTCGCTGATGCGAAGGTGCGCGTGTTCAACGCAAACGGCGAGGCCGGTCAGGCGACGCAGGTGGCCGCCCAGTTGAGTGACTACGGGTTCGCAAGCGCCCCCGACGTCCAGGTCGGCAACGACCCGATTTATGTCGACCAGAACATGCAGTGCCACGGGCAGCTGAGGTTCGGACCGAGCGGCATCGCTGCGGCAAGTGCCCTGTATCTCGTTGTACCGTGCGCCGAACTCATCGAGGATTCGCGCACGGACGACACCGTCGATCTCGCTCTGGGGACCTACTTCCGCAATATCTCACCGAACCCTGACGCCGAAGAGGTGCTGCGGTCTCTGAAGGAGCCACCGCCCGGAATGCAGGCCCCTCCTCTCGACATAGACCTGCTCAATGCAGCTCGCACGGCCCACTGCTGATCGCAGGTCAGGTCTCCCGGATCGGGTCGTCAGCCCCGACCTCGGTGAACAATGCGTCCAGTTCGTCGGCGATCCCGGGGGCAGCGGCCACCACCAGGTCACCGTCCGCACTCGATGAGCGCGGGGAGGGAATGCGCACGCGAGCGCCTGCCTCGGTGGCGATGAGCGATCCAGCGGCCCAGTCCCATGGGCCCAACCCGTGTTCGAAGTACGCGTCGGCCCGGCCGGACGCGACCATGCACAGGTCGAGGGAAGCCGAGCCGATCCGGCGAATGTCCCGTACCCGGGGGAGGATTTCGCCGATGAGTGCACCCTGCGCTTTGCGCCGCGCGGTCCCGTACCCGAATCCGGTTGCCAGCAGAGCCATCGACACATCCGTGACCGGGTTGCACCGCAGGCCCCCTATCCGGCCCTCGACAGTGGTGAGTGTTGCCCCGTAGCCTCGTGCCGCCGCATACGTCGCCTGGGCTGCCACGTCGACCACGGCCCCGGCAACCGACACTCCGTCGATCTGCGCAGCCACAGAGACCGCGTATGTGGGCACTCCGTACAGAAAGTTCACCGTTCCGTCGATCGGATCGACCACCCATCGGAGTCCGGCGACGGAATCCCCCGCTCCGCCGGTCTCCTCACCGAGGATCGCATCGCCAGGCCGAAGAGTCGCGAGACGGTCGCGGATGAGTTGTTCGCTCTCGGTGTCGACCACCGTAACCGGATCGGTGGGGGTGCTCTTCGACGCTACGGAACTGCCGTGTGCCACCACTTTCCCTACGGTTCCGAACACCTCGGGGCGCCTTGACCTGACGTGAGCGGCCGCCTCCTGCGCCACTGCAACGGCGACGTCGCGTAGTCGTTGCGCCTCAGTGTCTCCGAAGCCCTGCGTGGTGTCTCGACTCCCTGCTGCGTCCACCCCCCCATCGGAACACACTTTCACTGCCTCACACCACCGCGGGGGTCGGCTTGCGCGCACGGGCGACCGAAGCCACTTCGACCCACTATTGTGACGAGAAAACCAGTGGCGCACGGGCGACTTTCGTCAGTCCGACACGGCCCAGCTCGACACGTACTTCGACACGGAGGAGCAGACGCGATGACCAACAGCGGGTTCGGTGTCGATGTAGGAGGCAGCGGCGTCAAGGGTGGCACAGTCGATCTCGAGAGCGGTGAGTTGATCGGAGACCGAATCAAACTCCCGACTCCCCGACCGTCCACACCGCACGCGGTCGCAGCGACGGTCGCCGAGATCGTCCGGATGGCGAAGTGGGATGGGCCAGTCGGTATCACGCTGCCGAGTGTGGTCACCAGCGGAGTCGCACGCTCCGCTGCGAATATCGACGAGAAGTGGATCGGAACGGACGCGTACGCCCTGTTCTACGATGCCCTCGGCGGTCGCCGGATCACAGTCCTCAACGACGCCGATGCCGCGGGGATCGCGGAGAACACTTACGGCGCGGGCAAGGATGCGAAGGGGGTAGTCATCCTGCTTACCTTCGGCACCGGCATCGGCTCGGCAATCCTCCACAACGGCGTCCTGCTACCCAACACCGAGCTCGGTCACATGGAAGTGCTGGGCAAGGATGCCGAGCACATAGCGGCATCCTCGGTAAAGGACGCCAAGGATTTGTCCTACAAGGAATGGGCTGCGGAGGTGTCCTACGTGCTGAGCCGGTTCGAAGACCTACTGTGGCCGGATCTGTTCATCGCAGGCGGCGGCATCAGTCGCAAACACAACAAGTGGATTCCTCATCTGACCAACAGGACACCCGTTGTACCTGCTGCGCTTCTCAATACGGCCGGGATAGTAGGCGCAGCTATTGCAGTCGACACGGGCATCGCTCCCTAACTATTTCGAATAGGTCGTTACAATGAAAGAGCCCGGCTGCGCGCCAGGCGAAACCAGTAGACCTCTCCGCCGGATGATCACTCTGGCGTGACGCCGCACGACACCGTCACGAAAGGGCGTACGTGGCAGCCACCGATACACGTCAGACTACTGATTCGACTTCGGAGTCAGGACCGGGAGCGCCAGTCACAGCGACAGCCGCCGGCGCCGCTCCGGCAACCGACAATGTTCCCGCCAAGAAGGCCGCAGCAAAGAAAGCTCCCGCCAAGAAGGCCGCAGCAAAGAAAGCTCCCGCCAAGAAGGCCGCAGCAAAGAAGGCTTCCACCAAGAAGGCCGCGCCGAGCAAGTCTGCAGATGGCGAGGACGGCCAGGACGAAGACTCCGTTGGCATAGAAGACATCGACATCACCGAGGGTGACTTGGCCGACGTCGAATCGGATGTCGTCGAGGTGGTCGCGGTCGGCTCGGACGACGAAACCGAGGAGCCGTCCGAGAAGGACAAGGCCTCCGGGGACTTCGTCTGGGACGAGGAAGAATCCGAGGCGCTGCGCCAGGCCCGCAAGGACGCCGAACTCACCGCGTCTGCGGACTCGGTACGCGCATACCTCAAGCAGATCGGCAAAGTTGCACTCCTCAACGCCGAAGAGGAGGTCGAACTCGCCAAGCGCATCGAGGCCGGGCTCTACGCGACCCAGATCATGCAGGAAGTCGCAGCATCCGGTGAGAAACTCCCCGCTGCCCAGCGCCGGGATATGAGTTGGATCTGCCGTGACGGAAACCGTGCCAAGAATCACCTACTCGAAGCCAACCTCCGCCTCGTCGTGTCACTGGCCAAGCGCTATACCGGACGGGGCATGGCCTTCCTCGACTTGATCCAGGAAGGCAATCTGGGCCTCATCCGCGCCGTCGAGAAGTTCGACTACACCAAGGGTTACAAGTTCTCGACCTACGCCACGTGGTGGATCCGTCAGGCCATCACCCGCGCCATGGCCGACCAGGCCCGCACCATTCGCATTCCGGTGCACATGGTGGAGGTCATCAACAAGCTCGGACGCATCCAGCGCGAACTGTTGCAGGATCTGGGCCGTGAACCCACGCCCGAAGAGCTCGCCAAGGAAATGGATATCACGCCCGAGAAGGTGCTCGAGATCCAGCAGTACGCGCGCGAGCCGATCTCGCTGGACCAAACCATCGGCGACGAAGGCGACAGCCAACTCGGCGACTTCATCGAGGACTCCGAAGCAGTCGTCGCGGTCGACGCCGTGTCCTTCACTTTGTTGCAAGATCAGTTGCAATCGGTGCTCGATACGCTCTCCGAGCGTGAAGCCGGCGTGGTGCGACTGCGCTTCGGCCTGACCGATGGACAGCCGCGTACCTTGGATGAGATCGGTCAGGTCTACGGAGTGACGCGTGAGCGCATCCGTCAGATCGAATCCAAGACCATGTCGAAACTCCGCCACCCGTCCCGGTCGCAGGTGCTACGCGACTACCTGGACTGACGCTCGCGCACAGACAAGGTTCAATGCCCCCGGGACTTTCCCGGGGGCATTGAACTTTTCCAGATCGAGAACGGGAAGCGGAACGACCCCTACGCGCTGGTGCGAACCCGAACCCGAACCCACGCGTTGGCCATCGGTTCGACGACCCGGGCTGCCACCGGGCCGATGATGGCCATGAGAAGGACATAGGCGGTGGCTAGGGCCGCGAGCCGTCCCTCGACCGCGCCTGCCGCTACAGCCAGGCCGGCGATCACGATGGAAAACTCTCCGCGGGCGATCAGTGCGGCGCCCGCTCTGGCTCGACCCAGCCGAGCGACACCTTGCTGCTTCGCCGCCCACATGCCCGTGGCCATCTTGGTGAGTGTCGTCACCACCGCCAGCAATATCGCCCAACCGAGCACCGGCGGGATTTCACCAGGATCGGTGTTGAGTCCGAACACGACGAAGAACATCGCTGCGAACAGGTCACGGAGAGGCTCGAGGACACGGCTGGCATTGTGGGCAGTCGATCCGGAGATCGCGATACCCAGAAGGAATGCCCCGACCGCCGCCGAAACCTGCAAGGCTGAGGCGATGCCTGCCACAAGCAGCGCAGCACCCAGAAGCTTCAACAACAACGTCTCGCTGTCGGGGCTGTCCAGTAGTGCGGAGACATACCGCCCGTAGCGCAGCGCAACGACGAGAACCACCGAAACAGCGATCAGAGAGATGCCCAAAGCCGTAAGACCGCCCAGGAAACTCACACCGGCGAGCAAAGTGGTCAGGATCGGCAAGTACACAGCCATCGCAAGATCCTCGAATACGAGAATCGAGAGCACGACCGGGGTTTCGCGGTTGCCCAGGCGACCGAGGTCGCTCAGCACCTTTGCGATGATTCCCGAGGAGGATATGTAGGTGACACCCGCCAGAACGAAAGCGCCGGTTGCACCCCACCCCAGCACCAGTGCCACGATCGCACCTGGTGCTGCGTTGAGGACGATATCCACCACACCTGCCATCCACGACCGGCGTAGTCCGGTGACGAGTTCGGATGCCGTGTACTCGAGTCCGAGTAGGAGCAGGAGCAGCACCACCCCGATCTCACTCGCCAGATGGCTGAATTCGTCGATGTCACCGAGTTGTAGGAACCCACCATTGCCGAAGCACAGTCCGCCGACCAGGTAGAACGGTATCGGCGACATACCGATCCGAGCTGCCAGACGGCCGAGCAACCCGAGCGCGAAAAATACCGCGCCCAGTTCGATGAGCGCGAGCGTAGTCGTATTCACAGGATTGTCAGCCGCCGACCAGGAGCTTGGCTGCCGCGGCCAGTCCTTCCGCCGTTCCGACGGCGACCAGCAGATCGCCGGATGTGAGCAAGAAGTCGGGGTTCGGTGACGGATTCACCTGGCCCGCTCGCATGACAGCGACGATCGAGACCCCTGTCCGCGTGCGCATGGCTGTGTCCCCGAGCGTCCGGCCGTCGAACCGGGAATCTTCGGTGATGTACAACTGCTTGGTCTGGATGCCGGGCAGGTCCCGGTGTTCCTCTTCCAGTTGGGATACCAACTGCGGAGCCCCCAACAGGTTGCTCAGCACGGCCGCCTCCTCGGTGCTCAACGGCAAGGAAGCTTCGCAGGCGTCAGGGTCATCGGGCTTCGACACGATCAGGTCGGTTCGGCCGTCGCGATGACTGATGACGCCGATACGGCGACCGGAAGCCAGTACGAAGTCCTTCCGCACCCCAATGCCCGGCAATGCCGTCACTTCAACGTTCATCCCTCCACGGTAGTCCCGGCCGCATGCGGAGCGGCGCAGACTCGCGGGTCGAGGCGGGCGGATTCTCCCTGGTAGGCGAGGAACGGACCATCGGCGCGGTCGAGGCAGTGACACGGTGAGACCAACCTCACGTGTGAGATGTGACCAGCCGGCGGGGAACTACGACCGTTCGGTCTGCTTCCGAATTCACGCTCTTCGGCGCGAATTCACAAACTTCCGCAAACTTTCTGTGGGATGTGCCACTGAGAAACACCGCCGGGAACAACGCGGAATCCCCCAACGTCTGACAGAGTGGATCCACCGCGCCATCCCCGACGCGGCGGACCAGGCCCCAGGCATTGCGCGCAAGCGGAATGCCAGTACGGAGGAGTCATGCCCGGAACACTGACCAGCCCCTCATTGACCGCAGCCGACCGGTGCGACCGGTGCGGTGCCGGAGCACGCGTTCGCGCAGTGCTTCCGGCGGGAGGCGAACTGCTCTTCTGCGGTCACCACGCCAATGAGCACGCAGATCGACTTCGCGAAATGAACGCCACGATCGAAACCGAAGCCGAGACAGCAATCTGACTCGTCAGCCCGGGTGACCCGTCCAAGGCTCACCTCTAACGGACAAGAGACCGGCGCGCGCACCGCACGCGCCGGTCTCTTCTGTCGGAACGGCTGTGGGACTCTGTCGGATCGACTGTGGGACTCTGTCGGAACGACTGTGGGCCGGAATCGATCGGGTACCAGTCACCACCTCCGCAGCGTGGAAATTCTCTCGGTCAGCTGCTCGACCGTAGCGATCGCTGTGGGAGGTCCACCACACACACGACGCAGCTCAGCGTGGATGGTGCCGTGTGACTTGCCCGTCTTGTGGTGCTGCATTGCAACGAGACTGTTCAGTTCCCGACGCAGCTGCGCGAGCTGGCCTGCGGCCGCGACCCGCTCGGCCACCTGCGGGACCTCGGTCGGCTCCGCCTGCGTGGCCTTCTGCTTGGCAAGCTGTTCGGACTGACGTTGACGTAGCAGGGCACGCATCTGATCGGCGTCGAGCAAACCAGGCAGGCCCAGGTAGTCGGCCTCCTCGTCGGACCCCGAAAAGGTAGCCGTTCCGAAGGAAGAGCCGTCGTAGATCACCTGGTCGAGCTCGGCATCGGCGCCCAGCGAAGTGAACGCCTTCTCTTCCTCTCCGAGTTCGTCCTTCTGCTTGTTCGCGTCGGCGAGGAGGTCGTCGTCGAACCCGTCCTTTTCCCTGTGCGGTTTGCCCAGCACGTGGTCGCGCTGAGCCTCGAGCTGGCTGGCGAGGTCGAGCAGCACTGGCACGGACGGAAGGAACACGCTCGCGGTCTCGCCCTTGCTGCGTGAGCGGACGAACCGCCCGATCGCCTGGGCGAAGTACAGCGGGGTGGACGCGCTGGTGGCGTACACACCTACCGCCAGCCGCGGAACGTCGACACCTTCCGACACCATACGAACGGCGACCATCCACTTCTGCGTGCTCGCACTGAACTCCGCAATCCGTTTCGATGCTGTCGGATCGTCCGAGAGCACCACCGCCGGCTCTTCCCCGGTGACTTCTGTGAGCGTTCTCGCGTAGGAGCGGGCCACAGTCTGATCTGTCGCAATCACCAGCCCGCCCGCGTCCGGCATGCCACCGGCCCTCAACTGACCGAGTCGCGTGTCGGCGGCGTGCAGAACCGCCGGAATCCACTCTCCTGCCGGATCCAGCGCCGTTCGCCACGCCCGCGCGGTTTGCTCCGCACTGAGCGGTTCGCCGAGGCGCGCGGAGAACTCCTCGCCCGCATTGTTTCGCCAGCGAGCCTCGCCCGAATATGCGAGGAACACCACTGGCCGAACGACTCCGTCCGCAAGAGCGTCGGAGTAGCCGTACGCGTAATCGGCCTTCGACCGCATCAACCCTTCGCGGTCGGGTTCGTAGGCCACGAACGGGATCGCGCTGTCGTCGCTGCGGAACGGCGTTCCGGTCAGCGCAAGACGGCGGGTGGCGTCGCCGAACGCTTCGCGGATGGCCTCGCCCCAGCTCTTTGCGTCACCACCGTGGTGGATCTCGTCAAGGATGACCAGCGTGCGCTTGCTCTCCGTCCGGACTCGGTGTTTGAACGGATGGGACGCAACCTGCGCATACGTCACCACCACACCTTGATAGTCGCTCGATGTTTGCCCGGTCGAATTCGAGAAGTACGAATCGAGCGCGATACCGCTGCGAGCCGCAGATTCAGCCCACTGATGTTTGAGGTGCTCGGTGGGGGCGACCACGGTCACCTGATCGACGGTGCGGTCACGCAACAATTCCGACGCGACACGCAACGCGAAGGTGGTCTTGCCCGCACCTGGCGTCGCGACCGCCAAGAAGTCTCGAGGTCCGGTGGACAGATACTTCGTCAAAGCACGACGCTGCCACGCGCGAAGGGGTCCCGAGGGCTTGGCCGGTTCCGTCTGCGCCAGATAAGCCTCGGTTCCTACAATTTGCGCCGCCGCGGCTTCCATTGTCGGCGCCGCCTCGGCTTCCGTTCTCGTCGCCATGTGGGAGCCCACGGTCTCAGCGCTCAAGGGTTGCCCTCCGATGCCATGGCACTGTTTGTTCGCACTCCTCGGTATTCGATCGACACTGCCGGACCAGACCCGAAGGCGCTGTCCGTCAATGAGGGTAGCGTCCGCACCCGACGCGAACCGCATTCGCAAGGCCGCCGGGATGGCGGATTCCCCGCGACACGGGTGCACCAGCGGTGGGCACCGGGCGTGTCGTCGTGGATGCTGGAAAGATCATGAGCAAATCCCCAGCGAGTTCACCGAAGCGCGCCCGTGGCAGACGCCACTTCGAGTGGCACCCGCTTCGTCGCACGCTGGCCGTGATCGGTCACACCCTGAAGAAGGCGTGGGACGACTCGATCTTCGGCAAGTCGGCCACGGCGGCGTTCTGGCAGACGCTCTCCCTGCCTCCCCTCCTGCTGGGCCTGCTGGGAATGCTCGGGTATGTCGGCGGGTGGTTTGGACCGGACACCCTCGACATCATTCAGTCCAAGATCATCACCTTCAGTGGAACGATCTTCAGCGACAGCGTCGTCGACCAGATCATCCGCCCGACGCTCAGCGACGTACTGGAACGGGGGCGGCTTCAGATCGTGTCACTGAGTTTCTTGTTGTCCCTGTGGGCAGGCTCGTCGGCCATCTCCACCTTCGTGGACTCCATCGTCGAAGCCCATGGCCAGCAGGAGGCGCGGCATCCGGTCTGGCAGCGCTTGTTCGCACTGCTGCTCTACGTCATGTTTCTGGTTCTCGCGGTCTTCACTCTGCCGCTCGTCGCACTCGGGCCGACGCTTGTGATCAAGGTCTTCCCCGAGGCGTGGCGCACGGTCGGGTCCGAAATAGTCGCCACGTTCTACTACCCCGGTGTGGGGCTGTTATTGATCATCGGCCTGACGACGCTCTACAAGGTCGCGCTCCCCAGGTCACTGCCCTGGCACCGACTGCTCGGCGGAGCACTCGTCGCCGGAGCCTTCTTCCTCGGAGCCAGCATCGGCCTTCGCTGGTACCTCACGTGGGTGACCGGCACCGGGTACACATACGGCGCCCTTGCCGCGCCGATCGCATTCCTGCTGTTCACCTTCTTCCTGGGCTTCGCGGTGGTCCTCGGCGCGGAGTTCAACGCCACGATCCAGGAGTTCTGGCCCGCCCGTGCGACCCGAATGACGCAGATGCGGGAGTGGCTCTCGGCGCAGACCGCCGAGAGTTCCCCGTCTGCGGGGCCGGTGACCATCCTCACCCGACGCATCACCACCGGCCCGATCAAGATCACCGGCGACCAGACGCCCTCGGACCGCGCCGGTACCTCCAACCGAGACGACCCGCCATCCGACGGCTCGCCATCGGACAACCCCCGACCCGACGACCCACGACCCGGCGACTCGATGAGCGAACCTCTCGAGCCGCCGGATGAATTGGCACGCCCAACGACTCCTCAGTCGCCCTTGCGCAACCCTTCGTAGATCTTCTTGCAATCGGGGCAGACGGGCGATCCAGGCTTCGCAGACTTGGTCACCGGAAACACTTCGCCGCACAGTGCGACGACGTGAGTGCCCATCACTGCGCTCTCGGCGATCTTGTCCTTCTTGACGTAATGAAAGAACTTCGGAGAGTCGTCATCGGTGGACCTGTCGGAGGTGACGTCGGGCCGTTCCTTGGTATCAGTGCTCACACCTCAATGATGCCGCACCCGCGTGTGCATTTGATGTCCGACCGTGCAACAGTGGACTCATGGCACGAAGTGCGGGTTTCGGTGAGTCGAACGAGGGCTCACCAAGCAATCCGATTCTCATTACCGAAGCGGCGCCGTCCCTCGAGGAGCAGCAGCGCGCACGCGTGCGCAAGTACCTGATCATCATGTCTTTCCGTTTCCCAGCACTGATTCTCGCGGCCGTGGCATACGGTATCTGGGCCAACGCGCTGATCTCGGTGGCAATCATCTTCCTGTCGATCCCGCTGCCGTGGATCGCCGTACTCATCGCGAACGATCGACCGCCGCGCAGCAAAGACGAGCCCAGTCGCTACGACCACCGTGAGTCGCGGACAAGCCTGCCCGCACCACCCCACCCCACGATCGAAGGCTGACACTGGGCCGGCGACTGCAACAATGCAGGAGTGAACCGTGACAAACTGCTGTCGATCTGTCCGGCCCTGCGCGAGGCCTTCATTCGCAACCGGTTCGACACGGACACCTTGCTCGAGGCACTCGGCCCTGAGGTGCAGGCGGCACTGAGCCGAGGCGAACCGGTCCCGGTTCGCCGGGCCAGCGCACGCTGCGGCGAACTCGGCACCCTGATCCGCTTGTTCCTCCTCACCGACGACTGCCCGACCGATGATGTTGCTGCCGCGCTTGCTCCCCTCACGATCGAGCAGACGGTTGCCGCGGGCCTGCTCGTCGCCGATGGCGACGTCGTGCGGGCCGCGCTCGACCTCCGTCCCATGGATACCGGCGGCGGCAACCGCTGGGTGGTATCTGATCTCGACGGCACGTTCCGCCCCTGCGAGAATTCGGCCGATCATGTGATCGGCGTCGGGCACGCATCGCTGTCCTTGCTACAGGCCACCCCGACCGCACCGGTCGGAACCCTGCTCGACGTCGGGACCGGATGCGGAATCCAGGCTTTGCACGGCGCTTCCTACGCCACCGCCGTCACCGCCACCGACGTGAATGTCCGTGCCGTCGACCTCGCGGCCGTCACCGCGGCCCTCAACCAAGAAGAGGTGGAACTGCTCACCGGGTCGTGGTTCGACCCGATCGAGGGCCGCACATTCGATCAGATCGTGGCCAATCCGCCTTTCGTCGTCAGCCACCCTCGGGTCGGTCACACGTATCGCGACTCCGGTCTCGACCTCGACGGAGCAAGTGAACTGATGATCTCCCGCGCTGTGGAACATCTCGCACCGGGAGGCACCGCCGCCATGCTGGCGTCCTGGATTCACGTGGCAGGCGAGGACTGGCGTTCCCGGGTGGCTTCATGGCTTCCGGCACACGGGGTCGATGCGTGGGTGGTGCAACGTGACCTCGCCGACCCCGCTCTGTATGTCGGCACGTGGATGCGCGATGGCGGTCTCGACACACGGGATCCGGCATCGGCGACCGTAGCCGAGGACTGGCTCGACCACCTTGCGAGCGCAAACGTCGAGGGTGTCGGCTTCGGATTCGTCTACCTGCGGCGGACCGACGCGCCGACTGACCTGATGGCGGAGGACCTCACCCATGGATTCAGCGACCCGCTCGGCACGGAAGCCCTCGCCTACTTCGATCGAGTGGCCTGGCTGCGCGAGCATGACGTGCTCACCGCACGCTTTCGCGTCGAGGAGAGCACCGCACTCGAAAGGGTTTTCCTGCCCGGCGACGAGGGATGGAACCAGGTCGTCGCCCGGTTGCATCGCGGAAGTGGCCCGGCGTGGCAGCACGAGGTAGACGACGTGGTGGCCTCACTCGTCGCAGGCATGATCAGCGGCGGCCTCGAATTGGGCGAGCTGATCGGACTCCTAGCGGCAGCCCACGACGTGGACGCCGAGGAGTTGGCGCAGTCCGCCGTGCCGCTCGTTCATTCACTCGTGCGGCACGGACTCGTGCTACCCGCCTCGCCAGCCTGACCTCACGCCTGGGTCCAGGGGGACGGCCGACCTTTCGTTCACCTCGCTTCCGCATCATCTGACGAAGCGGCCCCGGTTCCGGAACCGCCGTCCTCGTCCCCGTTCTCAGCAACTTCTCAGGAGTGAGTCGGGAACTTCGCAGGTCAAAGCAGTTTTGCGAATTGCCGCCTGGGAACTTATCCGGACCGTCGATGCGTTGATCCATATGAGACACCACCGACGAGGAGGCAAGTCATGACAAGCCCCAGCACCACTAGTCGTATTCGCCCCAGCGCCGCCGATCTGGACGCGCAGAGCCCCGCAGCGGACTTGGTTCGCGTCTACTTGAACGGAATCGGCCGGACCGCTCTGCTGACGGCCGCAGACGAGGTGGAACTGTCCAAGCGAATCGAGGCTGGGCTTTATGCCGCGCACATCTTGGAGACCGGGAAGCGCCTGTCTCCCGCCAAGAAGCGTGATCTCGCGACGATCGTCCGAGAAGGGCAGTCCGCGCGTGCACACCTCCTCGAAGCCAACCTGCGCCTCGTCGTGTCGCTTGCGAAGCGCTACACGGGCCGTGGCATGCCGCTGCTCGACCTCATCCAGGAAGGCAATTTGGGACTCATCCGCGCGATGGAGAAGTTCGACTACGCGAAGGGATTCAAGTTCTCGACGTATGCCACCTGGTGGATTCGTCAGGCGATCACTCGCGGCATGGCCGACCAGAGCCGGACGATCCGGCTGCCAGTGCACCTCGTTGAGCAGGTAAACAAGCTTGCTCGTATCAAGCGCGAACTGCACCAGCAACTCGGCCGCGAAGCCTCCGACGACGAACTGGCCGAGGAGTCGGGCATCCCGGCGCACAAGATCGCGGACCTCCTCGACCACAGCCGCGACCCGGTAAGCCTCGACATGCCAGTCGGAAACGACGAGGAGGCCCCCTTGGGTGACTTCATCGAGGACTCCGAGGCAACATCAGCGGAGAACGCGGTCATCGCCGGACTCCTGCACTCGGACGTGCGCACCGTGCTGGCCACCCTGGACGAGCGTGAGCAGCAGGTGATTCGCCTGCGGTACGGTCTCGACGACGGCCAGCCCCGCACTCTCGACCAGATCGGCAAACTCTTCGGGCTCTCCCGGGAACGTGTGCGCCAGATCGAGCGCGAGGTCATGGGCAAGCTGCGTCAGGGCGACCGCGCCGAGCGGCTTCGCTCCTACGCCAGCTGACACCTCCGCCTGCTGACACTCCAACAGCGCCGGGGCCGGTAGGAATTGCCGGCCTCGGCGCTGTCTTGTGCCGTCTCGAACTCCGCGTTCGGGTCCGATGCCGTCAGCGCAGCCTGCGGGGCCCCAGGTCCACCGGACTCGGTTCAGGCCCGATCCGCATGCGGGAGTCGGTGATCTGGACGCCCTCCGCCGAAGCGAGCACAGGTTCGCAGGTCATCTCCCGGACCTCCGGCAGGTCGTCGGCAAGCGCAGAGATCCGCTGCACGAGGTCGACCAGCGCCCCCTTGTTCACGGGTACCGCGCTGCGGTACCCGGAAAGCAGCGGCGCCGCCTTCGGCGCGTCAATGAGTTCCGCCGCGGCATCCTCGGTCAGCGGCAACAGTCGGTAGGCGCGGTCGCCGAGCAGATCCGAGATCACCCCTGCGAGGCCGAACGAGATGAGCGACCCGAACGACGGATCCTCCTGTACCCCCACCACACAACCGATTCCCTTGGTGGCCATCCGTTGCACGTGCAGCAGCGGTTCACCGGACGCGGCGGCAAGGTCGCGGTAGGCCCACCGAACCGGATCCGCCCCGGCCAGGTCCAATCGCACCCCACCGAGATCCGGGCGGTGCCGCCACTGCTCCCCCGTCGCCTTCACCGCGACCGGGAAGCCCAGTTCTTCGGCGGCACTCACGGCCTCGTCTTCGTTTGCAACCGAACGGAACTCCACCACCTCCACCCCGTAGCACTCGAGAAGTTGAGCGGACTCGACGTCCGACAACCACCGCCCGGATGAGGCTGCGAGCCAATCCCGGACCATCCCCTTCGCTCGATCCGGGTCGATCCCGTTAGGGCGCAGCACCTTCGAAGCCGGCTTGTTCTTCCATGCCGAGTACCGCCACGCTCGCGCCAACGCCAATGCCGCACGTTCCGGGCCCGGGTACGACGGCACCGATCCGCGGGTCGGATACCCGTCCCGATCCCGCACCGCCAACACATCCGGCACTCCTTCTGCGGCAAGGAACGTGGTCAGCACCGGCTTGTCGGCATCGAGGACCGACTCGCCCAGGGCCTGAGCAAACGGTTCCGCAGGCACCGCGACGGGCGGAGCGAACACGGCTATCACAGAGTCGACGTCGGGGGACGACAGTGCCGTGCTCACCGCCCGCGCGAACTCCTCGGGCCCAGCCTGTGGCCCCAGGTCCACCGGGTCTCCGACCTGCAGGCCCTCACTACGGGCGGCATCCACCGCCAGCACACCGAGCGCGGTAGAGTTCCCGACAACCGCAAGCCTGGGGCCCGAGGGCAGCGGCTGGTAACCGAAGAGCAGCGCACAGTCGAAGAGTTGGGAGATCGACCCCACCTGCACCACGCCAGCCTGCTCGAAGAGCGTTCGGACGATCGAGTCGTCCATCTCGACACTCGCCGACGCCAATGCTGGCGGAACGGCATGCCGCCCGCTCTTCACTGCGACGATGGGCTTGTTCCGGGCCACACGGCGGGCGATCCGCGAGAACTTGCGCGGATTTCCGAAACTCTCCAGATACAGCAACACCACTTCCGTGGCGGGATCCGAATCCCAGTACTGCAGGAGATCGTTGCCGGACACGTCGGCTCGATTTCCGGCGGAGACGAAGGAGGACAGTCCGATACGGCTGCGAGCGGCTTCGTCGAGGATAGCGATTCCGAGAGCACCGGATTGGCAAAAGAATCCGACGTTGCCCGGGCTCGGCAAGACTGGAGCGAGCGTCGCATTCAAAGACACATCCCGGTCGTTGTTCGCCACCCCTAGTGCGTTGGGGCCGATCAGACGCATCCCGTGCGCGCGGGCGGCGTGAACGAGACGGCGCTCGGACTGCTCGCCGTCCAGGCCCGCTTCACTGAACCCCGAAGACACTACGACGAGGGCCTTTACACCCTTGATCAGGCAGTCGTCCAGCACGGCGCTGATCGACTCGGCGGGAACGGCGACCACAGCGAGATCGACCTCGTCGGGAATGTCACGGACAGTCGGATATGCACGCACTCCACGCACCGAACGATGCTCGGCGTTGACCGGGTATACCGGGCCGGAGAACCCGGCCCCCAATAAGTTGCTCAGCACCGCGTTGCCGACCTTCGCGGTGTCGGTCGATGCACCGATCACCGCGACTGACCGTGGGGTGAGCACGTTGCGCATGCTGCGAGCCTCGGCCGCCCGTTCCCGGGAGTTGCGCACGGAAACCAACGCTTCGGTCGGGTCTATCGCGAACTCGAGCCTGAGCACTCCGCCGTCGAAGCTTCGGCTCACCTGGTAGCCGGCCTCCCGGAAGACTGTCACCATGCGCCGGTTCTCCGCGAGAACCTCGGCCACGAACATGGTGATCCCGTTCTCCGCCGCCGCGCCGGCCAGGTGCTCGAGAAGGACGGGTCCGAGCCCGCGTCCTTGATGGGCATCGGCAACAACGAATGCGACTTCCGCGGATCTGCCGTCCCCCTCCCCGACGAGCCTCTCGTAACGGCCGACTGCGATGATCTCGTCTCCGAGCACCACGACGAACGCCACCCGGTCGTGGTGATCGACCGTGGTGAAATGGACGATGTCGCGTTCGGGCATGGTCGGGTACGGCCCGAAATACCGAAGGTAGCGTGTGCGTTCGGAAAGCTTGGAGTGGAACGCAACCAGCTTGTCCGCATCCTCGGGAACAATCGGTCGCAATGCCACGGCGCCACCGTCCGACGCCAGCACATCTGCCTCCCAGTCCCGCGGATAATTGTGCGCGGCGTCCGGTATCCCTCCTGTGGTCCCGACGCCGTCTTCGGCCCCGGCCGCACCCCTACCGTCCGACTCAGTCACGGGGGTCCTCGGGGTCGAGACCGAGCAGGGGGAAGCAGGCGCGACGCGTGGCGACGACCGCGGAATCGATACGGTGAAGTGCCCGGTCGACAGCGGGGACTCCCGTTTCCGGGGCGCCGCCCGGACCGTCCCAAGGCAGGTAGTCCACCTCGCCGCCGTCACTCATGGTGTCCGGCAGGTTCACGTCAGGCATGAGTGAACGTACGCGCTCGCGCCAGGACTCGGGTACTGCACGACCGGGAGGCAACTCGACATCGAGTGCTGCCGCAATGAGATGGGTCCAGGCCCGCGGCACCACCCGGACGAGTCCGTACCCGCCCCCGCCCACAGCGAGCCAGCGCCCCTCTGCGTAGCGGTCTGCTAGATCGCGCATCGCCAGGAACGCTGCCCGCTGCCCGTCGACGGTCAGCGCGAGGTCGGCGAGCGGATCCTCACGATGACTGTCGACACCACACTGGCTGACGACGATCTGGGGGCGGAAAGCAGCGATCGCGCCCGGGACGACGGCGTGGAACCCTCTGAGCCACAGGGCATCACTCGTCCCGGGCAGAATGGGGAGGTTGATTGCCGTACCTTCTCCAGCACCTCCACCGACTTCGCTCGACCACCCCGTGTTGGGAAAAAGGGTTGCCGGATGCTGGTGCAGCGAGATCGTCAGGACCCGTGGATCGTCCGCGAACGCGTGCTGAACGCCGTCACCATGGTGCGCATCGACGTCGATATAGGCGACCCGGTCGAAGCCGTTGTCCAGCAGCCACGAGATCGCAATCGCGACATCGTTGTACACGCAGAAGCCGGACGCCCAGTCGGGCATCGCATGATGCATGCCTCCACCGATACTCACCGCCCTGCGCGTGCGGCCCGATGCGATCTCACGCGCCGCCGTCAGCGATCCGCCGGCGAGGATCGAGCTCGCTTCGTGCATCTCAGGGAAGACGGGATTGTCCTCTGTGCCGAGTCCATGCGGAGTATCCTGCCCGAGCACACCCGGGGTAGCCGAATGCCCGGCATGCTTGACGGCCTCGATGTAGCCCGGGGTGTGGATCCTCAACAAGTCCGCGTCCGAAGCCGCCTCGGGCCGTACCAGTTCGGCACCCTCCAAGAGCCCCAAACTGCGGGCGAGCGACATGGTCAGCTCCAGCCGGGTCGGGCTCATCGGGTGGTCCGCACTCCACCGATAGCGGAGATACTCCGGACTCCACACGACTGCCCGGTTCGATACCACTGCAGCCGAATCCTTCCGAGCGCCGAAAGACCGTGTCATGAACTCACGCTACTGGTCCGCCGCAGACGGTGCTAGCAGACCCGCAGAACTGCCTCCGACGCTACGAGACGCCGAACGCATGTATGGCAAGGACCGACCGGTAGAATCAACCAAGACGAAGGGGAGTGAGTGTGAAGGATCTGGTTGACACCACGGAGATGTATCTCCGGACGATCTACGACTTGGAAGAAGAGGGCGTTGTCCCTCTTCGAGCGCGTATTGCCGAACGACTCGAGCAGAGCGGCCCGACGGTCAGCCAGACCGTCGCTCGGATGGAGCGCGACGGTCTCCTCCAGGTCGCTGGTGACCGCCATCTGGAACTGACCGAAAAGGGCCGCGAGCTCGCGGTGTCTGTGATGCGTAAGCATCGCCTGGCGGAACGACTTCTCGTCGACATCATCGGGCTGCGGTGGGAAGAGGTTCACGCGGAGGCCTGCCGTTGGGAACACGTGATGAGCGAGGAAGTCGAGCGGCGTCTGGTGGAGGTGCTCAACAACCCCACGACTTCCCCGTACGGCAACCCGATTCCCGGGCTTGCCCAACTCGGTCTAGACCGTCCGATGGATCCACGCGAGAACCTCATCCGCCTCACGGAGATCCCGGCAGGTAGGCCGACAGCGGTCGTGGTCCGTCGCCTCGCCGAGTACATACAGTCCGATGCGGACGTCATAGGACAGCTGCGTGAGGCCGGCGTCGTTCCGGACGCCCGCGTCACCGTCGAAACCAAGCCGGGCTCGGTCATGATCACGGTTCCTGGCCACAGCGGATTCGACCTGCCGGAGGAGATGGCGCACGCCGTCCAGGTGAAGCAGGTTCAGGGATAGTTCATGAAGCTCCTGGTTACCGGCGGGGCCGGCTATGTCGGCAGCGTATGCAGCACCGTCCTGCTCGAAAGAGGACACGAGGTCGTCATCATCGATGACCTGTCCACGGGAAATGCCGACGCGGTGCCACTCGGCGCCGAATTCGTCGAGGGCGATGTGGCGGATGTGGTGGCAGACGTTCTCGGCACCGGCGGTACACCACGTTTCGACGGAGTGCTGCATTTTGCCGCGCAATCGCTCGTCGGCGAGTCGGTCGAACACCCGGAGAAGTACTGGCGCGGCAACGTCGTCACCACGCTCGAACTTCTGGAGGCACTGCGTCATTCGGGGACTCGGAACTTGGTGTTCTCGTCCACCGCCGCCACCTACGGCGAGCCGGAGCACTCGCCGATCACGGAGGCGGACCCCACCCGCCCCACCAACCCCTACGGGGCAACCAAGCTCGCTATCGACCATGCCATTACCTCGTACTCGGTGGCGCATTCACTCGCCGCGACCAGCCTCCGGTACTTCAATGTTGCTGGAGCGTACAAGTCGGCCGGCGAGAACCGTGTCGTCGAGACGCATCTGATTCCTCTCGTACTCCAGGTAGCCCTCGGACAGCGAGACAAGATCTCCGTCTTCGGAACCGACTGGCCCACCCCCGACGGAACAGCGATCCGCGACTACATCCATGTGCTCGATCTCGCCGAGGCGCACATCCTGGCACTCGAATCCTCCGTCGAGGGCCGGCACCGCATCTACAACCTCGGAAGCGGCACGGGATTCAGTGTGCGCGAGGTTATCTCGGCGTGCTCGCGCGTAACCGGACTGCCCATCGCTGTCGAAGACGCTCCACGCAGGGCCGGCGATCCTGCAGTCCTCGTGGCGTCCAGCGCTCGCGCGATTGCGGAACTCGGGTGGCGGCCCGAGCACACCGATCTCGACGAGATCGTCACGGACGCATGGTCGTACCTGCAAGAACTCGGCGACAGGTCGCACGCGGCTCAGCGATAACCAGTGGCCTCGATCGGCGGAGGTAGCCTCACTCCGATCTTCTTCGCACACTCGTAGCCGGTTATCGCCAAGTCTCGTACCGCGGCCGGTCGGAGCCCGGATTGAAGCGCACCGTCGAGCAACGTGGCCAGTACGTGGTCGGGATCCGAATCGAGTGCAGCACCGAGTGCGATGCCGGCCAGAGGCCCATCTCCCCGGACGTAGGCGCTGTATCCGAGCAGTACCGCGGCATTCGCGCGTTCCGGGTCAGGGAGGTTGCGGGCGAGCAGGATCCACAGTTGCTCGGCGTCGTCGGCACAGGCGCTGACGGCGAGCGCGAGAGCGCTGTCTCGTACCTTGACGTTGTCCAGCGCGAGCGCCAGCTCTGCAGTCTCCGAGGCGAGAAGTCCCTCCCCCGAGGACACCCGGACAACAGCCGACAGAATCGATTCGAGTTCGCGGCGGTCACTGCATTCCGGGGCGGCCGCCCGCTGGGCCAGTCCCCACTTCAAGGCGGCCGCTTCTCGGGCGTCGTCGATGAGCGTGGCTATCTCCATCCTTTCCTGTGCCGGTCCCGTTTCGATCGTTGCTTCGAGATCGTTGCGTGTGGAGCGGATCGCTCGACCCCTAGAACCTGCGCGACCGCGACATGGGATGAGTAGGGGTCGGTCTGCGCACCGTGAGCACGGCCTGGAAGCAGGCTCGACCATTCACAACCGTTGGCGATCTCTTCGGTCACGAGCGCATCGATGAGTTCGATCGGCGTGGTATCGAGGAGCTCTTCGAATTCCGCGACGATGGCGGCGAGTTCGGCACCCGAAGTAGTTCGGTGATCAGCGAAGCGGTCGTCGATCAGCAGCAGGAGAACACCGGCAGCGTTCTCCCGCTTGCACACTTCACTGAATTGCTTCAGAACGGCGGACATCGGCTCGGTCGGAGCTCCGCCGCCATCGAGGATGAGATCGTGCCTCATAACGGCGCCCACCGTCGAAGTGGGCCTGCCGGATAGGCACACGGCGACGATCGAGCGCTCGGGACGGAATCCCAGTAATGCAGGAACCGCAGCGAACAGATCTCCCGGATCGGACAACCGCACAGCGAACTGGTCCGGGGACCGTCCATCGATGGAGTTGTCGGAGAAATCGGAGCTGGAGGGAAAGGCAGGTGTCGTCATGCACCAGACTCTGACGGGGATCGCTATCGGGCACGGATGTACCACCAGGGACGACGTGTCGGGCTGTGGATGATCGATCCGTTGTGCACAACATCTCACCACGTACTCGAGGATTCGAAAACCGATCCCCGATCAGTCGGGGCTCTGTGTTAGCGCGCTATTTCAACCGTTGTGCACCTTCTGAACCGCCGCAGTAAACACCTGATCGAGCGCCGCAGTATCGGCCTTCGTATCGCCGAAAGACATGAAGGTAGCCGAGACACGCACATCGCCGACCTGGGCAATCAGCGTAACCATCGACTGAGTGATCGTGGCTCTTTCATTGCCGGACTTGACGGTTCGACGAAGAGCCAGAGTGTCATCCGCTCGGATCGGAGGCGGGGGCGTTATCTCGGTGACGACAACCGACTCGACTCCGCTGTCGGTCACGGTGACCCCACCGCACCTCTCCGTTTGCCGGGCAAGTTCATCCAGAGGTGAATCGGTCCTGGCCAGTTCGACCGAGATCGTCGACCGGCTCTCGTTGTCCGTGCCCACTGCCATGACGGTTCCATCGGGCCCGTAATCTTGTTCCGGCGGTTCACAATCGGATGGATCTACCACCGCCGTCAGCGGCACACCCGTCAGGTCGGGTGCCGCCATCGCTACGGCCTGCGCGGGTAACACGATCGCGTCGTAGCGGTTCGGGAAGTCGGCCGGGTCGAGCAGGAGTGCCGATAGAGCCTTACCGGATGGCGGGCCGTCCATGGGGTCGGCCGCCGACATCGCACTCGGCTTCGCGGTACCCGATATGACCGAGGTGCATCCGGCGAGGAGCGACGACGTCGCGGCAACCGAGGCCACCGAAATGCCAACCGCAGTCCGTGCCGATCTTCGCCGAGTACTCACTGCACACCCCCTGTCGTACATGCGATGCTCCGCCGGGAGCCTGTCGGCAACTCTGCCACGCCGGGACACCGTTAGCGGGCAGGTTGCGGTTCGAGTTATCGGTAATCCGCTTTCGGCAAGTGCGCAGCGTCGTCACCGACCGCCCGCGCGACAACACTCTTCCGCGGGAATTATCGGTCACCGCAGCATGTTGTCTGAGGGGGCAGAACCTCCTGGAACAACGTCCGACGTACCGGTGCCGAAGACGATGAGGGACACTGGAGGTAGGCACGAAGGAGAAGAGGTCTGTAATGGACGAACAGTCGAAGATGTACGAGCTGGAATTCCCGTCACCGCAGTTGTCTTCCGCGGACGGGCAGGGACCCGTATTGATCCACGGACTCGAGGGCTTCTCCGACGCAGGCCACGCAGTGAAGATCGCAACCAAGCACCTCATGGAGAGCCTCGAAAGCGAGCTGGTCGCCTCGTTCGCGGTGGACGAGCTCGTCGACTACCGCTCCCGGCGGCCCACCATGACGTTCAAGACCGATCACTTCTCGGATTACGACCAGCCCCAATTGAATCTGTACGCGCTCAAGGATGTTGCCGGCACCCCGTTCCTGCTCCTCGCCGGCATGGAACCCGACTTCCGGTGGGAGCGGTTCACCACCGCGGTGCGCTTGCTGGCGGAACAACTCGGTGTACGCCGGACCGTCGGGATCAGCGCCATTCCCATGGCCATTCCCCATACCCGCCCACTCGGTGTGACCGCGCATTCAACCGAGAAGGAATTGATCAAGGACCACCAGCGCTGGTCGGGTGAGTTGCAGGTGCCAGGAAGCGCCTCCTCACTGATCGAGTTGCGGATGGCCCAGCACGGGCACGAATCGATCGGATTCTCGGTGCATGTTCCCCACTACCTAGCCCAAACGGACTATCCCGGAGCAGCCGAGACCCTCCTCGAGAATGTGAGTGAGGTCACTCAACTGGATCTTCCCTTGACGGCTCTCGGCGAGGCCGCAGCGCGGACCCGGGAGCAAGTCGACGAACACATTGCCGGCAACGATGAGGTGCAAACCGTCGTCCAGGCGCTCGAACGGCAATACGACGCCTACGTAACGGCCCAGGAGCAGCAGTCCACGCTTCTGGCCAGCGACGCGGACCTGCCGAGTGGCGACGAAATCGGCGCAGAATTCGAACGGTTCCTGGCCGAGCAGTCCCGTGGGGAAGGAGACGATTCCGGCGCCGGTCGCGGTCTCGGCTCCTGAGCGCAATCTCGATTCCGGCTCCGCGGAGTGCCGCTGCCACATCAGGACGACGCGGTGGCGGCGGTCACTTGTTAAGTTAACGCTCGTGCACTAGCTTCAAGGCCCTCCGAAGTTGACGAAGGTGTCAACTCTCACGAAGTGCACGACCGTAGGAGGCGACATGAGCGGGACTCACAGTCGGAAGCTCAGGCCTGTCCCCGATACCGAGACACGGATGGTGTTCCGCACCATCCATGGCTATCGGCGCGCTTTCCGCGTTGCCGGGCAAGGTCCGGTGATCCTGCTGCTGCACGGAATCGGTGACAACTCGTCGACGTGGGCGGAAATCATCCCCCACCTCGCGAAGAATTACACGGTCATTGCGCCCGACTTGCTCGGTCACGGTCGGTCCGACAAACCGCGCGCCGACTATTCGGTGGCGGCATATGCGAACGGCATGCGCGATCTGCTGTCCGCGCTCGGAATCGATCACGCCACCGTAATCGGCCACTCGCTCGGCGGTGGGGTCGCGATGCAGTTCGCGTACCAATTCCCGCAAATGGTGGACCGGCTAGTACTGGTGTCGGCGGGTGGGGTCACGAAGGACGTCCACCCCCTGCTTCGCCTCTCGGCAGTCCCTGTCGTCAACGAAGCCTTGAAGTTGCTGCGCATTCCGGGCGCTATGCCAACGGTCCGACTGATCGGCAACGCTCTGAGTGAACTGCACCACACCCGTCTCCGCCCGGGTGCGCTCCTGCACGACACCCCTGATCTCCTTCGGGTCCTGTCCGGGCTCCCCGACCCGGACGCCTCTGCTGCATTCCTGCGCACGTTGCGCGCAGTGGTCGACTGGCGCGGTCAGGTGGTGACCATGCTCGACCGGAGTTATCTGACCGCGGACGTGCCTGTTCAGCTCATCTGGGGCGATCAGGACACGGTCATTCCAGTCGATCACGCACATCTCGCGCACGCGGCGATGTCCGGGTCACATCTCGACGTCTTCCAGGGCGCCGGGCACTTTCCCTTCCGAGACGATCCGATCCGGTTCCTGCGTACCGTCGAGAACTTCCTCGCGACCACACGACCACACGTGTCCGACGAGAACCGGCGGCGTCAACTGCTCGTAGACGGAGTCGTCGAGGACGCCATCAGCGGCAGCGAGTCCACCAGGATGGCCGTTCTCGACGCCATGGCGTGCGACGAACGAAGCGCCACCTGAAGACTGGCCTGGGAAGTCGCCGTGGCCGAACGGCGGAGGCGACAACGCGGCATTGTCACCGGCGTGAGATCTGCCGCTAGCCTGTAGCGGTGCTTCTCTCCGACCTCGTCCCCGATACCGCGGACCCCGATTCCGTTTTCGACGCCTTCAGTTCGTGGACGGAAGACCGCGGCCTGACGCTGTATCCGGCGCAGGAAGAGTCCGTCATGGAACTCGTGTCGGGTGCCAACGTGATCCTGGCCACCCCCACCGGCTCAGGCAAGTCGATGGTGGCGATCGGCGCGCACTTCTACGCGATGGCCGCCGGTAAGCGCACGTTCTACACTGCCCCAATAAAAGCCCTGGTCAGCGAGAAGTTCTTTGCGCTGTGCGAGGTTTTCGGGGCGGAGAACGTCGGCATGATGACCGGTGACGCTGCGGTCAACTCACAAGCACCCATCATCTGTGCAACAGCCGAGATCGTCGCGAACCTGGCACTGCGTGAGGGTGCCGATTCCGACATCGGCCAGGTCGTGATGGATGAGTTCCACTTCTACTCCGAGCCCGACCGCGGGTGGGCCTGGCAAGTTCCCCTCATCGAACTCCCCCGCGCGCAGTTCCTTCTCATGTCAGCAACGCTCGGCAACGTCGACTTCTTCTCGAAGGACCTCACACGGCGCACAGGTCGGTCGACGATCGTGGTAGCCGGCACCGAACGCCCCGTGCCGCTGATGTTCTCCTACGCGACGACTCCCGTGAGCGAGACGATCGAGGAACTGGTGACAACCAACCAGGCTCCCGTCTATGTCGTGCACTTCACGCAGGCCGCCGCCCTCGAACGAGCGCAGGCGCTCACCAGCGTCAACTTCTCCTCCCGCGACGAGAAGGAAGCGATCGCAAAGGCGATAGGGGGCTTCCGCTTCACCACCGGCTTCGGCAAGACGCTATCCCGGCTGGTGCGCCACGGCATCGGCGTCCACCACGCGGGAATGTTGCCGAAATACCGGCGCCTCATCGAGAAGCTCGCTCAGGACGGACTCCTCAAGGTCATCTGCGGCACCGACACCCTCGGCGTGGGGATCAACGTGCCGATCCGCACGGTCCTGCTGACAGGCCTGACGAAGTTCGACGGCACCCGGACTCGGCACCTACGTGCCCGGGAGTTCCACCAGATCGCCGGACGCGCCGGCCGCGCGGGCTACGACACTCTCGGTACGGTTGTCGTCCAGGCCCCCGAGCACGAGGTCGAGAATCTCCGCGCGCTCGCCAAGGCCGGAGACGATCCCAAGAAGCGCCGCAAGGTACAGCGCAAGAAGGCTCCGGAGGGATTCGTGTCCTGGGGCCAGGCCACGTTCGACCGACTCGTGGCCGCGTCGCCGGAGCCACTCGTCTCACGATTCTCCGTGTCGAATTCCATGTTGCTCAACGTGATCGCACGCCCGGGCAGTGCCTTCGAGTCCATGCGCCACCTCCTCGAAGACAACCATGAATCGCGGCCCGCCCAGCGCAAGCACATTCTCAAGGCAATCTCGCTGTACCGCGGGTTGATCGACGCCGGGGTTGTCCAACGCCTCGACGAACCCGACGCTGACGGTCGCATTGCCAGGCTCACCATGGAACTCCAGCGGGATTTCGCGCTGAACCAGCCATTGTCACCCTTCGCCCTAGCCGCACTCGAGCTCCTCGACTCCGGATCGGACTCGTATGTTCTCGATGTGGTGTCGGTGATCGAATCGACACTCGACGACCCACGCCAGGTCCTCATGGCGCAGCAGCATCTCGCCCGAGGCGAAGCGGTCGCGCAGATGAAGGCCGACGGGATCGAATACGAGGAGCGGATGGAGCTGCTCGAGGAAGTCACATGGCCCCAGCCTCTGGCCGACCTGCTGTTTCCCGCATTCGAAATGTACCGCGGAGGACATCCTTGGATCTCAGAGTTCGCGTTGTCGCCCAAATCGGTGGTGCGCGACATGGTCGAGCGGGCGATGACGTTCGCCGAACTCGTCAGTCACTACGGGCTGGCACGCTCCGAGGGTCTGGTACTGCGTTACCTCGCCGACGCATACCGCGCTCTGCGGCAGACGGTTCCCACCGAGTTCCGCACTGAGGAACTCGACGACCTCATCGAATGGCTCGGTGAGCTGATCCGGCAAGTCGACTCGAGCCTCCTCGACGAGTGGGAGCAGTTGACCGATCCAGGCATTGAATCCGATGACCAGCAGGTCGCCTTCGGTGCCGACGAACCCCGACCGATCTCGTCCAACACGCGCGCGTTCAAGGTGATGGTGCGCAATGCGATGTTCCGCCGCATCGAACTCGCTGCCCGCAAACGGTGGGATGCGCTCGCCGAACTCGGGGACGGCCTCGATTCCGATGACTGGGCCGACCTCATGGAGCTGTACTTCGACGAATACGACGAGATCGGCACCGGCCCGTCGGCCCGAGGACCCCTGCTCTTCCAGGTAACCGTCGAGCCGAAGCTGTGGCGCGTGCGACAGGTCCTCGACGACCCCGAGGGCGACCACGGCTGGGCCCTGCTCGGTGAGGTCAACCTCGCCGAGTCTGACGCAGCCGGTGAGGTGGTCTTCGACGAGTTCGAGGTGGCCGAGGGCTGAGTCCCGCACCTCGGAACTCATTCCTCGAAACTGCGTTACATTCAAGCGCCATATGTAACACTGCACCGCATGAGCAATGAGCAACTGGAAGATCGAGCAGGCCTGACCACCTTCCCGACCACACCCCCGATGCAGTGGGATGGCTGGGGCGCACCGGAAAAGCGCAAGGATCTCTCGGACGGAATGAAGGCAGTGCTGGGGCAGGCCCTCGGGGTCACGATTCGTCAGGCACCGGACCGTGTGGCCGCAGATGTGATCCTGACTCCGAGCGCGGTGTCCGAAGGGCAACTCGCGGCGCTGGCCGGGATTGTCGGAGAGAAATTCTGCAGCACCGAACACGACGATCGACTGCTGAGGGCGGGCGGCAAGAGCATATTCGACTTGCTGCGCCGTCGCAGCACGGAACCGCAGAACGCCCCCGACGTCATCGTTACCCCGGGCACCGAGGCCGAGGTCGCCGAGATCCTCCGATACTGCGCCGACAATTCCATCGCCGTCGTGCCCTTCAGCGGTGGCAGCAGCGCCGTGGGCGGACTGGACCCGGTGCGTGACAAGTTCGACGCGGTCCTCTCCCTGGACCTGCGACGGTTCGACTCGTTGATCGACCTCGACACCGATTCCGGCACCGCAACGCTGGGAGTCGGGCTGCCCGGTCCCAGAGTCGAGGAACTGCTTGGTGCACACGGTTTCTCGCTCGGGCACTTCCCGCAGAGCTTCATGTTCGCGACCATCGGCGGATTCGCCGCGACCCGCTCCTCGGGGCAGGCCTCCGCAGGCTACGGCCGGTTTGAAGACATGGTGCAGGGTCTGCGGGTGGTGACCCCCGCCGGCACCCTCGACACCGGGCGTGCGCCGGCGTCCGCCGCGGGTCCGGATCTCGGCGAATTGTTCGTCGGCTCGGAGGGAACGCTCGGCGTCATCACCCAGGTCCGTGTGCAGGTACATCCGGTTCCGGAGACCACAGTCCGTGAGGGCTGGAGCTTCCCCGATTTCGAGACCGGCGCGGCAGCACTGCGTGCACTCCGGCAGGCAGGCGCGGTCCCGACCGTGCTGCGCCTGTCCGACGAGGCCGAGACCGCCGTCAACCTCGCAACCCACGACAAGATCGGCGAAGAGGCCGTCACCGGCGGCTGCCTGGTGATCACCACGTTCGAGGGCACCAAAGAGCACACCACGAAGCGGGTTGCCGAGGCCCGCGCGGTCCTGCAGGCTCACGGCGCAACCTCGCTGGGCGACGAACCCGGAAGTAATTGGGAGCACGGCCGCTTCGACGCCCCCTACCTGCGGGACGCGCTACTCGATGCGGGCGTACTGTGCGAGACCCTCGAGACGGCCACCACCTGGGGCAACCTCGCGAATCTGCGTGCCTCGGTCACCGCTGCGTTGACCGAGTCGTTGTCCGCGCAGGGAACGCCGCCGTTGGTGCTGTGCCACATCTCGCACACCTATGGGACGGGTGCGTCGCTGTACTTCACCATCGTGTGCGCGCAGAACGACGACCCAATCGATCAGTGGGGCAAGGCCAAGGCCGCCGCGGGTGATGCGATCATCGCCGCCGGCGGAACGATCACGCACCACCACGCTGTCGGGGTCGACCACCGCCCGTGGTTGCGGGACGAGATCGGCGATCTCGGTGTCACGGTGCTGCGTGCGGTCAAGAACGCCGTTGATCCGGCGGGAATCCTCAACCCGGGCAAGTTGATTCCGTGAGCACCCAGAGGTCGATCGAGAAGGTCACCGTCCTGATCAACCCGCTTTCCGGGCACGGCAACGGCCCGAGCGTCGGCCGCAAGGCTGTCGCACGCCTGCGTGAGCGGGGAGTGTCCGTCACCGAGATCATCGGGACGGACGCCGATCATGCCCGCGAGCTGGCCCAGCGGGCTGTGGACGGCGGCGCCGACGCGCTCGTCGTGGTCGGCGGTGACGGTGCGATCAGCATCGGGTTGCAGGCGGCCGCCCAATCCGGGACGCCGATCGGGCTGATCCCGGCGGGGACCGGCAACGATCTCGCACGTGAGTTCGGCATCCCCGTAGACGATCCGGTTGCTGCGGCGGACGTGATCGTCGACGGCGAGGTGCAGGAATCCGACCTCGCTCGGATCACGCTCGACGACGGTTCGATCGTGTGGGTGGGCACCATCATTGCCAGCGGGTTCGATTCTCTTGTCGCGGATCGGGCCAACCGCCTGTCGTGGCCCAAGGGGCCCATGCGGTACAACCTGGCGATGCTCATCGAACTCACCCGGCTCGAGCCCCTGCGCTACGAGATCGAGTTGGACGAGGAGACGGTCCAGGTCGACGCCACACTCGTCGCGGTTGCCAACAGCCGTTGGTATGGCGGTGGGATGCAGATCTGCCCGAAGGCCGACACGACCGATGGTCTGCTCGACGTGACGGTCGTCGAGCACGGTCGCCGATCGAGGTTCGTCCGGCTGTTCCCGAGGGTGTACAAGGGCACCCACGTGGACCTACCCGATGTGCAGACTTACCGTTCGTGCAAGGTGCGTATGCAGTGCGAGGGCATCACCGCCTACGCGGACGGCGACCGCGTCGGGCCGCTTCCGGTGACGATCGAGGCGGTACCGTCTGCGCTGCACATCCTCAGTCGACCAGCGGCCTGAGCCACCGAGGATTCTCGGCCGGCTTCGATGAGGGCACGCTAGGTCGACGGCTTGAACGGCCCCGCGTTGCGCTGCGTGCGGTTGGACTGTTCGCGCTTGGTGGCCTGCTGCTCGCGAATCCTCTTCTCCTCCTTGCGAACCTCGACCAGGCCGGCGCGCTCGGCGACGAGCCAGTCGGGCTGGTCGGCCAGGAGCGCGTCGATCTGTGCGGTGGTGAGCGCCTCGGTGACGCCGCCGCGGGCGAGACCGGAGATGGACACGCCGAGCTTGGCGGCGACGACGTTCTTCGGGTGCGGACCTTCCCGCCGCAGCGTGGTGAGCCACTCCGGCGGGTTGGCCTGCCATTCGTTCAGGTCGTCGCGCGAGACCACACCGGCCTGAAACTCGGTGGGGGTGGCCTGGAGATATACGCCCAGCTTCTTCGCGGCGGTGGCCGGCTTCATCGTCTGGGGGGTCTTCTGCGACGTCATGCGTCAAGGGTAACGAGCAGCACTCGCACCGGTGACTCCCGGGAACCGGCGGGTAGCCTGACCGGGTGACCGAGGCGACCGAATCCCGACCGTTCCGGCTCGCGTACGTCCCCGGTGTCACCCCGGCGAAGTGGGTCCGCATCTGGGGCGAGCGAATCACCGATACCCCTCTCGAACTGGTACCGGTCGACGCCGCAGACGCTGCCGTGGCACTGCGCGAGCGCCGCGCCGACGTCGCGCTCCTGCGCCTGCCCGTCGACCGCGACGGCCTCAGCGTCATTCCGCTCTACGGGGAAGTTCCGGTCGTCGTGGTACCGAAAGACCACGTGTTCACTGCGGCCGAGGAGATCGCGCTCGCCGATCTCGCCGATGAACTCGTCCTCGACCCGCTCGATACCCCGCTGGTGTGGGACGAACTCCCGGGAAGGTCCGCGCTGGATCGTCCCGCGTCGACCGGGGACGCGATCGAACTGGTCGCCGCCGGCGTCGGCGTGGTGGTGGTACCGATGTCGCTAGCGCGCCTGCATCACCGCAAGGACCTCACCCATCTCCCCGTCGACGGCGGACCCGAGTCCCGGATCGCTTTGTCGTGGCCGGAGGATGCAACTACCGATCTCGTCGAGGAGTTCATCGGAATCGTGCGCGGGCGAACTGTGAACAGCTCCCGCGGCCGAAACCCTCACGAGACCCCGAAAACCAAAAACCCGAAGCCTCGCAAGCAGACCGAGGACGCGTCTGCCAAGTCGCGAACACAAGACTCTCGACGCAGCGGGGGAAAATCGGGTGCCAGGACCAAATCAGTCCGACGAAGGCGTCGGTGACCACTACGCCGTGCCCGGACGATCAGCCCTCGACAGCCACGACACCCGCCGGCGCCGCACTCCGAAGCAAGGCGGCCAGCTGCCGATACCCTTCGGCGCGGCCACTCGACGCCCGAAAGACCAGGCCGATCGTCCGCCCCGGTGCGGGTTCGGCGAACCGCGCGGTGGAAAGATCGGCCCGCCGGGTCTCGACTCCGACGGCCGAATTCGGCACCAGGGTCACGCCCAGCCCTCCGGCCACACACTGCACGACAGTCGCGAGCGAGGTCGCGCGCGTGTCCCCGGACAGCGGGTGCGCATCGACCGACCGGCACAGGTCCAGCGTCTGATCACGCAGGCAGTGCCCCTCGTCGAGGAGCAACAGGGGCAGTTCACCGAGCACGTCGAGAGGTAGGTCGTTCCGGTCGGCAAGCACATGATGCTTCGGCAGAACTACCACGAAATCTTCCTCGTACAAGGGGATCTCGACGAGCCCGGGTGCCTCCGACGGCAGCGCCAGCACTGCGACATCGATCGCGCCGGCGCGCAAGGACTCGAGTAGGCGAGCCGTCTGATCCTCGACGATTCGAGGCGAGGCGGCGGGCATTTGCTCACGTAACGCCGGTAACAGGGCCGGAAGGACGTATGGAGCGACCGTGGGTATGAGGCCTATCCGCAGTGGTCCGGCCGGTTGGTCCCCCGCACCCGCCGCGGTTGCGACGAAAGAGACCGCGGCGTCGAGAATCCCCTTGGCGTGCCCGAGTAGCCGTTCCCCGGCCGGCGTGACGAGGACGCGCCTGGTGCTGCGCTCGATGAGCTGCACGCCGAGCCCGTTCTCCAAAGTGGCGAGCGACTGCGACAGTGTGGGTTGACTCACATTCAAATGCGATGCCGCCGTGCCGAAATGGCGGTATTCGGCCACCGCGACGAACGCACGCAGCTGTGACAGCGTGGGCTGATAACTCCGATCCGACATGCCTATCAGTATAGATGTTTCAATTGGCTTTGCCTTTTGAAAATGTTTGTGCAGAATATTCGACGGCGCTCGCAATGTTCACAAGATGTTCACAAGTCAAGTAGGAGAACGAGATATGGCTCTGCTCACCATCGGTGACCAGTTTCCCGCGTACAACCTGAAGGCAGTCATCGGTGGCGACCTCTCCAAGGTCGACGCCCAGCAGCCCGACGACTACTTCACCACGATCACCAGCGACGACTACGCAGGCAAGTGGCGCGTCGTCTTCTTCTGGCCCAAGGACTTCACCTTCGTGTGCCCCACCGAGATCGCGGCGTTCGGCAAGTTGAACGACGAGTTCGCCGACCGTGACACCCAGGTGCTCGGTGCATCGGTCGACAACGAGTTCGTGCACTTCCAGTGGCGCGCACAGCACGAGGACCTCAAGACCCTGCCCTTCCCGATGCTCTCCGACCTGGGGCGTGAGCTGGCCGAGGCTACCGGTGTCCTCAATGCAGACGGTGTCGCGGACCGTGCCACCTTCATCGTCGACCCGAACAACGAGATCCAGTTCGTCTCGGTCACGGCCGGCTCCGTGGGCCGCAACGTCGACGAGGTACTGCGCGTCCTCGACGCCCTGCAGTCCGACGAACTGTGCGCCTGCAACTGGAAGAAGGGCGACCCGACGATCGACGCCGGCGAACTCCTGACGGCGAGCGTCTGAGTCATGACCGTAGAGAACCTCAAGAACTCCCTGCCCGAGTACGCCAAGGACCTCAAGCTCAACCTGAGTTCCCTCTCTCGCAGCACCGTCCTGAACGAGCAGCAGTTGTGGGGCACCCTCCTCGCCACGGCCGCCGCCACCAAGTCGGCGACCACCCTGAGGCAGATCGCCGACGAGGCCGCGGACATCCTGTCCGCCGAGGCCTACAACGCCGCTCTCGGTGCCGCATCCATCATGGGTATGAACAACGTCTTCTACCGCACCAAGGGTTACCTGGGCGGCAAGTACGACGACCTGCGCGCGGGCCTGCGGATGAACATCATCGGCAACCCGGGTGTAGACAAGGCCGACTTCGAGTTGTGGTCGCTCGCGGTGTCCGCGATCAACGGTTGCAACCACTGCCTCGAGGCCCACGAGAACACCCTCCGCCAGGAGGGGGTCGACCGTGAGGTGATCTTCGAAGCAATCCGTGCCGGCTCCATCGTCGCGGGTGTCGCGCAGGCTGTGGAGGCGAGCGAGACCCTCGCCACCGCGGGAGTCTGACGGGCAGTACTCTTCACCGCCGAACGGCCCCGCGTGCAGGATTGTCCGCACGCGGGGCCGTTCGGTCACTGAGGCGATAAGCTGCGATAATGCCCATCCACGTAGACGTCGTCCGGGTGTTCACCGACGAGCGGGGACACCACGGGAACCCGCTCGGGATCGTCGACGCGACCACCGTCGCCGCGGAAGACCGGCAATCCGTCGCCGCGAAGCTGAAATACAGCGAGACGATCTTCGTCGAGCTCCCCACCCCCGGCTCCGAGTACGCACGCGCACAGGTCTTCACTCACGCCACCGAACTACGTTTCTTCGCCGGCCATCCCACAGTGGGGCTCTCCTGGTGGTTGCACGAGCGCGGCACCCCGGTTCGAACGCTGGAGGTTCCGGCGGGTTCCGTCGCCACCCGACGTTCGGGAGCCCTCACGTGGGTTCGCGCAAAGCCCGACTGGGCACCGGAATTCTCCCTGTACCCGATGAACAGTGTGCGTGAGGTGGAGGCAGCCGATCCGAAGAAATTCGGTCCCGGCCGTCACTACCTGTGGGCGTGGACCGACAGGGTCGAGCATTCCATTCGATCTCGCATGTTCGCTCCGGAAGTCGGAACCATGGAGGACGAGGCGACCGGGGCAGCTGCCGTCCACATCACCGAACACCTACGCCACGCCCTGCTCATCGAGCAGGGCCGGGGATCCATATTGCACACGACCTACGACCCGGCCGGGTGGGTCGAAGTCGGCGGACTCGTCCGGGCCGAGAAGTCACGCGTCCTGTGAAGATGGTCGCCGGTCCCGCCCCGCAGCGAGATCGGCCTCGCCTAGAGTCACTTCGATCTCGCGGCCGAGTATCACCCCGGGAGCCAGAGGCAGCTTGTCCCCGCTCCAGAACCTACCGGGGTCGAACCAGTTGACACGACGCCGGCCTGTGATCAGCCCCATCGCCTCATATGTCTGCGCGACCACCTCTGCGCAGTAGGCGCTCTCGAGACCTGCACTCCCGAGACCTTCAGCACGCGCCGGTCGGCGCCCGACGCGGGGCAGGCGCCCCCCGAACCAACGTGACGCAAGCTTCGCAGTAGATGGGAAGGGGGTGCCGTCGAGTCTCGCGATGGTGCGCATCAATGCGTCTTCCTGCTGCCGGGTGACCGACTCGGCAAGTTGTCGAAGCCACGCCCGCTGCCCGTAGCGCACGCCCCACACCCGGACCGCCGCACGAAGATCATGAAGTTGCACACCACGCTGGAATCGGCCGGTCCACATGTCCTGCAACGAATGCCCGAGTTCGGCATGCCACATCAACGGCGGCAGATCCTCGAGCACCACCGACATTCCCACGTGATTGACCGGACTGTTGGTCAGGGTCTGGATGGCTCTGTCGGCCGCAGAGCGTCCGCGGAAGATCCAGATGTCACCGGTTCTGGTGACTTCTACGGCGCGCTCGAGATCGATACGCGAACCGCTGTGTCGTCCGTCCGTGTGCCGCGGGCCCTCCATGCCTCTAGCGTAGAAGGATGCGACCGCGCGGCAGACAATGGTGGAAACTCGTCGGGCTGGCTGGGTTTGTAGGTGTCGCCGCGACCGGTGTCGTTGCCGTGCGCGCGGACCGGCAGCGGAAGGCGTACACCGCTGATGAGGTCCGGGCACGGCTCCACGAGCGATACACCCGCGCATCCGCGGCGGACGACGGGAAAATGACCGAGTCGCCGCCGCAGACCTGGCGCAGCAGGCTCACCGGTGGCCTGCGCCGACTCCTTCGGTACGACGCCGCGAAGAATCAGCCCAGCGCCCGGCGGAACCCATCGGCGAGTTGAGCTACCTGATCGTCCGTCATCACGAACGACGGTGAGACCTGCATAGCACCCTGCCCTGCGGCGCGACCCGAAATTCCATGTTCCCGTAGTGTGTTCACGAACGGAAGTGCTTCGGCCGGATCCGCCAGCTGCACCGCTGCGACGGCACCGAGACCGCTACGCACCTCCTCGACCCGCGGATGATCGGCGAGGGGCGCCAGGTGCTCGTGCAGCGAGGCCTCGAGTCGCTTCGACTCCGAGAGCAGATTCTCACGTTCGATGATGTCGAGGTTGGCCAGAGCGGCAGCCGCGGCACCCGCGTGCCCGCCGTAGGTGTACCCGTGCCGCCACCACACCCCGCCGGCAAAGAACGGTTCCGCGACGCGGGGAGCGATGAATACTGCACCCATCGGGACGTACCCGGACGTCAAGCCCTTCGCCGTCGTCATCAGGTCTGGCTGAAGGTCGAATCGCGTAGATGCGAACCACTCACCGCCGATTCGCCCGAACCCGGTCACCACCTCGTCGACGACGAACAGGATGTCGTGCTCGCGGCAGATGTCGCGCACCTCGGCCAAATACCCCTCCGGCGGCAGGTAGATGCCGCCGGCACCGATGACAGGCTCGCAGAAGAAAGCGGCGATCTTGTCTGCCCCGATCCGCTCGATGAGTTCGAGCAGGCTTTTGGCATCGTTCCAGGCGACCGTTGCGGCGTCTGCCATCAACTCGCCGTATCCCTCCCGGTTGACCGGGATACCGGCAAGGGCGGTGCCCGCCACGTGCATGCCGTGGTATGCCTTCTGACGACCGACCACGATCGTCTTGCCCGGCTTGCCCATCTCGTGCCAGTAGCGGCGCGCGAGCTTGGCCGCCGTGTCCACGGAGTCCGAACCGCCGGAGGTGAAGAAGACCTTGCTGCCCGGCACGGGCGCGAGAGCGGCTAGGCGCTCGGCGAGCCTCACGGTGGTCTCCGGTGCGAAGTCGCCGAAGTTCGAGAAGTGCGCGACGGTCCGCAGCTGTTCCGCAACAGCATCTGCGATCTCCGAACGCCCGTGCCCAACATTGGTGAACCACAGGCCCGCAGTCGCATCGAGGTAGCGGTTGCCGTGGTCGTCCCAGATGTATGCGCCCTCACCGCGGGACACCACGAACGGACCCTTCTGCTCCACCGCGCCCATATCCGCGAATCCGTGCCACAGTGCCGACGCCATTCTCGTTTTCCCTTCGTGAAACCAACCCGTACCGACTATGCCACTGACGACGCGCGCACCGGTTTCCGGGTTCTTCGGCGGACCCTACCTGTGGGCAAAGGCTGTCGGATGGGCCTCGGTATCCACCCCGGGAATTCCCTTTCCGCGGATCGACGCTCCCGCCGTCTCGACGACGAAGAACAGGGCGACGAGCCCGATGACACAAGCACCCATCATGTAGAACGCGGGCATGAGCGTGTTGTGCGTCCAGTCGATGAGGAGTTCGTTGACGGCGGGAGCGGTGCCGCCGAACAGCGATGTCGACACGTTGTACGCGATGGCGAACCCTGCGAAGCGGACGTGGGTGGGGAACATCGCCGGAAAGGTGGCCGAAATGGTCGACAGTTGCAGTACATAGAGGGATCCGAGGATCGCGAACGCCAGTACCGCCCATCCGAAGCCCTGACGCATCAGCAGATACATCGGAGTCGCGAACACGAAAAGGCCGACGAGCGATACATACCAGAGTGGTTTGCGGCCCACTCGATCCGACAATGCCCCGGCAAACGGGATTGCTGACATCATGATGAGCTGCCCGACGATGAACAGCGTCAACGAGGCCTGAGAAGAGAGACCGATCTGGGTCTCGAGGTACGTCGGCATATACCCGAGCAATGTGTAGTTGGTGACATTGAGCGCGATCACGAGCCCAGCCAGCAGCAGCAACGGCTTCCAGTACCTGGTGACCAGATCCTTGAACTCGGTCGTGACCGCATCCTCGGTGGCACCCTTGTCGTCGAGTTCCCGGAACACCGGTGTCTCCTCGAGCTTGGTCCGCAGATACAGGCCGATGATGCCGAGAGGACCCGCAATAAGGAATGGCAGACGCCAGCCCCACGACTGCATGAATGCGTCGGTCGACACCAGTTCGACACCCAGCACCACGATCGCGCCGAGTGCGTACCCACCGAGCGTGCCGAACTCGAGGAAACTTCCGCAGAAGCCGCGCCTGCGGTCCGGGGAGTACTCCGCCATGAACGTGGCGGCCCCGCCGTACTCGCCACCGGTCGAGAAGCCCTGAATCATGCGCAACAGCACGAGCAGCACGGGCGCCCAGATTCCGATGGTGTCGTATCCCGGCAGGAGGCCGACACAGAACGTGGCAGCAGCCATCAGGAGGATCGTGAGAGCGAGCACCTGGCGGCGTCCCAACCGGTCTCCAAGGGGCCCCCAAACCAGCCCGCCGAGCGGGCGGACCAAGAAGGACACCGCGAACACCAACAGCGCGTACAGCGTGCCTGTGGTGGCGTCACCGGGGAAAAACGCCGCGGAAATGTATGAAACGGTGAACGCGTAGACCCCGTAGTCGAACCATTCGGTGGCGTTGCCCATCGCAGATGCCGCGATCGCCCTACGCAAAACTCCAGGTGGAACCGATTCTCGTGCGTCTGACGACGTCGACGGCACCATGTTCGGCCTCCTCGGATTGTGACGCGGACCTCCCCATACTTGCCGCAGTTCGCACAATCCGCACCCCGGGCGGCCGAGAAAGCGACCCGGCGGGCACACGATCCACCCCGATGCGGGCGACTGTTCGCCCGACTACCCACGCACGCCAGTACACAGACGTCCTAACGTCCGTCCGCATACGCGGCGGCGAGAGCGACGCCCCCGCTCAGACGGAACGGCGTGCAGGAGGTTTCCGCGATGTGCCAACCGTCACAACCCGGTTGAATCCTCTAGACAGCGATCCACTAGCGTACTCCGAGCCTGACCCAATGTCCGGATTGTCCGGTTCCCTGTCTGCTTGGAAGGAGCGACACATTGCAACCACACTCGGGGGAAGCACCGAGCACCCCGCCCCCAGCCAACCCGATGATGCCCCCCATCGGACCGCAGGTTCCATCGAAAGAGAAGAACACGCTGGGGCTGATCGGCCTGATCGTCGGCATCGTCGGACTCATCCTCGTATGCATCCCGGTGGTGCTCATCCTCGGGTGGGTGTTGCTCCCGATCGCCTTCATCCTCGGAATCGTCGGGGTGGCCCAGTCCGGAAAGGCCAAGGGCACAAGTATTGCCGCGATCGTCGTCTCGATTGTCGGGGCACTCGCCGGCATGATCGCAGCCTTCGTCTTCTTCGCGAGCGCTGTCGATGAGGCCCTCGACGACGCTCTCAATGAACTGGAGCTTTCGGCACCTGCCCCGGCAGTCAGCGGCGACAACGAAGGCAAGAGCGGTTCCGAAGCCGGTAGCAGGCAGAACCCACTTCCGATTGGCGAGACGGTAGCCAACGAAGACTGGGAGATCACGCTCGGCACTCCCCGAGAGGCGTGGGCCGAGATCGCAGCCGAAAACCAGTTCAACGACCCGCCCGAGGCGGGTATGGAGTTCTGGATGGTTCCGCTCACAGCCACCTACACGGGAGAGGACACCACACTTCCCTGGCTCGATATCACCGCAGAGTTCGTCGGCACGGACAACCGGACCTACGGGGATGAATGCGGAGTCCTCCCCAACGACCTCTTCGATATCGACGAGCTGTACCCAGGCGGCACCATCGAAGCGAACGTGTGCGCTGCGGTCCCCGCGGGTGCCGATGGACTGTGGTCTGTGTCTACCGGCCTTCTCGGTGAGCCGGTCTTCTTCGCAGCTCCCTAGCGGATTCGGCTGAAGCATAGCCACTCCCGCCACACATACCGGGTCGAGACCGCATCGCTCGACCCGGTACGTGGGCACTACAGGTCGTACTGGACCGAACCACACTTGCAGCCACATCGAAGCGCGACGAGCGGGTTTGGCTACGCTGTTGCCAGCATGTCCACCACATCACCGCGCCGATCGGAACTGAAGAAGAGCCTCGGCGAACTCACCCTTCGAGACGAGCACCGGCTTCGCCGACGGCTCGATCGTGCGCGCACACCCGAGGCACTTGCCGCGCTGTCGGACGAGATCGTCTCGGCGCGCACACGCCTGGCCCGCAAGCTTGCTGCAGCACCGGCCATCGAGTACCCCGATTCCCTTCCGGTGAGCCTGCGGCGCGACGACATCGCAGACGCGATCTCCAAGCACCAGGTGGTCATCGTCGCGGGCGAGACAGGGTCCGGCAAGACGACGCAGATCCCGAAGATCTGCCTCGAGTTGGGCCGCGGCGTGCGTGGGCTGATCGGCCACACCCAGCCCCGACGCCTCGCCGCCAGAACCGTCGCCGAGCGTATCGCCGAGGAACTTCACGAGGAACTGGGCGAGACCGTCGGATACACGGTGCGATTTACCGACCAGGTATCGGACGGGACCAGGGTCAAACTGATGACCGACGGCATCCTGCTCGCCGAGATTCAGCGCGACAAGATGTTGCGCCAGTACGACACGCTCATCATCGACGAAGCGCACGAACGCAGCCTCAACATCGACTTCATCATCGGCTACCTGGGACAGCTGCTCCCCCGCAGACCTGATCTCAAGGTGATCATCACATCTGCCACCATCGATCCCGAGCGATTCGCGCAGCACTTCGCTCGCGATGGGGTTCCCGCACCGATAATCGAGGTCTCGGGGCGAACATTCCCCGTCGAGATCCGGTACCGCCCGCTCACGGTGGACACGGGTGAGCAAACGTTCGACCGGGACCCGGTCGACGCTGTGTGCGAGGCCGTCGAAGAATTGTTCGCCGAGGGCGATGGCGACATCCTGGTCTTCCTGTCCGGCGAACGAGAGATCCGTGACACCGCCGACGCCCTGCGCGACCGGAAACTGCGGGGAACCGAGATCGTCCCCCTGTATGCGCGTCTGTCCGCCGCTGAGCAGCACAAGGTTTTCACGCCTCACACCGGGCGCAGGGTGGTGCTGTCGACGAACGTCGCCGAGACGTCCCTGACCGTGCCTGGGATCAGGTACGTCGTCGACCCCGGAACTGCCCGCATCTCCCGGTATTCGGTACGCACGAAAGTGCAACGCCTACCGATCGAACCGATCTCGCAGGCTTCCGCCCGCCAGCGCTCCGGGCGTTGCGGCCGTGTTGCCGACGGGATCTGCATCAGGCTCTACTCGGAAGAGGACTTCGAGTCCAGACCCGCGTTCACAGAGCCGGAGATCTTGCGCACCAATCTCGCTTCCGTCATCCTTCAGATGACGGCACTCGGCCTCGGCGACATCGCCGCATTCCCATTCGTCGCGCCACCCGACCCGCGGGCGGTCCGCGACGGTGTCGGTCTACTCCAGGAACTCGGAGCGATCGAGCACAAGACCAAGAGCGGACTGCCCGTCCTCACCACCGTCGGTCGGGAACTTGCTCGGATACCGGTCGATCCACGGATGGCCCGGATGCTCGTCGAGGCGCACCGGAACGGATGTCTGTCCGAGGTGCTCGTGATCGTATCTGCACTGTCCATACAAGACGTGCGAGAACGTCCAGCCGAGTTCACGCAGGCCGCGGACGAGAAGCACGCCCGGTTCAATGTGGAGAACTCCGACTTCCTCGCTTTCCTCGAGCTATGGAAATACCTTCGAGAGCAGCGGAACTCGCTGTCGTCCAACCAATTCCGCAAGATGTGCCGTAACGAATTCCTGCACTGGCTGCGTATCCGCGAATGGCAGGACCTGCACGGGCAACTCCGCCAGATCACCCACAGACTAGGTTGGGAGCCCAACACCACCCCCGCGACTCCCGCCGCGATCCACCAGTCCTTATTGGCAGGACTGCTGTCACACATCGGGCTGCGCGAGGGAGAGAAACGAGACTTCCTCGGTGCCCGTGGATCTCGGTTCGCGATCTTCCCCGGGTCGAGCTTGTTCAAGAAGCCGCCGCGGTGGGTGATGGCCGCGGAACTCGTCGAGACCTCACGTCTGTGGGCGCGGATGTCCGCCCGAATCGAACCCGAATGGGCCGAGAAGCTCGCCCCTCATCTCGTCAAACGCACCTACTCTGAACCGCACTGGTCGTCCAAGCGGGGTTCTGCCGCCGCCTGGGAACGGGTGACGCTGTACGGGATCCCCCTCGTCGCCCGACGTGCGGTCAACTACAGCACCATCGATCCCGAGGTATCCCGGGAACTGTTCATCCGCCACGCGTTGGTCCAGGGTGAGTGGCAAACTCACCACAAGTTCTTCCACGCCAATCGGGCGCTCCTCGAGGACGTCGAAGAACTCGAGCACCGCGCACGTAGGCGCGACATCGTCGTCGACGACGACGTCCTCTACGACTTCTACGATCAACGTGTCGGCTCGGAAGCGGTGTCCGCCCGCCATTTCGACTCCTGGTGGAAGGTGGCGCGGCGCACCACACCCGACCTGCTCACGTTCACCCAATCGACCGTCGTGAATGCCGAGTCCGCGGCAGTCCTCGGCGGCGACTACCCCGATGCCTGGCGTCAAGGCGACATGCAGTTCCCGCTCACCTACCAGTTCGAGCCCGGAGGCGAAGATGACGGCGTCACAGCGCGCATCCCGATCGCCCTGCTGTCGGGCCTGCGGCCGATCGGTTTCGACTGGCTGGTCCCCGGCATGAGAACCGAACTGGTTGCCGCGCTCATCAAGACGCTGCCCAAGACCCTTCGGCGACAAGTGGTTCCAGCTCCCGATTTCGCAAACGCCGCTCTGGTCGCCGTCACTCCGCGATCCGAACCACTCGTCACGGCGATGGCACGCGAGTTGTCGCGACTCGGAGCATGCCGCATCGACCCTGCGAACTTCGATCCCACTGCGCTACCCGACCACCTCCGCATGACCTTCCTCGTAGTCGACGAGAACGGGGCGGTCCTCGATCGGAGCAAAGACCTCGCCGCGCTACAGAGGTCACTCGCGCCTCAGGCGCAGGCGGAAGTAGCCAAGGCCGCCTCGAATTCGGAGCGGCCACCGGCACTCACCTGGACACCCGATACCCTCGGCTCACTCGAAACCACCGTGACCCGGGAAGTCGGCGGACAGAAGGTCATCGGTTACCCCGCCCTGGTCCCCGAGGGTGGCGGCGTCGCCGTGCGGGTGCTCAGCACCGCTGCAGCTCAACGTGCCGCCATGCTCGCCGGAACGCGAAAGCTGCTCCTCACCGCAGTCCCCACGCAGACCAAGACCGTGACGTCCGGTCTGAGCAATGCACAGCGACTCGCGCTGGGGCAGAACCCCGACGGCAGCCTCGACGCTCTGATCGAGGACTGCCGCAACGCAGTGGCGAATAAGTTGATCGCAGCGCACGGTGCGACGATTCGTACACCGCAGGAATTCGACACCCTGGTGACCAGAGCACGATCGGAAATGGCCCGCGGAGTGACGGCGCTGCTGCGAGCAGTGGTACCGATACTCGAGGCTGATCACCGCCTTGCGGTGGTCTTGGACCGCGCCCGCGGCGAGGCCGCGGACGACGTTCGACAGCAGCGAGAGTCCCTCCTCTTCCCCGGCTTCGTTGCCGACCTGGGCGCGGCCCGGCTCCGCGAGCTACCCCGGTATCTCGCCGCCGCGACCGCGCGCCTCGAGTCCCTGCCGGGTAGCGCAACCCGTGACACGAAGGGAATGGACATTCTCGATCGTGTGTATGCCCGGTACGAACGCCTACTTTCGGCGTTGCCGGAGGAGCGCCTCCACTCTGCCGAGCTCGATACGATCCACTGGATGATAGAAGAACTGCGGGTCAGCCTCTTCGCTCAGGCTCTCGGAACCCCGATCCCTGTCTCGGAGAAGCGAATCCTGAGCGCTATCGAGAAGGTGCGCTGACACACGGAATCAGGTCACTCCTCCTCGCTGGATTCCCTTTGTACGCGCAGTTCTTTGATCTCGCGGGCGAAGTCCTCCGCAGAGCTGAACGAGCGGTACACCGATGCGAAACGCAGGTACGCCACTTCGTCCAAATCCCTGAGCGGCCCCAGAATCGCCAGGCCGACCTCATTGCTCGGGATCTCGGCCGACCCTGACGCGCGGACGGTGTCCTCCACCTGTTGGGCAAGAAGATTCAGCGCATCATCGTCGACCTGACGCCCCTGGCAGGCGCGGCGCACACCCCGCACGACCTTTTCCCGACTGAACGGCTCGGTGACACCACTACGCTTCACAACCGATAGGACCGCGGTCTCGACGGTCGTGAACCGGCGACCACACTCGGGACACGACCGGCGCCGCCGAATGGCCTGTCCTTCGTCTGCTTCTCGCGAATCGACCACACGTGAATCCGGGTGCCGACAGAACGGGCAGTGCATGGCGAATCCTTCGTCGTAGCCGTCGTGGCCGCAACAGTTCGCCTCCCCCGGTGGCGAACCAACGAGCACGGGTTCACTCAACGGATGCACGATCTCGAAGCGACCAGACGAAGTGGTGGAACTGTCCGCGTCCGAGACTACCCGTCCGCTCGATGACACCGTCATGCAGCGTCGCGGCGATCACGACGTGGTCGACGCCGGAACGATCAGCCTCCTGTCTGAACATGAACTACCTCCGTCACGACCGCGCCCCCTGTCGTGCCCGTGGTGGCGACGGCGTCCGTAGTGGCGACGAGAGCCACCCCGAAGAGGCCGCACAGCACCCCCGCCGTGATCGCTACGGTCGCGAGCACCATCCGCCACCCGACCTCTGCCTCTGGACGCACATGCGCGGCGCAGGAGACGCCGACCCGGCCCGACCCATACGAAACAGAACCGGAAGCCGGACGCCGAAGGTCACCATCGCCGGCACGTCGCCGAAGCTCGGTCCTCGACCTCCCGTACGCCGCAGCGGTCCTCGGGCGACCACCACCCCGCACGTGCGCCATCCTGTGGGGTTCTGACTGCCGGTCGAGAAATGACTGCCGGTCGAGAACTGCGTTGCTCATACGTACCTCCGCTGCTCGTTTCCCTCACCAACCAACTGGGCTGCGATCCCGCCGGGCACTTACCCCTTTCAGGCCTTCGCTCATGCGTTCGAAAGAACACATGTTCGATTCTTACCATGGCGACCCGACAAAATCACCACATCTCCCGACCCGTGTCGAACAGATGTTTGAAACTCGGGCGAAAGCGGGATAGATTCGAGTCACCCGGCACAGCAGTCACACGCGACCCACACCTCGATCACCCACAGAAAGACGGAGGCACCCAGCGATGAGGGGCGACAGCACGAAAGACGGCTCGAGTACACGTGTAAGCGGTGGCTCCGCCGCCGGATTGACCGACCGGCAGCGCCGCGTCCTCGAGGTGATCCGTACGTCCGTGAATGATCGTGGCTACCCCCCGAGCATCCGGGAGATCGGCGACGCCGTGGGCCTGACGTCCACCTCCTCGGTCGCCCATCAGCTCCGCACTCTCGAACGCAAGGGCTTCCTCCGCCGCGACCCCAATCGTCCGCGTGCAGTCGACGTACGCGGCCTCGACGAGTCGGCAGCGGGCGTCGGGTCCGACTCGACCGTCAGGATCGATCCGGCTGCCGTCGTATCTTCCGCGGACGACGAATCACACCCCGAACCCACGTTCGTCCCCGTTCTCGGCCGCATCGCCGCGGGCGGTCCCATCCTGGCCGAGGAGGCTGTCGAGGACGTCTTTCCCCTCCCGCGGGAACTCGTGGGCCAGGGCTCGCTGTTCCTCTTGAAAGTGGTGGGAGAGTCCATGATCGATGCTGCAATCTGTGACGGCGATTGGGTCGTGGTCCGTCAGCAGAACGTGGCAGAGAACGGCGACATCGTCGCCGCGATGATCGACGGCGAGGCCACGGTCAAGACGTTCAAGCGCACGGGAAACGAGGTCTGGCTGATGCCACACAACCCGCTGTTCGAGCCGATTCCCGGTAACGACGCCGCGATCCTCGGCAAGGTGGTAACGGTCATGCGCAAGATCTAGCGAGGGCCCGGGTAAATCGAAGAGCCCTGCGGCATCGCCGCGGGGCTCTCGTGGACGAACAGCGAATGCGCGCTTGTGCAGAGCCGTCAGAGATTCAGACCCCGACCGATGATCTCCTTCATGATCTCGGTCGTGCCGCCATAGATGGTTTGCACGCGAGAATCCAAATATGCCTTGGCAATCGGGTATTCCTTCATGTAGCCGTAACCACCGTGCAGTTGCAAGCACCGGTCGATCAGCCGGACCTGCGCCTCGGTCGTCCACCACTTCGCCATCGCAGCGTCTTGCACCGACAGTTTCCCATCGCCCAGCATCTCGATGAACTTGTCGACGAGGACACGGACCGCTGTGGTCTCGGTGGCAAGTTCGGCGAGTACGAACCGGGTGTTCTGAAAGCTGCCGATCGACTTACCGAACGCCTTCCGGTCCCGGCAGTACTGAATGGTCATGTCCAGCGCCGATTCCATCGCCGCCGCGGCCACAACCGCGATCGACAACCTCTCTTGCGGAAGATTCTTCATCAAGTAGAGAAATCCCATTCCCTCCTCACCGAGGAGGTTGGCGGCGGGAACCCGGACATCGGTGAAGCTCAACTCGGCCGTGTCCTGTGCCTTCATCCCGATCTTGTCGAGATTGCGGCCGCGCTCGAAACCCGGCATGCCCCGCTCGACCACGAGGAGGCTGAATCCTTGCGAACCCTTGTCCGGGTCGGTACACGCGACGACGATCACGAGGTCCGCGTTGATTCCGTTTGTGATGAAAGTCTTCGATCCGTTGAGAACCCAATCGTCGCCATCACGCACCGCACGAGTCTTGATTCCCTGCAGATCACTACCGGTGCCGGGTTCGGTCATCGCGATTGCCGTGATCAATTCACCTGAGGCGAAGCCGGGCAGCCAGCGCCGCTTCTGCTCCTCATCGCACAGATCGAGCAGGTAGGGCGCCACGACGTCGTTGTGCAGCGTGAACCCGATGCCGCTGTATCCGCCGCGGGTGTTCTCCTCGGTGACAATCGCGTTGTACCGGAAGTCCTGTACTCCGCCGCCACCGAATTCCTCCGGCACCGCCATACCGAGGAAGCCTTGCTTACCGGCCTCCACCCATAGGCTGCGGTCGACGATGTTCTGCTCTTCCCACCTCGCATGGTTCGGCTCGGCATACTGTGCAAGAAACTGCTTGTACGACTGTCGAAACAACTCGTGTTCCGGTTCGAACAGGGTGCGCTCCACGCCGACTCCTCACGTCAACTGCCAGGGTACGTCTCGTTCGACCGTAGAGACGGCAGCCGCTGCGGGGCATGACCCAGGTGATCGGGTTTCGTGACTCATGCGTTCTTCCGTCTGGCTCCCTTGAACTTTGTGAGCGAACGCATCACGGGGTATGCAACCAGAATGCCCACCGACCCCCAAGCGATCCCACCGAGTTCCACCGACCCAATGGTCAATGTCAGGTTGCCTATGCCCGCGACGAGCGCTGTCGCGACCACGGTCAAGTTCACCGGATCGGTGAAGTCCACCTTCGCATCCATCCAGATCCGCACACCCAGAACGCCGATCAGTCCGTACAGCACGAGAGTCGCACCGCCGATCACGCCACTGGGGACGGTGAACACCAGCGCGCCGAATTTCGGCGAGAATGCCAGCACCACCGCGGTCGCGGCGGCAACCCAGTAGGCGGCGGTGGAATAGACGCGTGTTGCGGCCATGACACCGATGTTCTCCGCGTAGGTGGTGGTGCCGGAGCCGCCGCCGAATCCAGCGAGTGAGGTAGCCAGCCCATCCGCGACGAGCGCATCGCCGGCAACGTCGTCGAGCGGACGCCCGGTCAGCGCGGCCACCGCCTTCACGTGACCGACGTTCTCCGCGATCAACACAATGACCACGGGAAGTGTCAGGGCGATCACCGACCACTCGAATGTCGGCCCCTGCAGTTCGGGCACCCCGAACCAGTCCGCCTGCCGCAGTGCCGCTACGCGCTCTTCGGCGAGTCCGCCGTTCAAAGCCGCGAACACCCACCCGATAACCACGCCGACCAGGATGCTCAGACGCCCGAGCAGTCCCGGACCGATGACCGTCACGAGCAGGATCGAAAGAAGCGTCACACCGGCTATCAACGGCTGCGATTGAAACGAGTCCACCGCCACAGGCGCGAGATTGAGCCCGATCAGTGCAACGACGGCACCCGTAACGACGGGGGGCATACAGGCATCGATAACCCGTGATCCGGCGCGCTTCACCACCACGCCGACCAAGAGCAACAGCACACCGGCCGCCACCACGCCACCGAGTTGCGCTGCGGCGCCCGACCCTTGCGAAGCCGTAAGCGGTGCGATGAACGCGAACGAGGACCCGAGGTAGCTGGGGATTCGGCCTCGGGTGATCAGTAGGAACAGCGCCGTTCCGATACCGGAAAACAGCAGCGTGGTCGTGACCGGGAAACCCGTGATGGTCGGGACGAGCAGGGTGGCGCCGAACATGGCGATGACATGTTGCATCCCGATCCCGACGGTGCGGGGCCATGTCAACCGTTCGTCCGGCGCGACGACCTCGCCGTCGATGATCCTCCGACCGTCACCGTGAACCGTCCATCCGAAGGTTCGCGAGAATACCGAGGGTTCGGGCGTGCGGGGGCCATCGTCGCGAGTGATTCTGTTGGTCACAAGTCGGCAATAGTAAGCAGGCTCCCCGAGTCTCCGTAATTCGGTGCAGGTTTCGCCGACTAGCCCTCGAAGATCAGGGTCGCGGCGGCTCGCGCTTCCACGGGGTCGCTCGTCGCGAGGACCGCCTCCGCAGCACGCCGACACGTGTCCAACGTCACGGTGCCTAGCTTCGCCCCGACACCCGGCACTGCGGCAGCGGCGCACGATAATGACGTCGCACCCAGACCGACGAGCACACACGCGAGGAGTGGGTCCGCTGCGGCCTCGCCGCAGATTCCCACCGGCTTACCGGTTGCGCCACCGGCGTCTGCGGTGCGAGCCACGAGCGCGAGCACCGCAGGCTGCCAAGGGTCGGTGAATGACGCCAGCTCAGGGGACATTCTGTCGGCGGCCATCGTGTACTGCGCGAGGTCGTTCGTGCCGATTGACAGGAAGTCAACGTGCTCGAGAAGCCTGTCTGCGAGCAGTGCTGCCGCCGGAACCTCGATCATCACACCCGGCACCAGCCCGCGGGCCCGAACCTCTGTGGCGAAAGACGCGGCCTCGGCAGCGGTGGCGATCATCGGTGCCATCACCCACGGCTGCGATCGAGTCCGATTGGCCGCCAAAGCAATTGCATCGAGCTGTCTACTGAGGATTCCCGGGTTGTCGGCCGCGATTCGGATACCCCGAACACCGAGTGCCGGATTTTCCTCGTCCACTTGACGGACGAAGCGAAGTGGCTTGTCCGAACCTGCATCGAGCGTCCGGATCACAACCTTGCGCTCCGCGAACGCCTCGAGCACTTCGGCATAGATCTCGGCCTGCTCGTCGATGCCTGGCTCGGAATCGCGGTCCAGGAAACACAACTCGGTACGAAAGAGGCCGACACCCTCGGCGGCAGTCGTACTGGCCGACCGCGCACCCGCACCATCTTGGACATTGGCCAAGATCGATACGGACACACCGTCACTCGTTCGGCCCGGACCCTTCCAACCCTGGATGCGTGCCCGGTCGGCCCGGCTCTGCTCCACCGCTGAGCGAGCCTCTCCTGGGTCCGGTTCCACCACAAGTTCCCCGGCCTCACCATCGAGAAGTACGGTCGTACCGGCGGTGACGGACTCGAGGCCGTCCGCCGCTACGACGCAGGGGATCCCGAGCTGCCGAGCGATGATGGCTGTGTGGCTGGTCGGTCCACCGAGGACGGTGACAAGACCGACGATCATTTCAGGATCGAGACCCGCCGTGTCGGCAGGAGCCAGGTCTCGCGCGCAGAGGATCGACGGAGTCTCGGGCGTCGAGATGCCGGGCTCCGGGAGACCCAGGAGTTCCGAGAGGACCCGATCCCGAACGTCGCGAAGATCCGTTACGCGCTCTGCCATCAGCCCTCCCATCTTGGTGAACAAGACGACGAACTGCTCGGTTGCCTGGGCCGCCGCCTCCTCGGCGGGGGTTCCGTCCGCAATCAGCTTTTGTGCCGCGCCCAGCCAGCCGCGGTCCACCGCCATGGCGGCATTGGCCAGCAGTACCTCGGTGGCCGCGCCGGAGGCCGTGGACGCACGATCACGTAGCCGCTGCGCGACCACAGCAGCCGCCTCTTCGAAACGGAGCTTCTCACCGTCCCGCGACGACGCATCGATGCGCGGCAGCCCAGGCTCGAGCTCGGGTCTCGGAGAAGGCCAGATCACCGGCGCGTACGCGACACCAGGAACTACCGGTGTTCCTCGCACGGCTTCGCGGGTTTCGGTCATCGGATCCTCCTGACTGGCTCGCTTCTGCCTACGTGATGGAGATTACCCTCGCCCTTGACGTGCCAACATAAGTGGGCGTAAAACAACATGAAGCAACATTGTGGTGCGCCCGCCTCAGCTGATCGCATCACCGAAGGATTCATCGACAAGAGTTGGAAGGGAGACGCGTGTATCCGGAAGAACGCCGGCAGGAAGTCGCCACCATGATCTCCCAACGGGGACGCGTGTCGGTGGCGGACTTGGCCGACACTTTCGGCGTCACCACCGAGACCGTCCGCCGCGACCTCGCTCTTCTCGAGCGCCTCGGGCACGTCCGCCGAGTGCACGGCGGCGCCGTGCCTGCAACCACCCTCACTGTTACCGAACCAGGTTTGGTGGAGCGCGAGCACACTCGGGCGGAACAAAAAGACCGGATCGCCAAGCTCGCAGGCTCCTACCTTCCAGCATCTGGGGGCAGTGTCCTGCTCGACGCGGGAACCACCACGGGACGCATCATCAACGGCTTCCCCCCCGATCTCGATCTTTCGGTGATCACCAACTCGGTTCCGATCGCGGCTCGCCTCGCGGGGTTCAGTTCGATCAATCTCCACATGCTGGGCGGCCGCGTCCGGGGAACCACGCAGGCCACGGTCGGAGATGAGGCCCTTCGCATCCTCGACCTCCTTCGAGTCGATGTAGCGTTCATCGGCACCAACGCGCTGAGCGTCGAACACGGTCTGTCCACGCCCGATACCGAAGAGGCGGCGGTAAAGCGCGCGATGGTGCGCTCTGCCAACTGCGTGGTCGTCGTCGCCGACGCATCGAAAGTGGGTCGCGAACACCTCGTCAGCTTCGCGCCCATCCACAGCGTGGACATCCTCATAACCGATGACGAGATCAGTCCGACAGACCGCGCCAGCTTCCAAGACCGAGAGATCGAGGTGGTGATCGCATGATCGTTACCCTGACCGCCAATCCGAGCATCGACCGCACGGTCGATCTGGGTGGACGCCTCGAACGAGGGACGGTCCTGCGCGCAAGAGCGACCCGCAGCGAACCCGGCGGCAAAGGCGTGAACGTTGCGCGGGCACTCACGTCGGCAGGCATCGCGGCTATCGCGGTCGTGCCCGGCAACGAGGAGGATCCGCTGTTGGCAGCTCTGTCCGATCACAAGATCGAGCACATCGGCGTGGCGATGCCCGGTGCAGCCCGCACCAACATCACGATCACCGAACCGGATGGCACCACCACCAAGATCAACGAACCTGGCATCACGATGTCCGAGATATCCCTCGCAGATCTGCAGACCGAGATCATCGAGCACGGGTCCCGCGCGGATTGGGTCGTGCTGTCCGGTTCGCTACCCCCCGGTGTTCCCACCGACTGGTACGCGGCGCTCGTAGAGGAGCTTCGCTCGTCGCCGTGCCGCGTCGCCGTCGACACGTCGGATGCCCCTCTCCTCGCCCTCGCCAACCGATTTCCCGCGGCTGCCCCCAACCTGCTCAAACCCAACAGCGAGGAACTCGCCCAGGTGACCGGCGCCGACGCGGCACTACTCGAAAAGTCTGCGCTACGCGGAGACTGGGCGGTCACCGCACACGCCGGCCGGCAACTCGTGGACCGCGGGGCCGGAACAGTCCTCGCCACACTCGGTGCCGCCGGCGCGGTACTCGTGACGGAGGCCGGCGCCTGGTCCGCAACCTCACCACCGATCGTCGCCCGCAACACCGTGGGTGCAGGCGATGCATCCCTGGCTGGATACCTCGCGGCGCATGTCGGCGGCGGCGCGCCCGCGGACTGTCTCCGTTCAGCCGTCGCATACGGCACAGCGGCCGCGGCACTCCCCGGCACCGCGTTGCCGACACCCGCGTACGTCGATTTCGACACCGTCACTGTCACCGATCTCCACTCCCCCATCTCCGACCCGGCCTGAAACAAGAGGAAACACCATGTCCGACAACTCGCTACCCGACCTTCAAGCGGGTTCACGGATTATCAGCGAAGACCTGGTCTCCCTGGATTCCGACCTCGGGGCCTCCAAAGCCGAGGTGATCTTCGCACTCGCCAATCGTCTCGCGGACGCCGGACGTGCCACCGATGCGGTTACGCTCCACGAAGCCGCAATGGAACGTGAATCCCACTCGGCGACAGGCCTTCCAGGTGGAATTGCCATCCCTCACTGCCGCTCGGTGAGCGTTCGGTCAGCTTCCCTCGGATTCGCTCGGCTCGATCGGCGTGTCGACTTCGGGGCCCCTGACGGGACAGCCGACCTCGTATTCCTCATCGCGGCCCCCGAGGGTGCCGGCACCGAGCACATGAAGTTGCTCTCCTCACTCGCACGGGCACTGGTGCGCCCCGAATTCGTCGGCGCACTACGTGCTGCGAACACAGCGACCGATATCGTCACCCTGGTCGAGGGCGTTCTCTCGACCCCAGCGACACAGACTGCCGCACCCCCTTCCGAACGCGAACCGGCGCCAGAAGCGAATTCCGGATCAGCGGCACCGAAGCACATCGTCGCCGTCACGGCATGTCCCACAGGTATCGCCCATACCTACATGGCTGCCGACTCGCTCGTCGCAGCCGGCAAGCGTGCGGGTGTCACCGTCCACGTGGAGACCCAGGGTTCGGGCGGTAGCGCCCCGCTGGCGCCGAGGTTGATCGCCGGTGCGACCGCCGTCATCTTTGCCACCGACGTTCAAGTCAGGGGCAAGCACCGGTTCGCAGGCAAACCCGTGGTCACATCCGGGGTGAAACGTGCGATCAACGAACCCGACAGGATGATCAGCGAAGCGCTGCACGCGGGTTCGGACCAGTCGGCCGCGACTGTGGACGTCGACCGTCGCACGCCCGACCCGGAAGTGTCGGTCGGCACGACCGGATGGGGCACCCACCTACGGCAGGTGCTGCTCACCGGTGTCAGCTACATGATCCCGTTCGTCGCCGCCGGCGGCCTTCTCATCGCGCTCGGCTTCCTGATCGGCGGATACGAGATCTCCGAGCCCGCAACGGATATTGTCCTCAACAACTCCCTGGGCAACCTACCGGACGGTGGGCTCGCAACATACCTGGGCGCAGTGCTGTTCCAACTTGGGTCGTTGGCCTTCGAATTCCTGATCCCCGCCCTGGCCGGCTACATCGCATTCGCGATCGCAGACAGACCGGGTCTCGCACCAGGCTTCACGGCGGGTGCTGTAGCCGCGTTCGTGGGCGCGGGTTTCATCGGCGGACTCGTCGGTGGTCTGATCGCCGGCGCGGTGGCGTTGTGGCTCACCCGGATCGCGGTTCCCAGATGGCTGCGCAGTCTGATGCCGGTGGTCGTCATCCCATTGTTCGCGACTCTGATCGTCGGTGCACTGATGTTCCTGGTTCTGGGCCGTCCGCTGGCCGCGATCACCTCAGGCCTGACCGACTGGCTCAACGGACTGTCGGGTAGTTCGATTCTGTTCCTGGGCGTCGTTCTCGGGCTGATGATGTGCTTCGACCTCGGTGGCCCGGTAAACAAGGCGGCGTACGCGTTTGCGGTGGCCGGACTGAACGTCAACGACCCTGCGTCGCTTCGCATCATGGCCGCTGTGATGGCGGCGGGAATGGTACCGCCACTGGCGATGGCAGTCGCCTCGACGATTCTGCGTCCCAGCTTGTTCAGCGAGGCCGAGCGCGAGAATGGCAAGGCTGCGTGGCTGCTGGGCTCGGCGTTCATTTCCGAAGGTGCCATTCCATTCGCCGCAGCCGACCCCTTGCGCGTCATTCCTTCGATGATGGTTGGCGGTGCGGTGACCGGGTCACTGATCATGATGTTCGACGTCAGCCTCAGCGCGCCGCACGGCGGTTTCTTGGTGTTCTTCGCCGTCGGAAATCTGCTGTGGTTCGTCGTCGCGCTGGCCCTCGGTGTCCTCGTGGCAGCGCTGTGCGTCGTCGGCGCCAAGGAATTCATCAGGCCCAGCACCCCTGATGCCGAACTCGACCAGGGCAGAGTGGCAGTCGCAGTATGACATCGGTTCATCCACTCGACCTAGTTGTTTCCACCCGAATTACCACTACCCGAACAAGGAGAAATTGCATGCCCAGCACCACAGTTGCAGTAGGTTCGTCCATCGGCCTGCACGCCCGCCCCGCCGCAGTCATCGCCGAAGCAGTCGCGACCGCCGGAGTGCCCGTCACGCTCGCAGTTGCGGACGGCGAACCGGTAGACGCAGGGTCTGCCCTGCTCATCATGACGCTCGGTGCCTCCAAGGGCACCGATGTCACCGTCACCAGCGAAGATGCCGATACGGTCGAGAAGGTTGCGCAACTGGTGGCGACAGACCTCGACGCATGACAATGTTCCGGCGTCAGCAAATGCGCCGGAACGGCGGGTCGACGTAGTGCACACTACGAACAACTTCACTCAGCACTGACGTGTCGTCCGGACGACAGGAACAACACCATGCCTGTTCGCATCATCGACCTCAGCCAGCCCCTGACGCCCGGGATGTCGGTTTTCCCAGGAGATCCGGCCTTTTCCTTCGAGACCGTGACGACGATTCGGGCCGATGGGTTCCGTGTGTCCGCACTACACATGGGAACTCATAGCGGCACCCACGTGGATGCACCCGCACACCGCATCGAGGATGCCGCCACGATCGACGAGGTCGACCTGACCTTGTTCCATGGCCGTTCGCGAATCATTCGAGTGCCCGAGACGCGGAGGCAGCAACGCATCGGCCTCGATCGCGTCATCACGCAGCTCGACGGTCTGGTGGCGGGAGAGATCGTGATCTTTCAGACCGGCTGGTCCGAGCGCTTCAACACACCGGCGTATTTCGAGCACCCCTTCCTGGATGTCGAAATTGCCGACTACCTCGCCTCCCACCAGATTCGATCGGTCGGTGTCGATCTACCGAGCCCGGACTTCTCACCCACCGAAGCCCAATCGCGGGGCGATCTCGGCGCCGCACACCTCCCCTTCCACGAAGTCATTCTCGGCGCCGAGGGAGTCATCTTCGAGAACCTGGCGAACCTCGCCGCTGTGACGACCCCGAGTCCCTTGTTCTCGGCGTTCCCGATTCGCCTGGCGGGCCTCGACGGTGCCCCCGTTCGCGCTGTTGCCCTAGAGGGCTGACGACCGAACTCGGCGAAGGGCGACGTAACCGAGAACTGCCGTCAGCGCGACCCCGAGAAGGGCGGCGACACCGATCTCCCACCGTGTTCCGGAGGACTCGGCCGATTCATCATCGACAACGGTCCCGGCAGGTTGCGTGCCCTGCACCAGCGACACAGCACCGGGAAGCACCTGAATCGCGGGAATCGGCCCCTCGCGGGCTTCGGACGCGATCAGCAGATCCCCGCTCTCGGTGAACGCGACCGATTCACCCTGCGGTTGCTGCGGCACCCGCGCACGCACGACGGGACCCGATGCGAAGGCCGACAGCAGGTCACCGTCCGGTGCCGAGTAGAGGAACACGTCGGAGTAGTTCCGCACGGCGGCGACGGTCCCGTCCGCAGACACCGCCCCACCGGTGAACATCGTCGGTCGCAGCGAGGGCGCGGCGTTGCCACTCCCTTCGACCCCCTTGCCGCTGGTCTCCGAGGGGTCCAGCACCGCCACCTTCTCGAGCGGCGTGGGACCGGGTGTGGCCAGTCCGCCCACTCCCACGTCACCGACCGGCCTGTACACACTGCCCACCCCGAGAATCTCCTTCGTGACGATCAGCGGGGTGCCGTCGCGTTGGATCAAGAGCGTCTCGGCGTCATGCGGACCGTCCGGATACGTCAAACGGTGCAACTCTCCAACACCGGTGTCACGGTCCATTGCAATGAGTGCCACGGTTTCACGTCTACGCCCGTTGTCGCCGACATCGGCCAACCACAGGCGCCCGTCCGGTCCGAGGGCCATGTCTTCGACATCGTATGGATCGACGGGTAGAGGAAGCCAGCGCTGCACCACGCAGTCCGCGTCCATGACCGCGACGGCACGATCGGAACCGCTGTCACCGACCGCATACAGCAGTCCGGCGGCCGAGACGAGCCCGGACAGTTCCTCGAGTGACGACTCCGCCGGTGCGCCGACGTCGGAGTCGTCGGGTGTGCAGATCGGGGTGAATTCCGCCGCATCGACCAAGATACGGTCACGTAGGACCGGCTCCGCTGACCCGGTCGTACCCGTCACCAGTGATGCGCAACCCACGAGCGCGGCAACGGCGGCCGCCGCGGCCCACCGCCGGCGGTCAGGCACTGCCGGCGTACTGAACCAAGGCCGAGGCCAACGACTCGGGCACCCGCGCATGAACGCGTGTGCCGTCCTCCCCGTGGGAGGAGTCGAGAATTTGCCCGTCCGCGTGAATTCGGGACATGAGGTCGCCCCGGGTATACGGAAGCAGGACGCTGATCTCGATCTCCGGTCGGACCAGAACTTCGGAGAGATGCCCCCGCAACTCCGCGATGCCTTCGCCGGTCCGGGCGGAGACGAACGACGCGCCGGGCAACAGTCCGCGCAATTGGGTCAATGTGACCGGGTCCGCCGCATCGACCTTGTTCACCACGATGAGTTCGGGTGGCGCCGGTGCATCATTCTCACTGAGCACCTCAGTGATCACCTCGCGCACCGCCTTGATCTGATCCGTGGGCAGTGGATCGGAACCGTCGACGACGTGCAGCAGCAGGTCCGCGTCTGTGACTTCCTCGAGCGTCGACCTGAAGGCCTCGACCAATTGCGTGGGCAGGTGCCGCACGAAACCGACGGTGTCCGTCAGGGTGTACTCGCGCCCGTCATCCAGCACGGCACGGCGCGTAGTCGGATCGAGGGTGGCGAAGAGCGCGTTCTGCACAAGTACGCCGGATCCGGTCAACGCGTTGAGCAGGCTCGACTTACCGGCGTTCGTGTATCCGACGATCGCGATGGATGGCGCCTCACTGCGGAGTCGGCGGGTGCGCTTCGTGTCGCGGGCGGCCTTCATTCCTTTGATCTCGCGGCGCAGTTTTGCCATCCGCTCACGGATACGACGCCGGTCCGTTTCGATCTTGGTCTCACCAGGACCGCGCAGACCCACGCCACCGTTGCTGCCGGCACGACCGCCCGCCTGCCGGGACATCGACTCACCCCAGCCGCGCAGTCGCGGCAGCATGTACTCCATTTGCGCCAGAGTCACCTGCGCCTTGCCCTCTCTGGACGTGGCGTGTTGGGCGAAGATGTCGAGGATCAGCGCTGTCCGATCGATGACCTTGACCCTGACGACCTTCTCCAGGGCAGTCAACTGCGCAGGTGTGAGCTCACCGTCGCAGATCACGGTGTCGGCGCCAGTCGCGAGCACGACCTCGCGAAGTTCCTCGGCCTTGCCGGAACCGATGTAGGTGGCCGCGTCAGGTTTGTCACGCCGCTGGACAAGACCCTCGAGGACCTCCGATCCCGCAGTTTCGGCGAGTGCCGCAAGTTCGGCCATGCTGGATTCGGCTTGCGCCACGGTCCCCTGCGTCCAGACGCCGACCAGCACCACGCGTTCGAGGCGCAACTGCCGGTACTCGACCTCGGTGATATCGGTGAGCTCGGTCGAAAGCCCGGCGACCCTGCGCAATGCGCTGCGGTCCTCGAGTTGCATCTCGCCGACCGAAGGACTCCCGTCGTCGTAGGCGAGCTCGGCGAAGTCGAAGATCGGCGTTTCTTCTGTGCGATGTGATTTCGTCATACACCCTCATAATCCCACAAAACGTCCGGGGCATGATGATCACACGGAACGCCCAGAGCGCGCACGCGCATTTTGCGAAGCGATCAGGCGACGGCGTTCCACCAGCTGTCGGCGAGATCTCCTGATGCCACGAGTGTGGAGGGACCACGAAGGGTTGCCTGCCCATCGGACAGCGCCACGGTTACCTGACCACCGGGAATGCGGACATTCACCTCACCGGAGTCGGACCCGTCGAAGCGCAGCGCGGCTGTCGCGGCGGCTACCGTACCGGTGCCGCACGATCTCGTCTCGCCGACCCCGCGCTCGTGCACACGCATGTCGACGGCGCCGGCTTCGATTCGGGTGAGGATCTCCACGTTCACCCCGTGCGGGAAGAAGCCGGGATCGAATCCCGGGGCGGCCGTCAGGTCGAGTGCCGCGAGTGAGTCCGCTGTCAGATGTGGATCCACGCAAGCCAGATGCGGATTACCGACGTCTATGCCGATTCCGCTCAAGACCTTGCCGTCGATGGTCGCGGTGCTGGTACCCAGATCCCGGACGGCACCCATGCCCACGGTCACATCTCCGTCGGCGCCGTCTGTGGAATGCACGATCACCGGCCTACCGCCCGCCCGGCTACCGACCACGAACTCTTCACGTGCCTCGAAGCCCGCCGACCGAAGGTAGTGGGCGAAGACTCGAACACCGTTGCCGCACATCTCGGCAATCGATCCGTCCGCGTTGCGGTAGTCCATGAACCAGTCGTCCTCGGACACACCGCCGGGAAGCTCGGCGAGCACACCGGCCGTCACGAGTGCACCGGCCTTGGCCACGCGCAGGACCCCGTCAGCTCCGATCCCCCGTCGACGATCACACAACGCGGTCACCCGCGCAGCAGACAAGTCGATGCGGACCTCGAGATCGGGCAGGACCACGAAGTCGTTCTCGGTGCCGTGCCCCTTACTGAAGTCCATAAGCACCACTCTATCGAACGGCACCGAACAAACAGTTCGTCCACGCCTCCTTGCTATTTCGTCGCATATGGTTCATCGCTCTCCGAGCATCCGGATGTCGTCGAGTCCTCTGATCACGGTGTTAGCAATGTCGGGGTCGTTTCCGTCCACCCAACGGATGCGGCGATCCCGACGGAACCACGACCGCTGCCGACGCACGTACCGGCGAGTGCCGATGAAGGTGCGCTCCTGCGCCTCGTCGAGATCGTATTCGCCGTCGAACCACGCCAGGACCTGTGCGTAGCCGATCGCCCGAGGGGCAGTCACACCTTCTCGCAAGCCCACGTCGATCAGTCCCCGCACTTCATCGACGAGACCTCGCTCGAACATCAGTCGCGTGCGGAGCCGGAGCCTCTCGTCCAGTTCGGTGCTCTCGCGGTCGACGCCGATGATCCGTGTTCCCCATCGCGGCTCGCCGATGCGCGGCGCGGACGCCGCAAACGGCCGGCCAGTGATCTCCACGACCTCGAGCGCTCTGACCAGGCGCCTCCCGTCGGTCGGGAGGATCGATGCCGCAGCCTCGGGGTCGACACGGCTCAATTCTTCATGCACGGCCGCGACACCCCGCTGCGCGAGAAACGCCTCCCATCGCGCCCGTACGTCCGCGTCGGTGGCGGGGAAACTCCACTCGTCGAGCAGCGACTGGACATACATCATCGATCCGCCGACGATGATTGGCACGGCGCCGCGCTCTGTGATCTCCTCGACATCATGGGCCGCCGCCTGCTGATAATTGGCGACGGTGGCAGTCTGGGTCACGTCGAGCACGTCGAGTTGATGGTGCGGTATCCCGCGCCGCTCTGCGGGGGCGAGTTTTGCAGTGCCGATGTCCATTCCCCGGTACAACTGCATCGCGTCGATATTGACGATCTCACCGCGAAGGCGTTCGGCCAGATCCAGGGCGAGATCAGATTTACCGGTACCGGTGGGGCCGACGACGGCAACAGGCGCAGGCCGCGTCACGGGCGCCACTCCCCGACGTGGTAGCCCACCCCGTACGGGGCCGCGCTGTAGAACGTCCGGCATGAGGATGGTGGAACGCCGAACACACCGGCCAACACCTGCCAGGGAACGCGCCCGCCGATACCGAGTGACGCGCATTCCGAGGGTTCGAGCGCGAGCAGCGTGTCGCGGTCACCGATGTCCAGGGCCGTCTCGATCCTCGCCTGCACACCCCCCGCACGTGGGTCGAACGCACCGGGGGCCCGTGCATCGAGCGTGTTCGCGCCGTCCGCGACGATCATGAGGCCGCGGGGCTTGTGATCGTGGTCGAGGTAAGAACGCAGTTCGGCACCGTACTCGGCGCATTGCTCCGCCGACAGGTCGAACGCCAGTATCCGTGCATCGACGACGGCCGTGGGCGCGCACGTGCCCCGGATCCATCCGGCCGTGAGCGCAGCCAATGGTAGGTCCGGGTCTGGCTCGCGGGCCGAGCCAGGGCGCAGCGCGACCCGCACATCGACGCCGTACCCGCGATAGGTGCCTCGGACATCCGGCTCGATGTCGGCCGCCTCCGACGCCGCCCCGATCGCTACCCAATCGGTTGTGAGCGCGTACAGCGCCTCGGCGGCCGCAGCGACCGCATCTCGTAGAGGAGTCGCCTCTACAGCCGCCGGCCCTGACAGTTCGGGAACCAGAAGCGGCGGCGAAGGCACGAGGATTGCGGCGTTGAACACACCGTCACGCTAGCCGACCGCGCACAAGCGTCCGGCATGCGAATCGGGCATAGCAGCCGATCGGTTGCAAACCAGAGACCCACCGACCTGATTCAATAGCTCATAGGGCCCGTACCGGGTTGAATGGAAACCAGCACCCGTACCGGGTCGTATGGAGTCGATAATGCGTTCAGGCAGCCGTGACGCGCGGCAGAGATGAGGTACCGATGACCGACAGCAGCGACGCGCAGCCCGGCGTGGAGCCTGCCGCTCAGCAGCACGACACGCCGAAGCCCAGCGTCCCGAAACCGAGTGGGCCCGCCAAACCCGGTGTACCCAAGCCCCACCCCACCCCGACGCACGCCCTCTCCGCTCCTCCTGTCCCCGCCGAGAGCGATCCGAGCAAGTTCGGTCGCGTCGACGAAGACGGCACGGCCTGGGTCAAGACCGCGGACGGAGAACGGCAGATCGGCTCGTGGCAGGCCGGCGATGCTGCGGAGGGACTGGCACACTTCGGTCGGCGTTTCGATGATCTCGCGACGGAGGTGGCTCTGCTCGAAGCAAGGCTGAGTTCGGGCGCCGGCGACGCGAAGAAGACGAAGGCGGCAGCGGTCGCGATCGCCGAGTCACTTCCGACCGCCGCGGTGATCGGCGACATCGACTCACTCGCGGCGCGCCTCGATGTCATCATCGTGGAATCGGACGAGGCGGCGGCCCATGCCAAGCATGAGAAGGAACTGTCTCGAAAGGCCCACATCGAACGCAAGGAAGAACTGGCCGCCGAGGCCGAGAAGATCGGCGCCGAGTCGACGCAGTGGAAAGCTGCGGGCGACCGTCTACGAGAGATCCTGGACGAGTGGAAGACCATCCGCGGAATCGATCGCAAAATCGACGATGCGCTGTGGAAGCGGTATTCCAAGGCGCGGGAGGCGTTCAACCGGCGGCGCGGCGCGCACTTTGCCGAACTCGACCGTGAGCGTGCGGCTGCCAAGGCGAGGAAGGAAGAACTTGTCGTCCAGGCCGAGGCGCTATCGAGTTCGACCGATTGGGGTCCCACCGCGGGAGCGTTTCGCGATCTCCTCACCGAGTGGAAGGCGGCCGGTCGCGCTCCACGCGACGCAGACGACGCACTGTGGAAACGGTTCAAGACCGCCCAGGACGTGTTCTTCTCTGCCCGCAATGCGGCCTCCTCCGAGCGTGATGCCGAGTTCGAGGAGAACGCCGTGGCCAAAGAGGCGCTGCTGAAGAGCGCCCAGAACATCGATCCGTCCAAGGACATCGCCGCCGCGAGGGCCGCACTGCGTGACCTCCAGGAGAAGTGGGACGCCATCGGCAAAGTGCCTCGCGAGCGGATGCACGACCTCGAAGGCAAGCTTCGGGCCGTCGAGAAGCGGGTTCACGACGCCGCCGACGAGCAGTGGCGTCGCACCGACCCGGAGGCCATGGCACGCGCTGCGCAGTTCCGGGAACGCGTCGCGCAGTTCGAGGAACAGGCCGCCAAGGCCACGGCGGCGGGTAAGACGAAGGATGCCGAGACTGCACTCGCACAGGCCAAGCAGTGGCGTGAATGGGCCGAGGCTGCGGAGGAGGCCATCAGCGGTCACTAGCGCCACGTACCACGGGCCCGCAGCGGGTCGGGCTCGGCGTCAGCCGACGTTCCAATCGCCGCGCCGCTCCGCTTCCGCGGCTGCGGCGCGGCGTTCTTCTTCGGCCGCCATCTGGAGCGCGGTTCGTCCCCAGACCACCTTCAGCCAGTGGAACGTGAGCACGATGACGACGAGCCAACCGATGATCAGCCCTATTCCGGGACCGGAGGCAACGACTCCCGGTGGCGGTGTCTGCCGCGACCAGATGGCAAGCATCCCGAGCACGATGGACACAGCAGTGCCCGCGAGAGCGATCCAGGCCAGAATCCAACGGCGGGTGACCAGGGCCAACATCGACACGATCACTCCGAACACCACCGCGAACCCGACGAACAGACGCGACGGAAGTGCGATCGACTCGGCGCGCGCCTCGTTGCTGTTCACCAGCACCTCCCACCCGTTCGCGATGCCGGAATGCGGCAACGTCAACGAGCCCAGCAAGATCACGATTGCGACCGCGACCACCAGCGCACGCACGCCCGGGTCGATCTCACCGGCCACTTTCTTCTCGGCGGCGTCGAAGTCTTTTCGGTAATCCTCGATCGGATCGCTCTCGTTACTCGACTTCTCGCCGGGGGTCCGATCGAAGTCGTCCGCGGAGGTCATGCGTTGCATCCAATCTGAGCAGGTAGTTGTGCCGGGGCGCCGATCTTCGGTAGACCGAGTCCTACGCCGATCGGCGGGGTCTTCGGAGTGACGCCCCTATCGAAGGAGTCACCCGCGCGGGTTCGTCGATGTGTCAAGACCGGGGTATCGGCGACGAGGTGGTGAGGCGCCGCAGCGCTGACGACGATCGTGACGACGTCGCCGGGTCGAATGATTCCGTCGAGGTTTCCCTCCGGCCGGAAGTGGACGAGCCTGCCGTCTCGTGCGCGGCCGCTCATTCGGGCTGTCTCTGCGTTCTTCCGGCCCTCGCCGGCGGCGACGAGTAGTTCCACCTCGGCCCCGACGAACTTCCGGTTCTCCTCGAGGGAAATCTCCTCCTGCAACGCAATGAGACGGTCGTACCGTTCTTGAACGACGGCCTTCGGGACCTGCTCGTCCATCTCAGCTGCCGGGGTACCGGGCCGCTTGGAGTACTGGAACGTGAAGGCACTGGTAAATCGCGCCCGGCGGACGACGTCGAGAGTTTCCTGGAAGTCTTCCTCGGTCTCGCCTGGAAAGCCCACGATGATGTCGGTAGTTATCGCCGCGTGCGGCATCGCGGTGCGTACCTTGTCGATGATCCCGAGGAACCGCGACTTCCGGTAGGAGCGGCGCATCGCCTTCAATACTCGGTCCGAACCGGACTGCAGGGGCATGTGCAACTGCGGACACACGTTGGGGGTCGCGGCCATCGCCTCGATGACGTCGTCGGTGAACTCGGCTGGGTGCGGTGACGTGAAACGGACCCGCTCGAGCCCTTCGATGTCCCCGCACGCACGAAGCAGTGCGGCGAACGCACCGCGGTCTCGGGGTTGCTCCGGGTCGGCGAAGGACACCCCGTACGCGTTTACGTTCTGCCCGAGAAGGGTGACCTCGAGGACACCTTCTTTCACCAGTGCCTGGACCTCCGCCAGGATGTCGCCGGGGCGCCGGTCGATTTCCTTGCCGCGCAGTGCGGGCACGATGCAGAACGTGCACGTGTTGTTGCATCCCACGGAAATGGACACCCAACCCGCGTAAGCCGACTCCCGTTTGGCGGGCAAGGTGGAAGGAAATGCCTCGAGCGTGTCGAGGATCTCAACCTCTGCCCGCCGATTGTGGCGTGCTCGATCGAGGAGCACAGGAAGCGACCCGATGTTGTGGGTACCGAACACCACGTCGACCCACGGCGCCTTTTCTACGACGATGTCGCGGTCCTTCTGAGCCAAACAACCACCCACTGCGATCTGCATGTCGGGATTGCGTTCCTTCGCCGGTGCGAGATGACTCAGGTTGCCGTAGAGCTTGTTGTCGGCGTTCTCCCGGACCGCGCACGTGTTGAAGACCACGAGGTCGGGCACCTGTCCTGCGCCTGCCTTCGTGTAGCCCGCGTCTTCGAGCAGACCGGACAGCCGCTCGGAATCGTGCACATTCATCTGGCAGCCGTAGGTACGCACCTCGTAGCTGCGCTGATCATCACCGCGGCTGCGCGGAAAGGGGTTTTCGTCGATCGTGTCCACCTATACAAGGGTACGGCTCGCAACCGACCCACCTCGTCGCGGGCGAGCCGACTTCATCGACATCACCGTGGGTGCACCGTCCGTCGAAACCGGTTTCTGCCTCCGGCCGCCGGAGCATCGCCTCCAGCGGCTCGCTTCCGAGGAACAAATGCGTTACCCAGGAAAGATTTTCAGCCTGCGAAATTCAAGGATTCACCATGTGAAGTTGATGGCAAACCTGTGTAATCGAGCAGCGACTGTGCTAGACACTCCACACCTGTTGTTTCAAATGGAGGATCTGCATGAAGATCAATCGCTCGATTCGTATGGGGATCGGCGTCATGGCGATCGCCGTCGTCGCATCCGCATGCGGCGGTGCTGGTGAGCAGCGCAGCGCTCTACAGAGCGCGTCCGATGGCTCACTTGTCGTCGGCATCAAGTACGACCAGCCCGGGCTCGGGTTGCGCAACCCCGACGGGTCCTTCAGCGGCTTCGACGTCGAGGTCGCCAAGTACGTGGCCGACAAGCTGGGGGTTGCACCCGAGAACATCACGTTCAAGGAGTCCCCGTCGGCTCAGCGCGAGACGCTGATCGAGAACGGTGAAGTCGACTTCGTCGCCGCCACCTACTCGATCACCGATGCACGCAAGGAATCGGTCGACTTCGCCGGACCGTACTTCGTCGCCGGGCAGTCACTCCTGGTGAAGTCCGACAATGCGGACATCACCGGCCCCGAGTCGCTCAACGACGGTAAGAAGCTGTGCTCGGTTTCCGGCTCCACGCCTGCGCAGACGGTCAAGGACAAGTACGCGCATGACGTCCAGCTCCAGGAGTTCGACACGTACTCCGCATGTGTCGAGGCGCTGCGCAACGGCGCAGTCGACGCCGTGACCACCGACGACATCATCCTCGCCGGGTACGCCGCCCAATACCCGGGCGAACTGAAAGTTGTCGGCGAACCCTTCACCGAGGAGCGATACGGGATCGGCGTCGCGAAGGGCGATGCAGAGGCCCGGAGCCAGATCAACGACGCCATCGACGAGATGATCGCGGACGGCTCATGGGAGCGTGCGTTCAACGACACCGTCGGTGCATCGGGCTACCAGCTCCCGACGCCCCCGACCGTCGATCGGTACTGAGACCGTCGATCGGTAGCGAGCCACTCACGTGTCCGGGCCGGACGGTTCCCCTCGAGGGCGCCGCCCGGCCCGGATCCACAGCGGAATCGCTGGTCAGGAGATCAGATCATGCAACTGGCGGCCTTCGATGAATCGCCTCGTCACGGACGACATGATCTGATTAGGACACAAGTCCCACACGTCTCGGCCACTTTACCGGTCCAGGTAGAACGTCCTGCTGTCTAGACATACAATCATCAACTATGACGCATGCCGACGACGCGACGCCGACCCTACTCAAAGGCGAGGCACCGTCGATGATCTCGATGAAATCCGTAAACAAACACTACGGTGCCCTACACGTGCTGCAGGAGATCGACCTCGAGGTTCCTGCCGGACAGGTAGTGATCGTTCTCGGACCATCCGGATCCGGCAAGTCGACACTCTGCCGGACGATCAACCGCCTCGAGCCCATCGATTCCGGCACCATCGCAGTCGACGGCAAGGTGTTGCCCGCGGAGGGTAAGGCTCTGGCAGCCCTACGAGCCGACGTGGGGATGGTATTTCAGTCGTTCAACCTCTTCGCGCACAAGACGATCCTCGAGAACGTGATGCTCGCACCCATGAAGGTGCGGAAGAAGAGCAGCGCGGACGCGAAAACGACGGCCCTCGAGTTGCTCGAACGTGTCGGCATCGCCAACCAGGCGGACAAGTACCCGGCGCAATTGTCGGGTGGGCAGCAGCAAAGAGTTGCAATCGCACGTGCCCTCGCCATGAACCCCAAGGTCATGTTGTTCGACGAGCCCACATCAGCACTCGACCCGGAAATGGTCAACGAGGTATTGGACGTCATGACCTCGCTTGCCAAGGAAGGAATGACAATGCTTGTGGTCACGCACGAAATGGGCTTCGCCCGGAAGGCCGGCGACCGCGTACTCTTCATGGCCGATGGCCAGGTCGTAGAGGATACCGATCCCAACACCTTCTTCACCGCCCCGACCTCCGAACGGGCCAAGGACTTCCTCGGCAAAATTCTCAGTCATTGATCGCCTGAGCATCGTCCGCTGCTCGTGCCAGTCGATATAGGTGCTCTTCGCTTCCACTGTGCCAGACACTGAAGACCGGCATTCAACCGAAGGAGCAGAATGCAGATCCATCGCTCAGTTCGATTAGGAATCGGGGTCATGGCACTCGCCGTTGTTGCATCCGCGTGCGGCGGGAGTGGACCGAAGAGTGCCGTCGAGAGCGCGGCCGACGGACACCTCACCATCGGCATCAAGTACGACCAGCCCGGGCTCGGGCTGCGAAATCCTGATGGCTCCTTCACCGGCTTCGACGTCGAGGTCGCCAAGTATGTGGCCGACAAACTGGGTGTGTCACCCGAGAACATCACGTTCAAGGAGGCCCCGTCGGCTCAGCGCGAGACGCTGATCGAGAACGGCGAGGTCGACTACGTAGCTGCGACCTATTCGATTACCGATTCCCGCAAGCAGAAGGTCGACTTCGCGGGACCGTACTTCATAGCCGGACAGTCACTCCTGGTGCAGTCCGACAACACCGACATCACCGGCCCCACCTCGCTCAACGATGGTAAGAAGCTGTGCTCGGTTACCGGCTCTGCACCTGCGCAGACGGTCAAGGATCGGTACGCCCGGGACGTCCAGCTCCAGGAGTTCGACACGTACTCCGCATGCGTCGAGGCGCTACGCAACGGTGCAGTCGACGCCGTCACCACCGACGACATCATCCTCGCCGGGTACGCCGCGCGCTACCCGGGCGAACTGAAAGTTGTCGGCGAGCCCTTCACCGAGGAGCCGTATGGGATCGGCCTCGCTAAGACCGACGACGAGTCCCGTGCCAAGATCAACGATGCCATCGACGAGATGATCGCGGACGGCTCATGGGAACGTGCGTTCAACGACACCGTCGGCGCATCGGGCTACCAGATCCCTACGCCGCCGACCGTCGATCGGTACTGAGCCACTCACACATCCGGCCGGACGGTTCCCTCGGGGCCGCCCGGCCCGGTTCGAGACGAACCACCACCAGAGACCTGGGAGACGGTAAGTGTACTTACTGAGCAAATACGGCGATCAACTGATCAGCGCGTTCTGGACGACGGTGCAACTCACCGTGTTCTCGGCCGTCGGCGCACTGATCATCGGCACCGTTCTGGCCGGCATGAGGGTGTCGCCGATCCCAATTGCACGCGGTATCGGAGCTGCGTATGTAACCATCTTCCGCAACACTCCGCTGACGCTGATCGTCATCTTCGCCTCCTTCGGCCTCTTCCAAACGTTGGGCGTCAAGCTCGCCCCTGAAGAGTCGCCCACCTTCTTCGCACAAAACAACTTCAGACTGGCCGTGCTCGGACTCAGTGTCTATACAGCGGCCTTCGTGTGCGAATCGCTCCGTGCCGGGATCAACACCGTGCATTTCGGTCAGGCAGAGGCGGGCCGGTCACTGGGACTCACGTTCACCCAGAATCTGCGACTGATCGTGTTACCGCAGGCTTTCCGCGCCGTCACCGCACCGCTCGGTAGTGTTCTGATCGCCCTGACCAAGAACACGACGATCGCCTCGGTGATCGGCGTCGCGGAGGCGTCGCTTTTGATGAAGGAAATGATCGAGAACGAGGCCGCCATCTTCGTCATCGGTGGAATCTTCGCGCTCGGGTTCGTAATCCTGACCCTGCCGATGGGTCTTCTGTTCGGGTACCTGAGCAAGCGATTCGAGGTTGCACGATGAGTAATTCAGCCACCGTCCTTTACGACGCACCTGGACCGAAGGCCAAGAGGCTCTACCACCTGACTTCCGTCGTCGTCGTCGCTCTCATGGTGGGCGCCGGCTACCTCGTGTACACGGCACTCGACGACAAGGGCCAGCTGACATCCGAGAAATGGAGTCCGTTCATCGAGTCCACGTCGTGGACCACCTATCTCCTTCCCGGTATCCGCGGCACGCTCATCGCTGCCGCCGCGTCGATTCTGCTCGCGCTCATCTTCGGTGTGATCCTCGGCATCGGACGATTGTCGGATCACCGGCCGATACGCTGGATCGCCGGAGTGATCGTCGAATTGTTCCGCGCCATCCCGGTGCTGATCCTGATGATTTTCTCCTACCAACTGTTCGCGGCGTACAACGTGTTCCAATCGGCGTACCTCGCGCTCGCGGCGGTCATCGTGAGCCTGACGCTGTACAACGGCGCGGTTATCGCGGAGATCGTGCGGTCGGGCATCAACTCGCTCCCGAAGGGGCAGAGTGAGGCCGCGATGGCGCTGGGTATGCGCAAGAGCCAGATCATGGCGACGATCTTGCTGCCACAGGCAATCACGGCGATGCTGCCCGCGATCATCTCGCAAATGGTGGTGGCACTGAAGGACTCCGCCCTCGGTTACCTCATCGGGTATGTAGAGGTGGTGCGGTCGGGACAGCAGATCGGCGCCTACTACGGCAACTACCTTCCGTCCCTCATCGTCGTGGCCATCATCATGATCATCATCAACTCGACACTGACCGTAGTGGCGACCCGGGTGGAGAAGCGCTTACGAGCGGGCAAGAGAACCGCAGAGGCGGAAGCAAACCTTCCCGATCTTGCCGACGTGTCGGTTCCGGGTATGGACATCACAGACAAGAAGTAGGCACGGACACAGCGATCGGCCGGTACCGAACGGGTACCGGCCGATCGTGGTCAGGGCTCGTCAAACATGCCGTCGGCTTCCGCACCGGCGCGGTCGAGTTGTTCCTTGACCACCTCGAACGCCACGCTCTGGGGAAACCCGCGGCGCGCCAGCATGGATACCAACCTTCTCGCCGCCCGGTCACGGTCATCCACCGACATCGTGCGCAGCTTCTTCGCGACCAACTCCGAAGCCCGCTGCCGCTCATCGTCGACGTCGATCTGAGCGAGCGCCTCGGTGGCATCTTCTCGACCGATACCCTTGCGGCGCAATTCCATTGCAAGCGCACGCTTCCCCTTGCCGGAGTACGTGTGCCGCGAGCGCACCCACTGCCGGGCAAAGTCCGCGTCGTCGATCAGTCCGACCTCGCTCAACCGGTCGAGAACACGCTCGGTGACGTCTGCCGAGTAACCCTTCTGGGCCAGACGCTCGGCCAATTCCGCTCTGGTTCGAGCGCGATCAGTCAACAAACGTAGGCACAAGTCCTTGGCCTGCGTCTCCGATCCGCCGCCCACCGAAGGACGCACGCTGCACCCTAGAATTCGGCGGAGGCTGCGTCGTCTGCGGCAGCAGTGACGTCAGCACCGATTCCGAGCTTCTCCTTGATCTTCTTCTCGATCTCGTCCCTGATGTCGGTGTTCTCCAACAGGAACTTGCGGGCATTCTCCTTGCCCTGCCCCAATTGGTCGCCTTCATAGGTGTACCAGGAACCGGACTTGCGGATGAACCCTTGCTCGACCCCCATGTCGATCAGCGACGCTTCCTTGCTGATCCCCTGACCGTAGAGAATGTCGAACTCCGCCTGCTTGAACGGCGGGGCGACCTTGTTCTTGACCACCTTCACGCGGGTACGGTTGCCCACCGCGTCGGTGCCGTCCTTCAAGGTCTCGATGCGCCGAACATCCAGGCGCACAGACGAGTAGAACTTCAACGCCTTACCACCCGTGGTGGTCTCGGGGGAACCGAACATGACGCCGATCTTCTCGCGTAGCTGGTTGATGAAGATAGCCGTGGTGCCGGAGTTACTGAGGGCACCGGTCATCTTACGCAGCGCCTGACTCATCAGTCGTGCCTGCAGACCCACGTGACTGTCGCCCATCTCGCCTTCGATCTCGGCGCGCGGGACGAGAGCGGCGACCGAGTCCACCACGAGGATGTCGAGGGCACCGGAGCGGATCAGCATATCGGCAATCTCGAGTGCCTGCTCACCGGTGTCAGGCTGCGACACAAGCAAGGCGTCGGTATCAACACCGAGTTTCTTGGCGTAGTCCGGGTCGAGGGCGTGTTCGGCATCGATGAAGGCCGCGATACCGCCGTTCGCCTGGGCGTTGGCGACCGCATGCAACGCCACGGTGGTCTTACCCGATGATTCCGGGCCGTAGATCTCGATGACGCGTCCGCGGGGTAGCCCTCCGATACCGAGAGCGACGTCCAACGCGATGGAGCCGGTCGGGATGACAGCGACGGGTTGACGCACACCTTCGCCCAAGCGCATCACCGAGCCCTTGCCGAAGTTCTTGTCGATCTGCGCCAGCGCGAGGTCCAGCGCCTTGTCACGATCGGGTGCCTGTGGTGCCATCGTCGTCCCCATTCTCGAGTCTCATCAGCGATCTTGCAGTCAGGTTAGATCCGGGTACCGACAAGAACCGTGACCGCCGAACATCTCCAGCATAGGGGAACATGTGTTCGATTTGCGTATCGGGCCGTTCGACACGCCGGATTGGTTCCTTCGCTGCCCCGCGGTGAACCTCTATCGGCGCTGAGCCGGGACGTCGAACTCATTGCAGAGTTCTCGCCAGACCTCGCGAGGCTCCTGACCATCCTCGATGGCTTGGGCTGCGGTTTTACCGCCCAGGCCGAGCAGCACATGGTCGACGAGAAGTGCATCGCCGCGGATCTGCCCGAACTCTTCGCGGACGAGTTGATGAAATAGGGTCAGTCGCACACGCCCACGCTAGCCGAAACCACGTCGGCGAAACTGCCCGGCCACACCCTCACCGCAGTGCATCGCGGCACACCTCCAACGGATCCGCGACGCCCTCCACGCTCCGCGCGGCCCGTTGCGCGGCCTCGGCGTAGGAACCGCCGGCGAGCACCCGTTGAACTGCTTCGCACAGCGCATCCGCAGTCAGGGGACGCACCACCACGGCACTCCCCTGCCTGGCAGCCCGGTTCGCTAGCTCCCACTGGTCACCGCCACCGGGAATCACAACGGCCGGAACGCCCGCCAGCAATGCCTTGGCCAGCATGCCGTGCCCACCACCGCAGACAACCACGGAGGCTTCGCGCAGCATCGCGTCCTGGCGCCCGAGACCCGCTCGTGCCCATGCCGGAACGGTCGCCGGCGCTCCGTCGAGAAGCGACGCGATCACCCGGACGCGAGCCCCTTCGAGCCCGGTCAGCACCGTCTCGAGCATGCCCTCCGCACCCGTGAACGCCGTCGAGGGTGCGACCATGACGAGCGGATCGTCGCCATCCGGGGGAGGCAGTACCTCATTCGTGGGCTCCCACAGCAAGGGCCCCACCAGATGCGCTTCGGCGGGCCAGTCGGGTCTGGGCACCTCGAGCGCCGGAAGGGTCGCGATCAAGCGGCGCACCGGCCCCGGATCCTTCGCCGGCAATCCGACCCCGATACGCGCTTCGGAGCGTTGTCGCTCCCCCTTGCGGATCGACCGTCCCGTCGCCGCACGCATCAGCGCGTCCCGGAGTCGGCCCCGAACGCCTTCCCCGGGCGCGAGTCCACTTCCGATGGGCGGCAATCCCTTCGACGCCGAATACAGCGGGTGAGGAGACAGTTCGACCCACGGAATCCCGAGCCGCTCAGCGGCCATCCCCCCGCCCGCAGTGATGACGTCGGAAACCACGAGGTCCGGTCTCAGCGCGCGGAGGTCGGGCAACATCTGGGTGGAGATGTGCGCCGCCCGCGCGTGAATACGAGCACCGGCGTCGAGGTCGTCATCCGTCGAGCGAGGGGCGAGACCCCGTAGCAACTCCGCGGAGACTCCGGCCGCCCGGGCGGCCTGGACCCAGCGGTCACCTGTGAACAGGACCGGATCATCTCCGGCCTCGTTGAACGCCAGGCACAACGCAATGGCCGGGAAGGCATGTCCGGGATCGGGCCCGGCGACGACGGCGACTCGCACGACCCTCAGGGTGTCACAGTCTCTCTGGCACCCCCATCTGTGTCACCCCATTTCGAACGCCGAGGCGGCAACGCTCGAGGCACGCTCACGATCGGCAGGGACGAGTCCGATCCGCGTACGCCGGTCGAGGATGTCGTCGACGTCGAGCGCACCTTCGTGTGTTGCCGCGAACTCGAGCTCGGCGCGGCTCACATCCAGCCCCTCGGCGATCGGCGCCAGCATGTCCGGGGCAGCGGCGGCGAGCAACGCTGCTTCCGTTCCGTAGCGAGCCAGCAGTGTCGGCGGCGCAGCGACCTTCCGCAACGCCTCGGGTGCCGCGGCGCCCACCAGTGGGAGCGTCTTCGTCCGGCACGGACCTGCTTCCAGCCCGGACACTTTCACGGCCGCGTCGACCGCGTCCTCCGCCATCTTTCGATAGGTGGTCAGTTTGCCACCGACCACGCTGACGAGATCGGTGCCGGAACGGAGAATCGCGTGGTTGCGAGACAGGTCTGCGGTGGATCCGTCACCGGTATCGAGCAAGGGGCGCAATCCTGCGAACGTACCGAGGATGTCCGAGCGCTCGAGCGGCACTTCGAGCGCGGTGTTGACCGTGGCGAGAAGGAAGTCGATCTCCTGGTCCGATGCGGTCGGGACGTCCGGAACGGGTCCCGGCGCCGCCTCGTCAGTGAGTCCCAGGTAAACGCGGCCCAACTGTGCGGGCAGCGCGAAGACGAAACGATTGGTCTCGCCCGGGATGGGTACCGTCAGGGCTGCGGTCGGGTTGCCGAGCTTCTCGGCAGGAAGTACGAGATGGGTGCCACGGCTCGGCCGGAGTGTGATCTCGGGATCGATCTCCCCCGACCACACACCTGCTGCATTGACCACGGCGCGTGCTTTGATCGCCATCTCCGATCCGGTCAGTTCGTCGCGAAGCGTTGCCGACGTTCCGGTGACGTTGTAGGCGCCGGTGCGGGTGAGGATCTTGGCGCCGTGCAATGCGGCGGTACGAGCGATAGCGACGACGAGCCTCGAATCATCGATCAACTGTCCGTCGAACGCCAACAGGCCACCGCGCAGACCCTGACGCCGGACTGCGGGGGCCAGTTCGACCACCCGATCTGCCCGGACCGTTCGAGACCTCGGCAAGACCGTCGACGAGGTCCGCGCGCTCGCACGAAGGAAATCACCGGCGAGGAAACCCGCACGGACGAGGGACTTGCTGAACAAAGTCGTGGACTCAAGGACAGGGACGAGTTGTGGCAGCGCGCGGACGAGGTGGGGGGCCGTACGGGTCATCAGGATTCCGCGTTCGACCGCGCTCTCCCGGGCGATACCGACGTTGCCGGTTGCCAGGTAGCGCAGACCGCCGTGGGCGAGCTTCGAACTCCACCGGCTGGTCCCGAAGGCGAGGTCGTGCTTTTCTGCGAGGACGACGTTCAATCCCCGGGACGCCGCATCGAGCGCAACGCCGACGCCGGTGATTCCACCACCGATCACCAGTAGGTCGACTGTATCGCCGCTCGACAACTCGTCGAGTTCGCGCGCTCTGCGGGCGGCGTTGAGCGCCGACGAACTGTTGACGGACGGAGTGTTGGAGTTGTTCACCGATCTCCCCTAAGTTTGCGGGTGGTTGTCGGGTGCCAGGTAGGCCCCGATGGCATTGCGGACTTGTCGTGTGAGCGATCGGCCGGGGATTTCCTCCGCCACCATCGCCCCGGACTGGACCGCGGATTGGGCGATGAGCAGGACCATAACGGCGATATGGCGCGAGTCACCGGATCGTATCGACCCCTGCTGCTGACCCGCCGACACCGCGTGCGCGACTCGTTCGATGATCACCTTCTGGCTGGTGCCGAGTCGCTCGAGGATGTAGGGGGTGAAGAGTTCTTGATCCGATTGGAGAATCTTCACGAAGAGCGCGTGCTCGCGCATCTTGGTGGACACTTCGACCACAGCCTCAACCAACTGGCGATGAAGGGATTCATCCGACGAAAATGCAGGAATCGCGGCGGCGATCTCGCGAGTCAAGAGGTCGGTGACAACCGCCCTCGTGTCTGCCCAGCGCCGGTACACGGTCGGCCGGCTGACGCCCGCTCGACGAGCAACCTCAGCCAGAGTGGTGCGACGGAGCCCGAAATCGAGAATGCATGAGCGCGCGGCATCGAGAATCGCGTCCTCGACGCTCGGCGAGCCACCTTCGCGTGACACAACATTACGAATAGACATTGTGTGTAACACCGTAATGCATAGCGCACCGGAGAGCGCCGGGCCGACGCGCGAATCACAGCGAGGCGCCGTTCGGCACCGCCAGCGTTCGTTCGAGGAGCCCAGCTGTTCGGAGATCCGGAGAGGCGATGCGCCGAGAAGGTGAGCAGGCGGGATGCCTGGATATTGTCGGCGACCAACCATGAGCGCGAAGAGGGGTTTCGGATATTTACGGCGTTCCGTCCGCGGCAGAGTTAATTGCCGGACAGAATGCCGTGGGACCGTTCCATCTGCGCTGCTCTGCGGACTGCTGACCTGCGGCGCTTACCTGGCCCTTCCCGATCGGGAAGGGCCTTCCGAACTTCGATCGATTCGACCGGGCCCACACCCCGAGCCAGATCACTGGGTGTTGGGAAGCTGCCGCAGGCAGCCCCTCGCCCGGCCTGGGCGCGTGCCACTCGGGGCCGATCACCGCCTGTGGACCTCGCTGCATCACGCCTGCTGTTCGGCTCCATGGAGCTGAGGAAGGCTCCATGAGTTGATTCAGCGCACGCTCGACTTGTTTCCGGATCCGGTCATCGCCTTGAACAGTAGGTACAGACCGAACACCACGGCACCGACCAGAAGGATCGAGAACAGTGCCTTGGTGAGTGCACCGACGACGGCGAGCGCGAACCAGATCACCACGATCGCCAGCAGAATCTTCCAAAGCACGACTGCCTCCTCCTCATCTCCCCGATCAGATCCTCGCCTGACACGTCGTCGGCTCGAGTTATCGGGTGCTCACACCAGCCTTCCACGCCGGCTCGCGCAAAGCACGAGGCCACGGCAAAAATCAGGAAAAGATCAGGGTTCTCCCCCAGACCGTTTGACCCAGATGACCAGCCCGTGAAGTGATGCTTGTCTCCTGACGTAAACTCGGCGGGTTCAGCCAAGCACGAAGAGGAGCACCCCAACCGTGTCGTCGACATCCCCGCTCTCTGCACGCGGCCTTGCCCACGTCGCGGTCTTCGCGGCGTTGATCGTGGCGCTGGGCTTGCCCGGAACAATCAACATCGGCAGTTCCGGTGTCCCGATCACCTTGCAGACGCTGGGCGTCATGCTCGCCGGCGCACTACTCGGCCCCCGAAAAGGAGTGCTTGCGGTAGTGACCGTTGTAGCGCTGGGGCTCGTGCTCCCGGTGCTCGCAGGCGGGCGCACCACACTCACGTCGCTGGCCGGGCCCACAGCGGGATTCCTCATCGGGTGGATACCCGCAGCCGCCGTCATCGGCTGGCTGACGTTCCGGCTCCTGCCCCGCTACCGGGTCGTCCCCGGGATCGCGATCAACATCTTCGGCGGAATCGTCATCCTGTACGCCTTCGGCCTGGTCGGGCTGATGATGCGGGCGGACCTCACGCTGTGGCAGGCCGTTACGGCGAACGCCACATTCGTTCCGGGAGATGTGATCAAGGCGGTCATCGCCGCACTCGTGGCTTCGCAGGTCCATCGGGCCTACCCCGCACTGTCGAGTGACACTGCCAGCGCCTTTCGCACGGCCAAGGCCGAGATTCGCTAGGAGGTCGGCGGCAATGAGCGACCAGCGGCAATGGGTAGCGGGCGACCAGCGGCAATGGGTAGCGGGCGACCAGCGGCAATGGGTAGCGGGCAACCAGCGCGATGAGTGACATCCAGTTCCGCGGCGTCCGGCACGCCTACGGCGAGCGAACAGTTCTCGAGGATATCGACCTGACCCTCGACGAGCATCGAATCGGAATCGTCGGAGCGAACGGCGGGGGCAAGTCGACGCTGGCCCGCATGATCAACGGGCTTGTCGTACCGTCGGAAGGCACGGTGACCGTCGACGGCCTCGACACCGCCCGACGCGGCCGACAGGTGCGAAATAAGGTGGGCTTCGTCTTCACCGACCCCAACCATCAGATCATCATGCCCACGGTGGCCGAGGACGTCGGATTCTCCCTTCGCCGGACCTCCCTGAACAAGGCCGCCCGCGCCGATCGTGTCACCCGGGTACTCGAACAGTTCGGGCTTGCCGACCACGCGGACCATCCGACCCACCTGCTCTCTGGCGGGCAGAAGCAACTCCTCGCCCTTGCCGCGGTAATGGTCACCGAACCAGAGGTGCTGGTCGCCGACGAGCCGACCACCCTGCTCGATCTCCGCAATGCCCGCATCGTCGCCGAGAGATTCGAACAGCTGCCCCAGCAAGCGATCGTCGTGACCCACCACCTCGAGTTTCTCGACTCGTTCGACCGGGTGCTCGTTGTAGACGAAGGACGGGTCGCGGCGGACGGAGCACCGAGCACGTCGATCGATTTCTACCGGAATCTGGTTCGATGAGCAGCCTCGGGCTCTACCACCCCGGCAACACGGCCTTGCACCGACTCGGCGCCGGTCCGAAGGTCGTCGCCCTCGTCGCGGGCATCGTCGCCCTGACCGTCCTCGTCCGCGAGCCCTGGCATCTCGTGCCCGCTGCGCTGATTCTGGTGGGCGCGTACGCCGCTGCGCGGATTCCGATCCGCGCGGCGGCATCGCAGCTGCGCCCACTGCTGTGGATGCTGATCGTGATCGGCGTGTTCCAGGTGGTGTTCAGTGGATGGGTGCGCGCCGTCATCGTGTGCGGCACGATCCTACTGTCGGTGGCAGCCGCGGCCCTGCTCAGCCTGACGACTCGGGTCACCGACATGCTCGACGCAATCACGACCGCCGCGAGGCCGCTGCGCCGGCTCGGCGTGAACCCGGACCGCGTCGCGCTGGTGCTGGCCATGACCATCCGCTGCATTCCCCTGATGTCCGGAATCGTCCGGCGCGTCGAGGAGGCGCGGAAATCACGGGGACTCGGATTTTCCCTGCGGGCACTGGCTGTACCCGTGGTCGTGAGCACGCTGATGACAGCCGACGCCATGGGTGAAGCACTCGCCGCCCGCGGCGTCGACGACTGACGTCAGCGGTATCTGCGGACTATGTCGTCGATCTCACCGAGTGCCGCAGCCAGTCCGGAGAGTTTCTCCGTGGCCGACACGAGTTCGGCTTGCACGTGGGCTAGCCCACCGATATCACCAGTGGCGAGCCCACCGACATCACCAGCGGCGAGCCCAGCGACATCGCCTGGCGCTCTCGGAGCGGCGACTTCGGCGGCTGCGGCAACGAACTTCTCGAACTGTCCTACACCGTCATCGAGTTGCCCTGCCGCGGACTCGATTGCACGACTCAAGGACTCGGATGCCGCCCTGCCACCGCTTGTGGCATTCTCCATCGCGGTGATATCGACGGCCACCGCCTCGAGAACCTGCGCGGCGGAGCGGGCCGTCGAATCGATGTCCTCGATGCTCTCGGCATCAACCGCTCCCGCGCGTGAGAGCACGCCGAGTACGCCGTAGAGAGCTCGCTCACTACGCACGAGTCGTTCCATCGGCTCCCGGGCAACCGATGCCGGATCCGGAAGCGCACGACGTGCCGGAAGACCCGGGGGCAACGTCACCGAGTCGAGTCTGCGCCAACTGCCGACGGCGATCACCGCGGGAACCGCGAAAACCACTGCGCCCCCACCTGCCATGAGCATCGACCACTCCGGTGCGGATAGCAGGGCGAGACCTATGAGTCCGATGACGGATAGCCCCGACAAGACACCGAAGCGACGGGCGCGCCGCCGCGCCCGTCGCTTCTTTCGCAGTAAACGTTCCCGCGGATCACGCCACCGCAGAGCCGCATCCGCGACGGACTCCCCGGCCTCGCGAAGCGTGTGCGCCGCGCCTAGCAGCCCGGACGCGAAAGTGGCCGACCGGACCGTGCGTCCGGGTCGGCCGCCTCGGGTGGAACTCATACGATCACGTGTTCGACTACTGACCCGAGGTGCCGGTCTGCTCCGCAGAGGGGGTGCCGGTCTGTTCCGCGGTAGGTGGCTGCTTGTCGAGGGAGGACTTCGCCGGCGTCGCCGCCGAATCAGCGGCGCCGCTGGACGGCAACGCTTCGCCCTTCATCGAGGCGCGGATCTGTTCGAGACGGCTGTGACCGGCCATTTGGACACTCGCCTGCTGGACCTCCATCATTCGACCCGAGACCGAGTTCTGCGCCAGTTCGGCCGAGCCGAGCGCGTCCGCGTAACGGCGTTCGATCTTGTCGCGCACGGCATCGAGGCTGGGCGTGTTGCCCGGCGCGGCCAGTGTGCTGTCCATCGTCCGAAGAGACTCGCTGACGCGTTCCTGCATCTTGGCCTGCTCGAGTTGGCTGAGCAGCTTCGTACGTTCGGCGACTTTCGACTGCAAGGCCATAGCATTCTGCTCGACAGCCTTCTTCGCCTGCGCGGCGGCCTGGAGCGATTGATCGTGCAGCGCCTTGAGGTCTTCAACGCCCTGCTCTGCGGTGACAAGTTGCGCGGCGAACGCCTCCGCCGCGTTGGTGTACTGGACGGCCTTCTCGGTATCGCCCGCGGCCTGCGCCTGATCCGCCAGGTTGACGGCCTGCCGTGCGTTGGCGTTGAGCTTCTCGACCTCGTCGAGTTGGCGGCTGAGCTTCATTTCGAGTTGACGCTGGTTACCGATAACCGACGCAGCCTGCTGAGACAGGGCCTGGTGCTGACGCTGCGCATCCTCGATCGCCTGCTGAATCTGAACCTTGGGGTCAGCCTTCTCATCGATCTTGGAATTGAAAAGCGCCATCAGGTACTTCCATCCCTTGACGAAAGGATTAGCCATTGGTGTGATCCTGCCTCCATCTGTTTCGCCGCGCTGTGCGCGACCCGGTGCGCGACCGTCACGCACCGAAACAGGGGCTACGGGCCCCCTAACCGTCTGACCACCTAGTGAAGCACTCGGCTGTTAACAAGAAATCTATCGGTTCAGCGCGCGTGGTGCTACGCGGCAGCCAATGCCTGGGCCGGAGGTGCGGGGATGACCACCCTCGTGTCTCGGGCAATGCTCGTCGAACTCGTTCCCACGCCGGTGGGAGCCTCTGTGGCCGCGGCACGCTCGGTGTCCCCACCCTTGACCGAAGACCCATCGGTCATCGATTCGCTGACGTCGACCAGCACGTCGGAGAGCGGAACCTCGAGCGCCTCGCAAATGGCCGCCAGAAGTTCGCTCGAGGCTTCCTTGCGCCCCCGCTCGATCTCGGACAGATATCCGAGGCTCACACGAGCGCTGCTGCTGACCTCACGCAGGGTCCGGCTCTGTGAAACGCGCGTGCGCCGCAGACTGTCACCTATTGCCTCCCGCAATAGCAGCGCCATCTCGCTCCTCCTTCATCCGTCACCTGTCTCGCTTATCTCAACGCGCGAACAGGACCGATTGGTTCCCGACCTTATCCTGCGGACGATTCCTGCACACGACCGAGGAGTTCCGACACGGCAACAGAAACCGCGGACTTGCGAATCGTCCACCTGTCGCCAGCCAACCCGAACTCCCTCACCCAGGTTCCCGAGACCCCCGAAAGGCCGAGGAACACCGTTCCCACCCGGTGCCCGTCCTGTGTGTCCGGGCCCGCGACACCGGTCAACCCGATACCCCAGTCTGCGCCGCATTGCTGCCGCGCTCCCTCGGCGAGTGCACGCGCAGTAGACATCGCCACCGGGCCGTCCTGCGCCAGCTGCCCACGGTCGACTCCGCCGAGAGTCGATTTGAGATCAGTAGCGTAGACCACAAGCCCACCGCGGAGTACGGCGCTGGCTCCGGGAATCCCGGCAATGGTCGCGGCAAGCAATCCTGCGGTCAGCGATTCCGCGGTGGCTACGGTCTCCCCGCGCTCCGCGAGCACGGCGACCAGTTCACCGGCCCGAGTTCCCTCCGCCAGCGGGTCGGTCACGCTGCCGTACTCGCGTTCGCCTCAACTTTGTGCACCCCGGCCCACAAGCGCACCGCCTGCACGACGTAATCCAGCCCGGTCACCACCGTCAGCAGCACCGCGGCACCCATCAGAATCCAGCCGACCGTTTCGAACCCGCCCGACAGCGGCAGTAGATAGAAACCGATCGCAACCGACTGAACGAGCGTCTTGAGCTTGCCGCCGCGTCCGGCGGGAATGACCGCATGCCTCAGGACCGCGAACCTGAGCAGCGTGATGCCCAGTTCGCGTGCCGCGATTACCGCAGTCACCCACCACGGCAGGTCACCGAGGATCGACAGTCCTACCAGTGCCGCACCGATCAGCGCCTTGTCTGCTATCGGATCGGCGAGCTTGCCGAAATTGGTAACCAGGCCGTACTTGCGGGCGAGTTGTCCGTCTATCCGATCGGTAATGGCCGCGACCGCGAATACGCCGGCTGCAACCAGGCGCCAGGTGGTCGTATGGCCGTCGCCAACGAACAGCACCACCAAGAAGACCGGGACCAAGACGATCCGGAGGATCGTGAGAATGTTCGCAATATTCAGGAGCGGTACGGTCGACTCGCCCATCGGCTCGATGGGGTGATCCGGGGTCGCTACATCGTCCGTGGCCGTCCAGTCCTCGCGTTGCGCGCTCATCGGCACACCCCGGCATCGAACTGCGTCCCTACGAGGAGCGGGGAGTGGGGTGAATTCGTACGTCGTACCGGCACGTGCCCAAGAATATCGGTAAGGCCGTTGGCTAATGTGCACGACATGACCCCTCGGACGCCGAATACCGCCGACAACCAGTTGATCGTGCGGCGAGCACGAACCTCCGACGTTCCCGGGATCAAGCGGTTGATAGACATCTACGCCGGAAGAATCCTTCTCGAAAAGAACCTCGTCACCCTCTACGAATCCGTGCAAGAGTTCTGGGTAGCCGAGCAGGGCGACGCCCTTATCGGTTGTGGCGCAATGCATGTGCTATGGGCCGACCTCGGTGAAGTGCGCACGATCGCAGTCGATCCCGCTGCCAAGGGCCGGGGCGTGGGCCACTCCCTGGTCGCAAAGCTGATCGAGGTCGCGAGGCAACTCGACCTCCAGCGCCTGTTCGTCCTTACCTTCGAGGTCGACTTCTTCGGCAGCCACGGATTCGTCGAAATCGACGGCACCCCGGTAACGGCAGAGGTGTATGCCGAAATGTGCCGTTCTTACGACACCGGTGTCGCCGAGTTCCTCGACCTGAGTTATGTCAAGCCGAACACGCTCGGCAACACCCGAATGCTCCTCACCCTCTGATCTTCCCTAGTGTTCGAAAAAACCCCTCACCAGAGAGCAGGACCATGTCCCTTTTCGTAGTGGAGTACACCTACTCGGCCGACACGGCGGACGGGCGGGACACGCACCGCCCCGCCCACCGCAAATGGCTCGGCGATCTTGCAGAGCGGCGGACCGTCGTGTCGTCCGGGCCGTTCGCCGACGGCAGCGGGGCGTTCATCATCGTCGATGCCGCCGATGCCAAGACCGTAGAGCTGCTCTTCAGCCACGACCCCTTTGCGCGTAACGATCTCATCGCGACCAAACGGATCGTCGAGTGGATTCCGGTAATAGGCGAACTCAGCTCCTGAGTCACCCCTGCACCAGACCCCGTCTTGGAGTACTTCCCGCGGTGTCCTACCGGGCCGGCTCCGTGTTCCGTGTCTTGACCAGGCTGGCGACCGTGGTCACCACCAGCACGCCGATGATGACGACGAGCGACATTGCTGTCGACAACTCCGGCACCGCGACGCTCTCGCCGCCGTTCACGAAGCCCAGTGTGTTCTCGTGCAAAGCGTGCAGGAGTAGCTTGACGCCGATGAACGCGAGGATGACCGACAGACCGTAAGACAGATACACCAGGCGCTCGAGCAATCCACCGATCAGGAAGTACAACTGCCGAAGACCCATCAGCGCGAACGCGTTGGCAGTGAAGACCAGATACGGCTCCTGGGTGAGCCCGTAGATCGCGGGAATCGAGTCGAGCGCGAAAATGAGGTCGGTGAATCCGATTGCGATGAGCGCGAGCAACAACGGGGTCACCATGCGCTTGCCGTCTACCCGTGTGACGAGTTTGTCACCGTCATAGGTCTCGGTGGTGGGAAGGATCTTCTTTGCGAAGGAGATTATCTTGGTGTCGCGTTCTACCTCCGCCTCCTTCTCACGGCCGTGGTTACGAATCAGCGTGTACGCGGTGTAGATGAGGAAGGCACCGAAAAGGTAGAACACCCAACTGTATGCACTGATCGCGGCGGCACCGATCGCAATGAAGATCCCGCGCATCACAAGCGCCATCACGATACCGATCAGCAGCACCTTCTGCTGATATTCACGGGGCACAGCGAACGTTCCCATGATGATGACGAAGACGAACAGGTTATCGACCGACAGCGCCTTCTCCGTGACGTACCCGGCGAAATACTCCCCGGCGTAATCAGCGCCCCAGATCCAGATCACGAGAAGGCCGAAGAAGATGGCGAGGGCGATATACACAGTCGACCAGAATGCGGACTCTCGGAACGAAGGGGCATGGGGCGTGCGCACATGCGCGAAGAAGTCGAACACGAATAGTCCGAGGATCACCACACAGGTGATGACCCAGACGAGCGGTGACAGGTGCATGAAATATGACCTCCGGCGGACCTTGTCGGTACCGGAGGTCTCTCCCGCCGTGCCGGAGCAACAGTCCGGACGACCGACAGCGCCGGATCGGCAACGGTGCTGATCGTGTTGACGATGCTGTCGCAGAGGTGGGGATACTCCCCTCCAATTTGCCCACTATTGAACCACAACAACCGCGATTCACACATTTCGCGCACCGACGCAACGGCTCAGTCCTGGTCGGGCGGCGCCTCGTTCGGATCGCCGCCGCGAATCGACCACAGCAGTCCGTCCAGTTCATCGGGCTTGATCAGCACCTCACGTGCCTTGGATCCCTCACTGGGCCCCACCACTCCCCTGGTCTCCATCAGGTCCATCAAACGACCAGCCTTCGCGAAGCCCACCCGAAGCTTTCGCTGCAGCATCGATGTCGATCCGAACTGACTGGAAACGACGAGTTCCACCGCTTGCAACAACACGTCCATGTCGTCACCGATGTCGGGGTCGACGTCCTTCTTCTCGCCAACCTTGGCCGCGGTTACACCTTCGGTGTATTCCGGTTCGGCCTGGTTCTTCGTGAAGTCGACGACGGCCGCGATCTCCTCATCGGTGATGAATGCACCCTGCATGCGAGTCGGCTTACCCGCTCCCATCGGCAGGAACAGCCCGTCACCCTTACCGATCAACTTCTCGGCGCCGGGTTGGTCGAGGATGACCCGAGAGTCGGTAAGCGAGGACGTCGCGAATGCAAGCCGCGACGGCACGTTGGTCTTGATCAGACCGGTCACCACGTCGACCGACGGCCTCTGCGTGGCCAGAACCAGGTGAATGCCGGCGGCACGCGCCTTCTGGGTGATTCGCACGATCGCGTCCTCGACATCGCGGGGCGCAGTCATCATGAGGTCCGCGAGTTCGTCGACGATGGCGAGGATGTACGGGTAGGGCCGATACACGCGTTCGCTACCGAGCGGCGCAGTGATCTCGCCGGACCTTACCTTCGAATTGAAATCGTCGATGTGGCGCACCCGGTTGACCTGCATGTCCTGGTAGCGCTGTTCCATCTCCTCCACCAGCCAGGCCAGGGCAGCAGCAGCCTTCTTCGGCTGCGTGATGATCGGGGTGATGAGGTGCGGAATGCCCTCGTAGGGAGTTAATTCCACCATCTTAGGGTCGATGAGGATCATTCGGACTTCCTCGGGAGTCGCGCGGGAGAGGAGCGACACCAGCATCGAGTTGACGAAGCTCGACTTACCGGAACCGGTCGAACCTGCAACGAGCAGGTGCGGCATCTTCGAGAGATTCGCGCTGACGAAATCGCCCTCAATACCCTTACCGAGGCCAATGACCAGCGGGTGGTGGTCCTTGCGAGTGGATGGCGCGGTGAGCACATCCGCGAGGCGGACCACTTCCCTGTCGGAATTCGGCACCTCGATACCGACTGCCGACTTGCCCGGAATCGGCGCGAGCAGGCGTACGTTGTCGGTCGCAACCGCGTACGCGATGTTTCGGGCGAGCGCCGTAATCTTCTCGACCTTCACACCCGGCCCGAGTTCGACCTCGTAGCGGGTGACCGTCGGGCCACGGGTGAATCCGGTGACCGCAGCGTCGATCTTGAACTGCTCGAGGACCTCGGTGATCGCCTCGATCATCGCGTCGTTGGCGGAACTGCGCTTCTTCGGCGGATCGCCCTCGATGAGCAGCGAGGCGGGCGGCAGGATGTAGTCGCCGTCCACGACTCGATCCGTGACGAACTTCTCCACGTCCGATGACGTTTCGGCTTCGGGCTCCTGCTTGGTGGCAGCCGCGGGTGCGGCCTTGGCACGCGCCCGTCGCTTGGACGGAGCAGGAGCCGGGGCGGGTTCGCCGCCAGGCTCGTCGCCGAACAGCGGTAGCACCTCCGTCTTCGCGGTGGAGCTGACTTCGTATTCGTCCGTGGGATAGTTGTCGGCCGGAGCCCCCCTGCCACTGGTCTGGTAGTCGTCGACCGGGTAACCGTCGGCGTCGAACAGTGTGGGGTCGCCGTCCCCATCTGCGTACGGTCGGTCGTCATGGTGTCCGCCGTCGTAGTCGGCGTAGTACTCCTTGCCGAACGACGTCCCGAAGTACTCCTGCAACTTGCCCGGCACCTCGCGGATCGTCGTCCCGGTCAGCAGCAGGACACCGAACAGTCCGGCCATCAGCAACAACGGTGTAGCGAGCCACACGGTCACACCGTCGGTCAGCGGACCACCGGCCGCATAGCCGACGAAACCCGCTCCGCGTGCGCGACTCGCCGCATCCGTCGAGGCCCCGGATGCAATGTGCCAGAGTCCGAGCGCGGGCAGAGCCACCAGCAGCGAGCCGAGGACGAGCCTCGGGCGGATCTCCGGTTTGGGCTCGGTTCGCATGAGGATCACCGCGACAGCTACGCCGATCAGAGGAAGCACACCCGTGGCCCCACCGACGACGGCAGACACACCGGTTTCGATCCACTCGCCGACCGGGCCGCCCGCAGAAAACCACACCCTTCCCGCGACGACCGCGCTGATCGCGATGAGTCCTAGCGCGATTCCATCGCGCCGATGCCCGTGCTCGATCTCGGTGGCCTTGCCGACCGTGCGCGTGGTCGCGCCGACGCCTCTGGCCATCAATGACCAACCGGCACCGATCCCGCGCCCAAGCGACTTCAGGGGGCCGGAAGTGGAAGACTTCTTCGCCGCCGGCCGCCTGACGCTCTTACGGGAGCTTCCGCGCGGTGACGCGGACTTCCTCGGCGTGCTGACCGTCCGAGTCGTGCGTGATCTCGGCTTGGAGGACGTCGACCCCTTTCGCACGCCCGTCCTCGCCCTGGACGTCGTCGTGCTTGTACCCCGGGTGCTCGACTTTCCTGCCATGCCCCTCAGGTTAGTCGCTACGGCACCATCCGGACCATCCGCAACACCTATAACAAGAGGTGACCTGGCCCGCAATAGCGTCAGATGCCGCGATCGAGGGACATCACGGCCTCCACGTCGGTGGCCGACCCTTCGGCCTCGACCTGCACCTGGTCTCGGCCGAAGGCGTGCAGGGCGAGTTCCGCGGGCTCACCCCGTAAGATCACCCGACGCTCACCGGCCTTGCGGACAATGGCTTGCTCGCCGGATGGCCGCTCGAGCACTACGGACACCGGTGAGCGGCGGTAGCCCAGCCGCCCGACCTTGCGTGCCAGACCCCACAGCGTGTCCTGGCGTTCCCCGGTAAGCACCCGCGGCGTCCATCCGTCATGGGCACGACGAACGTCCTCGTGGTGGACGAACATCTCACCCGTGTTCACCTGGCTGTCCACCCAGTAGATCGGCGACCACATCGGCGGCCCGGATCTGACCTCGTCCAGCAACCGACTCCACGGTCGCGTGGCTGTCTGCTTCCGAACCCGCTCCAGGTACCCGGCGAGTCCACCGATGAAGAGGCCGGGGGCAGCATCGGGGCGTCGTTCACGCACGATGAGGTGGGCAGCGAGATCCCGATTCGTCCATTCCCCGCAGAGGGTCGGTGCGTCGGAACCGAATTCAGCCATGTCGTCGACAAGAGCGAGGCGTTCGTCCCTGGCGAAGGTCATGCCGATGAATCTACCGCGCCGAAACTATTGTCCATCGGACGCCGGCACCGCGATTACGTTGGGCACGATCATCGGCCTGCGGCGGTACTTCTCCGCAACCCATCTGCCGACGATGCGCCGGATCGCCTGCGCGATGCGATGCGCGTCGTTGACGCCTTCGGCGGCCAGTTGCGCCAGCTCCGCCTCGACCAATTGCGCCGCATCTTTCAGTGCGGTCGGATCGTCGGAGAATCCCCGCCCGGACACCTCGGGGGTACTGACCGCACGGCCAGTGTGATCATCGATGACCACATAGATCGCGATGAACCCGCCCTCGCCGAGAACCAATCGATCCGACAGCGTGGAGTCACCCACGTCACCGACCGACAGTCCGTCGACGTAGACATGCCCGACGGACACCTTTCCCACGATCTCGGCGAGACCGTCGACCATGTCGACCACGACACCGTCCTCCGCGAGCACGATCCGGTCCTCCGGCACTCCGGTGGCCTTGGCGAGAGCTGCATTGGCGCGCAGGTGACGCCATTCGCCGTGCACCGGCATCGCATTGGTGGGCCGAACAGCGTTGTACAGGTACAACAGTTCGCCCGCGGACGCGTGACCGGAGACATGCACCTTCGCGTTCTGCTGGGTGACGACTGTGGCGCCGCGTTTGGCGAGCCCGTTGACAACGGCGAATACCGAGTTCTCGTTGCCCGGGATGAGTGAGGACGCGAGGACGACGAGGTCATTGGCTCGGATGTTGATCTGCCGATGCTCGCCCCGTGCCATCCTCGACAGCGCCGAGAGCGGCTCTCCCTGCGAACCTGTAGAGATGAGGACGAGCCGATCGTCGGGCAGATTGGCCGCGGTGTCGATGTCGACGACAAGGCCGTCGGGAACACTCAGATATCCGAGATCCTGTGCGATCTGCATGTTCCGGACCATCGAGCGGCCGACGAACGCGACGCGGCGGTTGTAGCGGTGTGCCACATCGACAACCTGCTGAATGCGGTGGACGTGGCTGGCGAAGGACGCCACGATCACGCGCTGCCTTGCCTTGCCGATGACGTTGTCGAGCACTCCACCGATCTCGCGTTCGGGCGTCACGAATCCCGGCACTTCTGCATTGGTGGAGTCCACCAGAAACAGGTCCACGCCCTCGTCGCCGAGGCGCGAGAAGCCACCCAGGTCGGTGAGCCGGCCGTCGAGCGGAAGTTGGTCGAGCTTGATGTCACCGGTGTGCAGCGCGACTCCGGCATCGGTGCGGATGGCAACTGCGAGGGCATCCGGGATCGAGTGGTTGACGGCGAAGTACTCGCACTCGAACGGCCCGTGCTCGGTGCGCTGACCCTCGATCACCTCGACGAGGTTGGGTCGCTGGCGGTGTTCGCGGCACTTCGCCGCAACAAGCGCGAGCGTGAACTTCGAACCCACGACGGGCAGATCCGGCCGTAGGCGCAGCAGGAACGGCACGGCACCGATGTGGTCCTCGTGGCCGTGCGTGAGGATGACAGCCTCGACATCGGCCATCCGGTCCTCGATGTGGCGGAAGTCCGGGAGGATCAGGTCGACTCCCGGCTGCTGATCCTCCGGGAACAACACCCCGCAGTCGATGATGAGCAGTTTGCCTTGGTGCTCGAACACGGTCATGTTGCGGCCGATCTCGCCGATGCCGCCGAGCGCCACCACGCGAAGACCCTTGAACGGCGCCTTCGGCGGCAGACCGAGGCGTGCGGTCGGATCCGAGACGGCCGCCCCGGCGTTCTGCCGCTTGCTGGTCCGCCTACCGGACCGTGAGGGAGATTTGTCAGTGGGGCCGCCCTTCGCGGACGGAGCCTTCACCGGCGCGGATTTGGCCTGCGCCGACCTCGGGGCCGTGGGCTTATCTGCCACGATCGGAGCAGCCTCCGGCTGCGTGGGCGCGGGAGACGGGGGCCCTGCCTGACGGCTGGCGCTGCGGCGACGGGGAGGACGGGTCATGCGAGCACCCCCGCGGCGTGGAGATCGGCGGCGAGTAGGTCGATCTGATCGTGCGTGGGCGCCACCTGCGGGAGCCTGGGCTCCCCTACGTCGAGGCCGATCAACCGCAGACCGGCCTTCGATGCGCTGACACCACCGAGCCGGGCCACCGACCGGATCACGGGGGTCAGACTCAGGTTGATAGCACGTGCGCGCGCGATGTCACCGGCTTCGAAGGCAGTGTGCAATTCACGCAACCGAGCCGGTACGAGGTGTCCGATGACACTGACGAATCCGATGGCGCCCACCGCGAGCCATGGAAGGTTGAGCGGATCGTCACCCGAATAGAACTGGAGATCGGTGGTGCCGATCAACTCGGCACCGGCATTGAGGTCTCCCTTGGCGTCCTTGACCGCGACGATGCGCGGATGTTCCGCGAGGAGCCGGATCGTTTCCGTTTCTATGGGAACCACAGAGCGCGGTGGAATGTCGTAGAGCATGACCGGGAGATCGGTGGCATCGGCAACCGCGGTGAAATGCGCGTACAGCCCCGCCTGCGGTGGTCTCGAATAGTAGGGGGTGACGACGAGGAGGCCGTGCGCCCCCGCCCTGGCGGCGTCGCGAGCGAGCGCAACGCTGTGTGCGGTGTCGTTGCTGCCCGCGCCGGCGATCACCTTCGCGCGGTTGCCTACCGCATCGATGACCTCCCTGAGTAACTCGAGCTTCTCGTTCTCGGTAGTTGTCGGCGACTCACCTGTCGTGCCGGCGAGAACGAGGGCGTCGCACCCGTTGTCGACGAGGTGAGCCGCAAGACGGACACCTGCATCGACATCGAGCTTTCCGTCCGGCGTGAACGGCGTCACCATCGCGGTTGACACAGTGCCGAACGGGCGCTCGACGGGAGAAGCGGAATCACCGTAGGTCATGGTCAGAAGGCTACCTGGTACCTGTAGGGACTTTCGCACACCAGTCACGCATCTGACGAGAATGTACTCCGTGCCACTTCCGTTCCGTCACCCGCGACCACTATCTCGAAGTCGCCGAAGACATTCGGAGCGGACGACTGCAACTGTCTCAGACACTCGACCGCGACCCGGCGGATCTCGACGTCGGCGTGCTCGGTGGCGCGCATCGACACGAAGTGCCGCCACGCCCGGTAGTTGCCCGTGACCACGACCCGGGTCTCGGTTGCGTTGGGTAGGACCGCCCTCGCCGCCTGCCTCGCCTGTTTGTTGCGCAACGGAACACTGGATGTACCCGACAGTTTCGATTCGAGGGCTGCGAGCAGTTCAGCGTAGGCCGATCGACTGGCGTCGGTGGCCTCGGTGAAGAGCCGCTCTAGGTCTGGATCGCCCGCGATCGCGGGCGGGACGACCACCTTCGAGTCGTTCTCCCGCACGAACCGTTGCGACAGTTGCGAGTAGGAAAAGTGCCGGTGCCGGATCAGTTCGTGAGTGCACGACCTGGAAATGCCAGTGATGTAGAAGCTGACACTCCCGTGTTCGAGAACCGATTCGTGCCCGACCTCGAGCAGGTGGCGCAGGTATCCGGCGTTGGTCGCGGTACGGGGGTTGGGTTTGGACCAACTCTGGTAGCACGCGCGGCCCGCGAACTCGGCCAGCGCTTCACCACCATCGGCGTCGGTCTCCCACGGGACGTCTGCCGGCGGCAAGAACTCCGTCTTCGCGACGAGTTGCACCCTGAGCGGAACGGTCTGCGACACTGCCTCTGCTCCTCCTGCCCGACTCCCGAATCGGAGCCAATTCCCATGGATCGACCCTAGCTTCCGCCCTGCCCACCGAGCGCGCGCCACGGCGTCACCGGCACCACGGCATCACCGAAGGCGGCGAGACCTCCAGGCTGCGGACACCGATTATCGATAGCCGAGATTCCTTGACTGACGTCACTTATGACGTCACACTGACGTCATGAACCTCGACAACTATGTCTCCAAGCTACGAGACGACCTGACCTCGGCAGCCGCGCTGGGCGACGAGCAGACCCGGGCGACGGCAACGGCTCTCGCAGCCGCCGTCGAGTCCGCGACCCGCATGCTCCTGCTGTCCGCACTGACCGAATTCGCCGGCGAAGTGTCGAACGAACTGGGCAATCGCACCGTTGGTGTGCGATTGGACGGGACTGAGGTCGCCGTCGAGGTACACCGCAAAGCCGCCGAACCCGAACCCGAGCCCGAGCCCAGGAGCGATCGGACCTCGACGACCGACGACCTGGGTGCCGTCTTCGATGACGCCACCGGTGACATCAGTCGCGTCACCCTGCGCCTGATGGATCAGATCAAATCGAAGGCGGAAGAAGCCGCGTCCCAGAACGGCGTGTCACTCAATTCCTGGGTCTCGCAGGCGGTCAAAGGCGCCCTCGAAGACCAGATTCGCCGGAGCCGCGACCGCGACGACAGCTGAACGTGAGTACTCACTCCGCGCGTCAAGCGCAACGGTGATGTAATTACGTCGCATCAGCCACACGGTGAGAGTCGCCACTGGCTCGAAGGAGCGAGAAAATATGGCCGTTTCCGGCACCAAGGAATTCGAAATCAAGGCAGATCCGGCCACGGTAATGGCTGCGATCGCTGCTGTGGATCGCCTGCCCGAGTGGTCCTCCCCGCACAAGTCGGTCACGATCGAGAGCACGCACGAAGACGGCCGCCCCAACCGCGTCCGGATGCAAGTCTCGATCCTCGGCATCAACGACGAGCAGGTGGTCGAGTACACCTTCGGCGGTAACGACACGGTGTCGTGGCGTCTGGTCGAAAGTACTCAGCAGAACACGCAGGACGGCTCGTACGTCCTCACCGGCTCCGGTGCGGGCACGAAGGTGACCTTCGAGTTGACAATCGATCCGAAGATCCCACTGCCCGGGTTCCTCGTGAAGAAGGCGCAAAAGACCGCACTCGAGACCGCCAGCAAGGGCCTGACGAAGTTCATCGAGAGCATGTAGCCCCTTACCCTCCTCGCGGTCGTGCCGAGCAGCGCCCGAGCGATCGTGCTGAGCAGGCCCTCACGGCCGCGTCGCCTCGGCCGCGAGGAGGGCGGCGAGGTCACCTCGGTCGTCCACCTTGACCTCGTCAAGTCCCAACCACGCTGCCATCCTTCGTAGTTCGGGGAGAAGGGCGTCCACCACGCGCTCCGGGCGTTGACCGGGTTCCACGAAGGCGGACCGCACCTCGAGCACCTTCGACGGCCGATTCGCCGCGAGATCGACCCTCGCCACCAACTCGCCATCCATCAGGAACGGGAAAACGTAGTATCCGTGAACTCGCTTGTGGGCAGGGGTGTAGATCTCCAGGCGATAGCGGAAATCGAAGACCCGCTCCGTTCTGGGGCGACAGAAGACCAGCGGATCGAACGGACTCAGCAATACGGCCGCGTCCACCCGCCGGGGAACGCGAACATCGCGGTGACGGAATGCCGGTGCGTCCCAGCCGCGTACCCTCACCCGCTCGAGCACGCCGTCCTCGACGAGATCCTCGATGGCCGGTGCCGTCTCCGCCCTGGACAGGCGGTAGTAGTCGCGCAAGTCCGATTCGGTGGCCACACCCAGAGCCCGTGCAGATCGCTGTACGAGGCCGCGTATCGCATCCTCCATCGGAACCTGCTCGGCACGAACCGATTCCGGCAGAACACGCTCGATGAGGTCGTAGTGTCGAGTGAACGCAACCCGCTTGTCCACGGCGAGAGCACCCGAGGCGAACAACTGCTCGCACACCATCTTGGTCTCGCTGCGATCCCACCACGACCCCTTACGGCCGACCTGATCGACCTCGAGGTGCCTCTCCACGTCGCGGGCGCTGCAAGCGCCCACCGCGCCGATCACGTCCAGCACATCTGCTGCGAGAGTCGGATTGCGGTCGAGCACACGAGCCTCTCCCGCATGCCGCCCGCGCTGATATCTTTCCATGCGCCAACGCATCAGTGGCCAGTCCTCGATCGGAATGAATGCGGCCTCGTGCGCCCAGTACTCGGTCAGTAGGCGCGGCGATCGGGTGGTGTGCGACCAGGCAGCCGAGTCGACCAACCCGCGGTCGTACTCGCCTACACGGCTGAACAGCGGCATGTAGTGCGCACGCACCGCCACCGAGACGGAATCGATCTGGAACAGCCGTATCCGGCCGAGGACCGACCGGACATGCCGTCGCGTCGGCGTCGTGGCGGGCTCCTTGTCGGCGAAGCCCTGGGCCAAGAGCGCCGCTCTCCGTGCCGCGGCAGCAGTCATCTCACGCATGTTCGCAGCATGCCATCCGACACCGACAATGCCAGACGTACGACGCATCCCCTCGGCCTGTATCCGCTCGCCGTACTGTTCGTCAGCGACGGCCTCTGCCGCGTCTGACGACCGGATTGCTCTCGTGCGGATCAGTCCATCAGCCGCGCCGCCACGGTCGCGCCGAGCTCCCAACACGCTTCGAGATCGCCTTTGGTCGGCTTGCCCGACACAACCACGTAGTCGGCGACCTTCTCCCAACCGAGCCCGGTGGTGATCGACGTGACGCCCCTCTCCGCACCTTCGGTGCCTTCGTTGCCGTGGACGTAGAGCCCGAACGGTCGCCCGCGCGTGGAGTCGAGGCATGGGTAGTAGACGACATCGAACGCGTGCTTCAGAGCGCCGCTCATATACCCGAGGTTGGCCGGAGTACCGAGCAGATAGCCATCGGCCTCCAGTACGTCGGTAGGCGTGACCGCCAGCGCCGCACGGCGCACGACCTCAACACCCTCGATCTCTGGGTCCGTAGCGCCGGACACCGCGGCTTCGAACATGGCCTGCATGAACGGCGACGGTGTGTGATGGATGATCAGGAGCCGTTTCACGGCGCTGATCCCGGCACACACTGGACGACGAGTAGTGACTTCACACCCGCTAGCGTACGACCGCACTCAACTCCGAGCGCCGCCTTCGCGCTCGGCGCGTTCGAGTTCGACAGCTCGGCGCATCGTCTCGCGTGCGCGCCCACGATCGCCGGCGTAGTCGTAGGCGCGGGCGAGTCGGTACGAGTGCCGCCAATTGTCGGGATCCTCTTCCCATTCGGACTTGACCTGTTGGAACAAGGCGTCCGCGGCGTCACGCTCGATGCGACCGGAGGGCCGCCTCGGCAGATCGGTGACGTCCAATTCCAGCGACTCCTCCGCGATGCGGCGGGACAGATACTGATGCTGGAATCCGGCACGGAGCGTGGCGTAGACGATCCATGCACCCAGGACCGGAAGGATCAAGACGCCGATGCCCAGACCTACGGCGGCACCGCCGCCGTCCTGGATCAGCTCGATCCCCCGCTGACCGAGGAGGACGAAGTAGAACACCAAGGCCGCGACCAGAAGCCCGATCGTGACCACGGTTTTGGTCGATCCTTCCCTCACAGGTCGAGGAGGGGGTCGATTCCGACAGTCAGGCCCGGCCGCGAGCCGATCTTCCGCACCCCGAGCAGGACGCCGGGCGCGAAGGAATTGCGGTCCATCGAATCGTGACGGATGGTCAGCGTCTCCCCCAGGGTGCCGAAAATTACCTCCTGATGGGCGACGAGCCCGGCCAGTCGCACCGAATGCACGCGCACCCCGTCCACGTCTGCGCCGCGCGCCCCCTCGAGTTCGGTGGTTGTGGCATCGGGACTTTCGCCGACACCTGCCTTGCGCCGAGCCTCCGAGATGAGCGCGGCCGTGCGGTACGCAGTCCCGGACGGTGCATCCGCCTTGTTGGGATGATGCAGTTCGATGACCTCGACGGAGTCGAAGAACCGTGCCGCCGCCTCCGCGAAGCGCATCGACAGGACCGCGCCGATCGCGAAGTTGGGGGCGATCAGCACGCCGACATCGGGCCGCGCCGACAGCCACTTCCGCACCGTGTCGAGTCGGGCCTTATCGAACCCCGTGGTCCCCACAACCGCATGAATGCCGTTGGAGACGAGGAAATTCACGTTGTCCATCACCACATCGGGATGGGTGAAGTCGACGACCACCTGGGTGCCGGTCTCGACGAACGACTCCAACCGGTCGCCGCGGTCCACCTCGTTCACGAGTTCGAGATCGGGTGCCTGCCCCACCGCCTCGCAGATCGCTCGGCCAACCTTGCCCTTGGCCCCGAGAACCCCGACCCTGATGGGTACTGCTGCGCTCACTTCTCCACGCTCCGTCCAGTCGCAACCATTCGCCCCAAAAGCCTACGCAATTGCCAGTTGGCGCCCACAGGGCGTCCGTCTATCGGATCCAGCACTTCAGGGTCAGTCGAAAGAGATGATCTGGCGGATCGCGTTGCCGTCGGCAAGTTCGTCCATGCCCCGGTTGATGTCGTCGAGGGCAATGCGTGAAGAGATGAGTTTCTCCACCGGGAGCTTTCCGGAGCGCCAGAGTTCCTCATAGATCGGAATGTCTCTCGACGGAACCGCAGACCCGAGATAGCTGCCGCTGATCGTGCGGGACTCGGCCACCAACGCCAGTGGCGAGATCGATGAGAGCGCATCCGGCGACGGCAATCCAACGGTGATCGTCTTGCCGCCGGGAGCGGTTGCGCGGACAGCGGATTCGAATGCTCGTACACTTCCCACAGCCTCGATCACGATGGGTGCCCGCAAGCCCGACTCCTCTAGCTCGGCGGGTGTGTAGACGGAAGTCGCACCGAGTTCGCGTGCGACTTCGAGTTTCTCGGGAACGGAGTCGACGCCGATCACCTCCCCGGCGCCGCGTGAAACCGCGGTGAGGATCGCTGCCATGCCCACACCGCCGAGGCCGATGACCATGACCGCTCGTCCTTGAACGGGACCTGCCTCGTTGAGGACCGCGCCGCCGCCGGTGACAACTGCGCATCCGAGGACCGCTGCGACGTCTGCGGGGACGTCGTCTCCGACCGGTACGACCGACCGCCTGCTGACGACCGCGTGCGTCGCGAATGCGGACACTCCGAGATGATGACGCACGAGATCGTCGCCACGCCGCAGCCGTGACCCTCCGCCGAGTAGCGTTCCCTCGTTGTTCGCCTTGCTGCCGGCCGCGCACGGGATCTTGCCTTCGGTGGCACAACCTTCACACTCTCCGCAGCGAGGAAGGAACGTCATGACGACCCGCTGGCCGATCGTGAGGTCGTCGACACCGTCGCCGAGTGCCGCGATCCGCCCCGCCGCTTCGTGCCCGAGCAGCATCGGGACCGGTCGAACCCTGTTGCCGTCGACAACGGACAGATCCGAGTGGCACAGGCCGGCGGCCTCGATCCGGACGAGGATCTCGTCCGCACGTGGTTCCTCGAGGTCGAGTTCTGCGATCGATATGGGCGCGGACGCAGCGTAGGGGCGTGGTCTGCCGATCTCCTCGAGTACCGCTCCACGAATCTTCATCTCGTGCTCTCCCCCTTGCTCGGCGAATTCGCGTTACCGGACAATGCCACGTACCGAGGCGGGAAGGTCTCGCTTGCGCCGATACGGTCCGACCACGGCGGCCCCGAACGAACGTTTCAGGAGCAGCCTCGCGACGTCGCGAACCTCTTCTGGCGTGACAGCATCGATCTTGGCCAGAGTCTCGGTGATGCTGCGATGACTGCCGTAATTCAGTTCACTCCGGCCGATGCGATGCATCCGAGAGCCCGAATCCTCGAGTCCTAGGACCAGGCCGCCCCGCAATGATCCCTTGGCGCGTGCACACTCTGCGTCCGAGATTCCCTCGGAAGCGACATTGGACAGCACCTCACGAATGACCGCAGCAACTTCCCCGAGGTTCTCCGGCTGGCACCCAGCGTAGATGGAGAATGCCCCGGTGTCGGCGAAGGTATCGATGCTCGAGTACACCGAATACGCCAACCCCCGGATCTCTCGAACTTCTTGGAAGAGCCTTGAACTGAGTCCGCCCCCTACCGCCGTGTTGAGCACTGACAGCGCCCACCGGTGCGGCTCGTGGCGTCCGAACGCGCGCACCCCGAGCGCGAGGTGCACCTGTTCGCTGTCCCGGTTGGTCAGGCTGAGGGTCGGCTGGGTCCGTAGACGCAGCGTTCCGGCGCGGCGCGGCGCGGGTTCGGTCGCCGACTCGATGTGCCCGGCGAATGCGCGTCGCACCAACTCGACCGTCGACTCGTGCTCGACGTTCCCCGCGACGGCGACCACCATGCGCTGCGGCCTGTAGCGGCGACCGTGGAAGGAGTGAAGCTGGCTTCTCGTCATCGATTCGATGGACCCGACACTGCCGATCACCGGTCGACCGACGGGATGGTCGCCGTAGAGCGCGGTCAGGAAGGCGTCGCCGAGCAGGTCTTCCGGATCGTCGTCGCGCATCGCGATCTCTTCCAGAACCACCTGACGTTCGACGTCGACATCAGCGGCTAGACAACGGCCGCGCAGGACCACGTCACTGACCAGATCGATGGCGAGTCCGAGGTCGTCATCGAGCACGTGCGCGTAGAAACACGTGTGTTCCTTTGACGTGAACGCGTTGAGCTCTCCCCCGACGCCGTCCATTACCTGCGCAATGTCGAGGGCACTGCGCGACGGGGTGGCCTTGAACAGCAGATGTTCGAGGAAATGCGCGGCGCCGGCGACCGTGGGTTGTTCGTCGCGAGATCCGACACCGACCCAGATGCCCACAGAAGCGGATCTGACGCCTGGGACGTATTCGGTGACTACCCGGAGCCCGCCGGGAAGCACAGTGCGCCTGACCCCGGTGTCGGGTTCAGCCAAGTTGGGTGCTTGTGCGAGCAACGCAGCGCGATTGCGATCAGTCTTCGCCATGAAAGTGGTTCAGCAGTCCTCGGAAGCTGGGCGTCTTGCGAACGCCAAAACTCTACACTCGGCGTCCGACCATCGCTCACCAGACTCGTGGGTGCACCCGTGCACGAATCTGCGGCCTGGTCTCGGCCAGGGTGCACAACGAACTCTTAGATCAGTCGACGCACGGCACACCGTATCCGGTGATAACACCGCCCTGGTCAGGTGGGGGCGGAACATCTGCATCTGACGAGGACGTGAGCGGACTCGGCGCCGCCCCGGACTCTTGCCCACCCCGTGACTGCGCGGAAGATTCCGGCATGGTGAAGTCGGATCCGAGGACGACCCGAATACGGCCGGGCGAGACGTCCGAGTCGGGGGTCGCGGCCAGATCCAGCAGCGTGCCCACGGCCTCGGCGTCGGATTCGGCGCCGGATCCGTACGAGATCGAGGAAATCAGGCTCGGCCCGTTCTCGTCGTTCCCGACCTCTCCACGGGTGTATCCGTGGCTCCCCAGAACCGAAGACACTCTGCTCGCGAGACCATCCTCGGTACCGGCGTTGAAGACGTCGACGGTGCTCGACGGTTTCGCCGTGGTGCTCTGAGGCGCCGGCTCTTCTCCGAAGGCGGTGCGCACAATCGATTTGATCTCGACGGGGTCGACGATGTTCACGTCCTGTCCGTCGATCACGTCGTATCGCACCACAGGGAGGGTCTGGAACTCGACATCCCCCGCGATCTTCCCGACTTGCTGGGCGAAGTCGACGAGATCCCAGCCCGATGAGAACACGATATTCTCCTGCGCCGCCTCGACGAGGGCTCGGAGCTTGCCGATATTGGTGAACGTCCCGGTCTTCTCGAGCTCGTGCGCCACAGACACCAGGAAGGCCTGCTGACGGTGTGTGCGATCGAGATCACCGTTCTCGAGGCCGTGACGTTGACGAACGAACGCCAATGCTTGTGCCGCGTCGAGTCTTTGTTCGCCCGCGGGGAAGTTGGCACCGGAAAAGCTGTCGTGCACCGCGTGGTTGAGGCACACGTCCACTCCTCCGAGCGCATTGGTGAAGTCGTAGAACCCTGCCAGATTGACCTCGGCGAACCGATCGATCGGAACGCCGACAAGGTTCCGCACTGTTGCGAGGGTGGATGCGCGGCCCGCCTCGCGGCCCCTGGTCTCGAGAGTGGCCTTGTCGGTCACACCCTGGGCTCGCAAATCCTCTTCGACAGCAGCCTTCTTCAGCCCATAGGCCTCTTTGATCTTGACGTGGTCATTGCCCGGGATCCCGCTGACGGCGACGTAGTCGTCACGCGGAATCGAGAAGGCCGTGGGCCTCCCGCCATCCCCGGGTATGTGCACGAGGATCAAGGTGTTGGTGTTGTAGCCGCCGACACTGCTGTCGCCGGCGTGGAGTTGGTCGAGCACTTGTTGCGGCAGATCGTTTCCCTGCTGGTCCTTACGGGAGTCGAGTCCCATCAACAAGATGTTCGTCGAACCCCCGCTCGAGCTCGGTGCATCTGCGCCGAGGGCGTCCGATGTGGCGAACCCGCTCGCAAGATTCGATTGGCCCCACCACCCGACTCCGGTTGTGATGAGCAGCGCCGCCGACAGGGTCGCTACCGGTGCGCGCAACGCGGCCAACCGACCACGTCTCGGTGTGCGGCGATCACCTGCTTGTTCGAGGCGGGCAGTCCGGGTGTCGTGGACCCCCCGGGCACCCCCTCCGCCAGGACTGCGATTCGACTCCGCCCGAGATCGGCCTCTCTGCGGGCGCACGCTACGGTGCCACCGGCTGTCGTAACGGGGCCTGTTCCCGCAGGTTCGCCACTGGACCGAGCCACACCACACCGTCTGAGATCACACCATCGAATGTAACACCGGATGAACAAGTCAGCCGGTGTGGAAATTGGCCAGCAGCGTTCCTACCAGCTCTTTTCCAGCCGCGTGCTTTTCGATCGCACGTCCGGATGCCCGATCGCGCGGATCGGCGAGCAGGTCCGCACATATCTGTGCACACCGATCTCGGCAGATGAGCGAAAGAGACCGACGGCCCCGCACGAGAATCGCGCGGGGCCGCCTGTTCGTTGTTGGGAGGGGAACTACTACTCAGCAGTCACTTCTTCGGCCTGCTCGGCCGGAGCCGCGCCCTCTTCCTCGACAGGGACCAGTGAGATCTTGCCGCGGTTGTCGATGTCGGCAATCTCGACACGCAGCTTCGAGCCGACGCTCACGACGTCCTCGACCTTGGCGATGCGCTTGCCGCTACCCAACTTCGAGATGTGCACCAACCCGTCCCGACCCGGAAGGAGCGAGACGAACGCACCAAAGGCAGTGGTCTTGACAACCGTGCCGAGGAACCGCTCGCCCACCTTGGGCAGCTGCGGGTTGGCGATGGCGTTGATCTTGTCGATCGCGGCCTGCGCGGAAGGGCCATCAGAGGCACCGACGTAGACCGTGCCGTCGTCCTCGATGGAGATGTTGGCGCCGGTCTCCTCGGTGATCGAGTTGATCATCTTGCCCTTGGGGCCGATGACCTCACCGATCTTGTCGACGGGGACCTTGATCGCCGTCACCCGCGGCGCGAAGGGACTCATCTCGTCCGGGCTGTCGATGGCCTCTGCCATGACCTCGAGGATCGTCGCCCGAGCATCCTTGGCCTGTGAGAGCGCGCCGGCGAGCACCTGCGACGGAATTCCATCGAGCTTGGTGTCGAGCTGCAGTGCGGTGACGAAGTCCTTTGTTCCCGCGACCTTGAAGTCCATGTCGCCGAATGCATCCTCGGCGCCGAGGATGTCGGTCAATGCGACATAGCGGGTCTCGCCGTCGACCTGATCGGACACCAGGCCCATCGCGATGCCGGCGACCGGAGCCTTCAGCGGTACCCCAGCGTTGAGCAGCGCGAGCGTAGAAGCGCACACAGAGCCCATCGACGTCGAGCCGTTGGAGCTGAGGGCCTCCGAGACCTGGCGGATCGCATACGGGAACTCCTCGACGCTGGGCAGCACCGGCATCAGTGCCCGCTCAGCCAGCGCTCCGTGACCGATCTCACGGCGCTTCGGCGAACCGACGCGGCCCGTCTCACCGGTGGAGTAGGGCGGGAAGTTGTAGTGATGCATGTAGCGCTTGCTGGTTTCAGGGCCCAGCGAATCGACCTGCTGCGCCATCTTGACCATGTCGAGGGTGGTGACACCCAGGATCTGGGTTTCGCCGCGCTCGAACAGTGCCGACCCGTGTGCTCGCGGAACGAGGGCAACCTCCGCCGACAGTGAGCGGATGTCCGCGATGCCACGGCCGTCGATGCGGAACTGGTCCCTCAGGATGCGCTGCCGCACCAACTTCTTGGTCAGCGACCGGAACGCCGCGCCGATCTCCTTCTCCCGGCCCTCGAAGTTCGAGGCAACCTCCTCGAGGACCTCGACCTTGACCTCGTCGGTCTTGTCGTCGCGCTCCTGCTTGCCCGCGATCGTCAGAGCAGCGCTCAGCTTCTCGGCCGCGGCGGCCTCGACAGCTGCGAAGACATCGTCCTGATATGCCGGGAATACGGGGAACTCACCGGTGGGCTTCGCTGCCTTGGCTGCGAGCTGCTGCTGAGCGGTGCACAGGCGAGCGATGAACGGCTTGGCCGCTTCGAGGCCTTCCGCCACGATCGCCTCGGTGGGCGCCTGCGCTCCGCCATCGATCATGGAGATCACGTTGTCGGTGGCCTCTGCCTCGACCATCATGATCGCAACGTCGGCGCCGTCACCGCTGCCGGAAACGATACGACCGGCGACGACCATGTCGAAGACGGCGTTCTCGAGCTGCGAGGTGGTGGGAAATGCGACCCACTGGCCCGCCTTGTTCTCCTCCGATGTGATGAGCGCTACCCGCACACCGCCGACGGGGCCGGAGAAGGGCAGTCCGGCGATCTGCGTGGAGGCGGACGCGGCATTGATAGCGACCACGTCGTACAGGTCCTGCGGGTTCAGGCTCATCACCGTGACGACGACCTGGATCTCGTTGCGCAGACCGTCGACGAACGACGGGCGCAGCGGACGGTCGATCAGTCGGCAGGTGAGGATGGCGTCCGTGGAGGGACGGCCCTCGCGACGGAAGAACGAGCCGGGAATCCGGCCCGCTGCGTACATCCGCTCCTCGACATCCACGGTCAGCGGGAAGAAGTCGAAGTGTTCCTTGGGGTGTTTGCTGGCGCTCGTGGCGGACAGCAGCATGGTCTCGTCGTCCAGGTACGCAACGACAGCTCCGGCGGCCTGCTGTGCGAGGCGCCCGGTCTCGAAACGAATGGTGCGGGTACCGAAGGACCCGTTGTCGATCACGGCGGTGGATTCGTACACGCCCTCATCGACCTCTACTGCGGAATCTTGTGTCATCTCTTCTCTTCACTTCCCTCTCGTCTTCGCCGTACCCGCGCGGGCGTTCTCGCCCTCCTGGCGAGAACTGCGCACCTCGAGGAACATCCCCCTCTCAATATTCGGGATGCCGCTCTGCGGAGGCGGTCGTCGATCGAAGTCCCCCGGACCGGGTCCGGAAAACCACTACCGAAGACCGACACCACAAGCTCAGGTGCGTACGGTAGCGCTGCCCTCTGCAGCTCTACGCCGATAGCCAGCGAGGCCCAGTTTAGGCAAGGCCTCGCTGGCTATCGGAGTGATCAGCGATCGAACGATCGCCGTGTCTTCTTTACTCAGCGACGCAGTCCGAGGCGCTCGATCAGCGAGCGGTAACGCTCGATGTCGACCTTCTGGACGTACTTGAGCAGGCGACGACGTCGTCCGACCAGCAGCAGCAGGCCGCGGCGGGAGTGGTGGTCGTGCTTGTGCGTCTTGAGGTGTTCGGTGAGATCGACGATGCGCTTGGTGAGCATGGCCACCTGCGCCTCCGGCGAACCGGTGTCGGTCTCGTGCAGGCCGTACTCGCTCAGAACCTGCTTCTTCTGTTCGGTGGTCAGTGCCACTTGTTCACTCCTGGTGATGACGTTCGCGCGCATGGGTCGAAACTCGGCGAGGCCACCACGAACCGCAGCACACGCCAGCACGCCACTTTACCAGCCGAAACGCGGCGACTTTACCGCGCGTCACCCGCCGAGGTCAGGATCTGTCTCACGCGCTCGGCGTCTCTACCCATGGCAGCGACGAGATCGTCGACGGAATCGAACTTTTCCATGCCCCGCAGGCGCTCCACGAGGTCGACGGCAACGTGCTGCCCGTACAGGTCGGCCTCTCGGTCGAGGACGAACGCTTCAACCGTGCGCGTGCGCCCGGAGAACGTGGGGTTGGTTCCCACCGAGACAGCGGCCATGTACCGCTCTCCGGATGTCACCGTCCCCAGATCGACACCGTGCCCGAGCACCGTGAACCACGCCGCGTACACACCGTCCGCGGGAATCGCGGCGAACATCGGCGGCGCGACGTTGGCGGTGGGATAACCGAGTTGTCGTCCTCGCCCGTCTCCGTGGACGACAACACCCTCGACTCTGTGTGGGCGCCCCAGTGCTTCGGTCGCAGCAACCATGTCACCTGCGTCGACGCACGAACGAATGTAGGTGGACGAGAATGTGACCGCATGCTCGGCAACCAGTGTCACGCCATCGACCGCGAACCCGAACCGGCTGCCGATCTGGCGAAGGAGGTCGACGTTGCCGGCCGCCTTCTTCCCGAACGTGAAGTTCTCTCCCACTACGACCTCTGCCACGTGCAGACGCTCGACCAGGACCTCGTGGGCGTAGCGCTCCGGTGTCAGCTTCATGAATTCGGGGGTGAACGGCATGACACAGAAAACGTCTATGCCCAACTCTTCCGCGAGCTCTGCGCGGCGGGCGAGCGTCGTGAGCTGGGCGGGATGACTACCCGGACGAACGACCTCCATCGGGTGTGGATCGAAAGTCATGAGCACGCTGGGTATTTCACGTTGCCGAGCAGCCGCCACCGCTCGACTGATCAACTGGGCGTGACCTCGGTGCACGCCGTCGAACACACCGATCGTGAGTACACAACGCCCCCAGTCGGCAGGAACATCGTCGAGACCACGCCATCTCAGCACAACTCGCAGCCTACGTCGCCGCACTCCGACGCCCGTCCCCGGACCTGTTGTCGGCCGCGGTCGCGGCCCTCGAGTGGGCTGCGACCTCACACTTCCGGCTGCCGAGTTCCGTCCCGGCATGACGCAGCATGTGTGTCGATGTGTCCGATGGGTAGGACTTGCCTAAGCTCGTGGACGTGGCAGTAAACAGTAATGACCAGCGTGTGCCCGAGCCCTCCACATCCGAGACCGGGGCGCTCTCGGCGGTGGCGCAGGACTATCTCAAGGTCATCTGGACCATTCAGGAGTGGTCGCAGGAACGGGTATCCACAAAACTCCTCGCCGAGAAGATCGGAGTGTCCGCATCGACTGTTTCCGAGGCTATCCGGAAACTCTCCGACCAGGGTCTCGTCGATCACGCCCGCTACGGGTCCATCGCCCTGACAGAAGCGGGCCGAGTCTCCGCGGTCGGTATGGTCCGCAGACACCGCCTGATCGAGTCGTACCTCGTTCAGGAACTCGGGTACGGCTGGGACGAGGTACACGACGAAGCAGAGGTGCTCGAACACGCCGTCTCGGATCTCATGATCTCCCGAATGGATGCCAAACTCGGTTATCCCGAGCGCGACCCGCACGGCGACCCGATTCCTTCCGTGGACGGCTCTGTGCCCGCACCTGCAGCCCGGCAGTTGAGCGATTTCGCGAACGGCGAGAGCGGTCGTATCGCCCGAATCTCGGACTCGGACCCAGCTATGCTGCGCTATTTCGACTCGGTCGGGGTAGCACTGGACGTCACCGTCACAATGTTGGAGCGACGCGACTACGCGGGCACCGTATGCGTCCGGCTCGGCGCCGAGGGCGAGGCCGTAGACCTCGGAAACCCTGCGGCCCAGGCCATCTGGCTCGTCTGAGCAGCTACCTCAAGGTCGCGGGCCGCACCACCATGACGGAGCTGGCGCGTTTTCCTCGCTCCTGGAGCAGGGCGATCGTGTGCCCACGCGGGTCGATGGCGGCATAGACGCCTTTGATTCCGATCGGTTCGAGCCACCGGCCCTGACTTATCGATTCGGCCTCGTCCGCATCGATCTGCCGGTGCGGGAACGCGGTCTGCGCGGCGGCGTCGATGTCGAGGCTCACCCTCGGCTCCTTCGCCAGTTGCTCGAGGGTGCATGCGTGCTCGAGCGTGAAAGGTCCGACACGAGTTCGACGCAGTGAGGTCAGATGTCCGCCGACGCCTATCAGCGCAATACCGAGATCGCGCGCCAGCGCCCGCACATATGTCCCGGAGGAGCACTCCACCTCGACGTCGAGGTCGACGAACGTTCCCTCCGTACGCCTGGAGACGACATCGAACCGCGACACCGTGACCGGCCGGGCGTCGAGTTCGACCGCCTCGCCCGCTCGGATCAGCGCATGCGCTCGCCTTCCGTCCACCTTTATCGCACTGACACTCGAGGGAATCTGGCGGATGTCCCCGGTTTGCGCATCCACCGCGGCGGCGATCTCCTCGTCGGTCACGCCGGAGGCATCGGCTTCGGCGACGGTCTCGCCTTCAGCGTCGTCGGTGGTGGTGGCCTGCCCCAATCGGATCGTGGCGGTGTACGCCTTCGTTGTCAACGCAAGAAGCCCGAGCATCTTCGTTGCCCGCTCCACTCCCAGGAGCAGAACTCCGGTGGCCATCGGGTCGAGAGTGCCGGCGTGGCCGACCTTTCGGGTATCGAGCAGCTTCCGACATCGGGCCACCACGTCGTGGCTGGTGATTCCCGCGTCCTTGTCGACGATGAGCAGTCCGGCACCGACGAGACCGGAAGAGGGCTTTTCACGCGCAGACACGAGCAGAGATTCTGCCAGTCGGCCCTCCCCGCCCCACTGCAAGGTGCCGACGAAATCAGCAACGACTATGTTTCGACGATCGCGGTGATGATCAACCCGTCGGTGACCAGCCACCGTCCGTCGAAAGACGCCAACGGCGGCCCGGTAACGGTCTCTCCCGAGATGAGAAGATCCGAGTGGAACGTGCCCGTGCCGTCCCCCGAGTATTCGAAGGTGATGTGCGCGTCCTCGAACCCGAGCCATCGCTGCGTGAGCGGGAACCACGCTTTGTATGTGGCCTCCTTCGCACAGAACAGCAGCCTGTCGCGGTGTAGCCGGCCGCCGCCATCCGCACGCCACCGGTCAGACGCGTCGGTGTCCGACAGCCATGCGCGTTCGACCTCGAGGCTGATCGCGCCCAATACGCCGTCGGGCAGCGCCTCGTGTGGTTCGGCGTCGATTCCCAGGGACCGTACCTGCATCGAGTGGCCGAGCGCAGCTCCGCGATAGCCGTCGCAGTGAGTGAGGCTTCCGACCACCCCCCGCGGCCATATCGGGGAACCCTTGTCACCGCGCAGAATAGGGCCCGGTTCGACCCCCAGCTTCGCCATGGCCAGGCGAGCGCAATGCCGGGCGCTGGTGAACTCTCGACGCCGTTTCTCCACTGCCCTCCCGATCAGGGCCTCCTCCTGCGGATGTGGACGTAGCCCCGGCGGGTCCTCGAACAGCTCCGAGGCCACGACACCGGGCGGCAGGATCCTCTCGATCACAGGTTCCTCCTCGCCCGCATCTTCTCCACCGCCGCTTCCTGCTCGGGGGTTACCTTGAAGTGCCCTCCCCACTTGTTCAATGTTCCAGGCGGATACTCGGGCACGGGCAAGATCTGCCGCAGCAGCCTGTCGGGAAGACCCCGCCTCTGCCACTCCCTCGGGTAGCCCAGCGAAACCTCTTCGAAGCGGACTCCGTCGTAGTAGGTGGTACGCGGGATGTGCAGGTGCCCGTACACGGCACAGACGGCACCGTAACGCGTGTGCCAGTCTGCGGTCAGTTCGGTGCCACACCACAGCGAGAATTCCGGATACCACAGCACCCGAGTCGGCTCACGCACCAATGGAAAATGGTTGATCAGGACCGTTCGCGTCCCAGCGGGCAGAGCATCCAATCGTGCCCGAGTCGCCTCGACCCGGGCGCGACACCACGCATCCCGGGTTCCATACGGTTCGCTCGAGAGCAAGAATTCGTCGGTAGCCACCACGTTCGCCTCGCGGGCGATCGACAGACCCTCCTCTTTCGTCAGGGCGCCATCGGGCAAGAACGTGTAGTCGTACAACAAGAACATCGGGACCAGCGTGATCGGACCGTCTTCCGCATGCCACACCGGGAACGGGTCCTCGGGAGTGATGACGCCGATCTCGCGGCACATAGTGACGAGGTAGTCGTAGCGGGCAACGCCGTAGATCTGCACCGGATCCTTCGCCGTCGTCCACAGCTCGTGGTTGCCCGGAACCCAGATGACCTGGGCGAAGCGGCTGCGTAGGAGTTTCAACGCCCAGCGAATGTCGTCCGTTTTCTCCGACACGTCGCCCGCGACGATCAACCAGTCTTCGGGCGAATCCGGGTAGATGTCCTCGGTGATCGGCCGGTTTCCACGATGCCCCACATGGATGTCACTCACCGCCATCAATTTGGGTGTCACGCCAACCGCCCTTCCGATCATGTTCTCCACCCGGCCATCTCGATCCGTGCCATGACTGCAGATCGGCCCCGGCCTGCAGCCCCGTGGACAACCCGGGCGTCACCGCGGGACATCTGCCGAGAAGTCTCTTCAGCCGAGCGAATCGACCAACGACGTCACTATCTCACTGGATGTTCCCGTTGAGGTGTAACCGGCGGCGAACCGATGACCGCCGCCACCGAGATACCTGGCTACGCGAGAGACGTCCACGTCCGACTTCGACCGCAGCGACACACTCCAACTACCATCTGTAGCTTCCTTGAGGACTGCGGCTACTTCGGCTTCCGAGGTGGTCCGGACGATATCTATGACACTCTCGACCTCCTCGGAGCGGAGGTCCCCGATGTCGGCCTGCCGAATGACCGCGAAAACCAGTCCGCGTCCCCCTGCCGCTTCGGGCATGAGAGTCGCCGACGCGAGCACCTCCGAAAGCATGGGCAACCAGCCGAAGGGATGGGTGTCGAGGAGGCGCCGGGCGATACGAGCACCGTCGATGCCGGTGTCGAGAAGCCTTTCGGCGAGAGTGTGCGTGCCGGGCTGTACCCAGCGGAACGAACCGGTGTCCGTTACCAAGCCGGCATACAGACAGTGCGCGAGATCGGCGTCGATGTCCACGCCCCACAAGTCGAACATCTGTGCCACGACAGCAGTGGTCGACTCGGCCGAGTCATCGATCAGGTTCATGTTTCCGAACCGCGTGTTGGATCGATGGTGGTCGATCACCAGCGTCTCACCCGCGTTCTCCAGACGATCGGCGAGCTTGCCGAGACGCCCCGCGCTGCCGCAGTCCATGGTGACCAGCAGATCGACGTTGCGGCGCACCTGACTTGCCGGAACCAGCAGGTGGGTACCCGGAAACTCACGCATCGACTCGGGCAACTCGTCCGGTGCACCGAACGCGACCTGCACCGGGATTCCCTTGCGCTCGAGCACCAGCGCCAGGGCGAGCCCGCTCCCGATCGTGTCGGCATCCGGTTGGACATGGCACAGAATCGTTGCCGACGTTGCGTTCTCGAGACGGGCGATCGCCTGCGGCAACTGCACCTCGCGGTGACTCAACTCGGACGCCGACGTCTCCTGGATATTGGTCATGTCGGTCGGTATCAGTCCGCTCGGCGGGAACCGGACGGCGCGTCGACGTCGTCTCCGTCCTCGACCCGAGGCTCCTTGTACGGGTCCGGGTCTCCCGCCGGAGTCGCTCCGGCTGCCGCCCGCGCGACTTCCTCATCGGCGGCCCGGGCACGAGCGAGGAGTTCCTCCATGTGACGGGCCGTGTCGGGGACCGTGTCGGCGACAAACTTCAACGTCGGTGTGAACCTGACACCTGTGCCTGCACCCACTTTGGAGCGCAGAACCCCCTTCGCCTTCTCCAAACCGGCCGCCGCAGTCACTAGATCCGGTTCGGTATCGAGATCGGCTCCCATGACGGTGTAGTACACCGTGGCGTCGTGAAGGTCGGCGGTCACCTTCGTATCGGTAATGGTGACGAACTCGAGTCTGGGGTCCTTGATTTCGTGATCGATCGCGGTCGCGACGATGGTGCCGATACGTTTGGCGAGTTTGCGTGCCCGGGCGGGATCCACCATGACAATCAGACTCCTCTCCCTGGCCACTCGATGAAATGTGAAGTTACGTGTCCGGCTGTGTAGTTCATTCTGCACGTCGCATCGCACGTGGGGCGCGGCGGGCAAGGTGACCGGGTTAATCCTCGGGGCCGAAAATCCTTCGACGGACGGCAAGGAGTTGCAGTTCCGGCAACTCGGCGACGTGCCGTTCACATGTGTCGAGCACCTCGTGGATGTGATCGACCGCCGAACTCACCATCGACACGCCGAGCATCGACCGTCGGAACCTGTCCTGCTCCCCAGTCTCGGCAGCCGCAACACCGTAACGGCGCAGCTCGGCCAGAACCGGTTTGACCATTGCACGCTTCTCTTTCAGAGATCGCACGTCACCGAGCAAAATGTCGAGCTCGAGCGCACCGACGTACAAAAGTTCCTCCTTCGGGAGGTGTGCGCTTCCCCGGCCGATCGATCGGCCGGGGAAGCGCACACTTCGACGACACTTCCGCCTGAGACTAGTGGGCCACCTCAGACTAGTGGCGACTAGTCACGCGGCTTTTCCCGAAGCTCGTAGACCTCGATGACGTCGCCGACCTTGATATCGGAGTAGGTGAGCGTCAAACCGCACTCGTAGCCCTCGCGCACCTCGACCGCGTCGTCCTTCTCCCGCTTGAGCGAGGAAATGGTGACGGTCTCGGCAACCACCGTGCTGTCACGGAGCAGCCTGGCCTTCGCGTTGCGACGGACGATCCCCGAAGTGACGAGGCAACCAGCGATGTTGCCGACCTTGGAGGAACGGAACATCGCACGGATCTCCGCCTTGCCCAATTCGACCTCTTCGTAGATCGGCTTGAGCATGCCTTTGAGGGCCTTCTCGACCTCGTCGATAGCCTGGTAGATCACCGAGTAGTACCGGATGTCGACGCCCTCGCGGTTCGCCAACTCGGTCGCCTTGCCCTCGGCACGGACGTTGAACCCGATGATGATCGCGTTCGACGCAGCGGCCAGGTTGACGTTGGTCTCGGTGACCCCACCGACACCGCGGTCGATGACGCGCAACTGCACCTCGTCGTCGATCTCGATGCCGTGCAGGGCCTCCTCCAAGGCCTCGACGGTTCCCGAGTTGTCGCCCTTGAGGATGAGGTTGAGCTGTGACGTCTCCTTGAGAGCCGAATCCAGATCCTCGAGGCTGATGCGCTTACGACTCCTCGCAGCCAGTGCGTTGCGCTTGCGCGCATTGCGCCGGTCGGCGATCTGACGGGCGATTCGGTCTTCGTCGACCACAAGCAGGTTGTCGCCTGCTCCGGGAACCGACGTGAAGCCGACCACCTGGACCGGGCGGGAAGGCAGCGCCTCGAGGACGTCGTCGCCGTGCTCGTCGACCATGCGACGCACACGACCGTATGCGTCGCCGGCGACGATCGAGTCGCCGACCCGTAGCGTTCCGCGCTGGATCAGCACGGTCGCGACGGGACCGCGGCCACGGTCGAGGTGCGCCTCGATGGCCACACCCTGAGCATCCATGTCGGGATTCGCTCGCAGGTCCAGGGCTGCATCCGCTGTCAGCAGAACAGCTTCGAGGAGTGCGTCGATGTTGGTGCCCTGCTTCGCCGAGATGTCGACGAACATGGTGTCTCCGCCGTACTCCTCGGTGACCAGCCCGTACTCGGTGAGCTGCTGCCGGATCTTGGCCGGGTTGGCGCCCTCCTTGTCGATCTTGTTGACCGCCACCACGATCGGCACGTCGGCCGCTTGGGCGTGGTTGATCGCTTCCACCGTCTGCGGCATGACGCCGTCGTCGGCGGCGACGACCAGGATCGCGAGGTCGGTGGCCTTGGCACCGCGGGCACGCATGGCCGTAAAGGCTTCGTGACCGGGGGTGTCGATGAACGTCACGAGACGCTCGCTGCCGTCGAGCTCCGTGAGCACCTGGTAGGCACCGATGTGCTGGGTGATACCGCCCGCCTCGGCCTCGCGGACGTTGGCCTTGCGGATCGTATCGAGCAGCCTGGTCTTACCGTGGTCGACGTGGCCCATGACGGTGACCACCGGCGGGCGGGACTCGAGGTCCTCTTCGCCGCCCACGTCCTCGCCGTAGGTGAGATCGAAGCTGTCGAGCAGTTCCCGGTCTTCGTCCTCGGGGCTCACCACCTGGACGACGTAGTTCATCTCACTGCCGAGCAGCTCGAGTGTCTCGTCGTTGACCGACTGCGTCGCCGTCACCATCTCGCCGAGGTTGAACAGCGCCTGCACCAATGCTGCCGGATTCGCGTCGATCTTCTCCGCGAAGTCGGACAGGGAAGCACCGCGAGCTAGGCGAATGGTCTCGCCGTTGCCACGGGGCAACCGCACACCGCCGACAGCGGGCGCCTGCATCGAATCGTATTCCTGACGCTTCTGCCGCTTCGACTTGCGACCGCGGCGCGGGGCGCCACCGGGACGGCCGAATGCTCCGGCCGCGGCACCACGCTGGCCGGGGCGTCCACCGCCACCGGGACGACCGCGGAATCCACCTGCGGGAGCGCCGCCACCAGGGGCTCCAGCACCCGCACCGGGGGCACCGCCGCCGCGGTATCCACCGCCGCCCGGACGACCGCCGGGAGCTCCACCTGGACGACCGGAACGGCCGCCAGGGGCCGGGCGCGCCGACCTGGCCGGCATCGCGCCCGGGTTGGGGCGGGGAGGCATCGAGCCCGGGCTCGGACGGGGACCACCCTGACCCGGAGTCGGACGAGGACCACCCTGACCCGGAGTCGGACGAGGACCACCCTGACCCGGAGTCGGACGGGGACCACCCTGACCCGGAGTCGGACGAGGACCACCCTGACCCGGAGTCGGACGAGGACCACCCTGACCCGGAGCGGGGCGAGGGGCCGGGCGTTCGGCCGGGGCCGAGGAATACGGGTTGTTCCCGATGCGCGGAGGCTTCGGTCCCGGGCGTGGGCCACCAGGCTTGGCGCCCGTGGACGGAGGAGCCGAAGCGGCAGGGGGTGCGGGTTTCGGCGCTGCCGAGGGCGTGGGTGCCGCCGGGGGCGCGGGTTTTGCCGCAGTCGGAGGCGTGGGCGCCGCCGGGGGTGCGGGTTTCGCAGGCGTGGGACGACCGGGCTTGGGGGCACTCGAAGCCGGTGCCGCCGGAGTTGCAGCGCTCGCTGCAGGCGCAGCCGGAGCTTGCGCCTCAGATGTAGCCGCAGGAGTCGCGGGGGCAGCCGGTGTCCGCGGTGCGGGCTTGGGACCGGGCCGGGGTGCACCCGGCTTCGCGGAGGTAGCCCGGGCGCTCGGCGCGGCCGCACCCGGCTTGGCCGCCGGAGCGGCCGCTGAATCCGTCGACGTCTTCGATGCATCCGTCGACGTCTCCGACGGGAACGACTCCCTCAGACGACGCGCGACGGGCGCCTCCACGGTGGAGGACGCCGACTTGACGAACTCGCCCTGCTCCTTGAGCGTTGCGAGTAGTTCTTTACTTGTGACACCGAGTTCTTTGGCCAACTCGTGCACGCGGGCCTTGCCTGCCACTGCTCTCCTCACTGATGAGGCCGAGCAGGAGGCTCCCCCGAAGGGGGGTCCGCACGACCTCGGGTTATCTCCGATGGACGTTCATCGCTGGTGCTTCACGGTGTGCTCATGAGTGCTTGTGCCTGTTCTGTTCGAGAGGTACTGCTCTGGGTGTGTGCCCTGCCAGTATCCAATGATCGACGACTGACGTGTCGAGACTGCCGGATACCCGTAGTGCTCTGCCGAAGGCTCGGCGTCGTTCCGCGAGACTCAAGCAAGCCTGGTCGGGGTGCAACCACGCACCTCGTCCGGGAAGCCTGCGCCTCGGGTCCGGGGTGAGTACGTGGCCTTTCGGCCCGCTTTCACCTACCACGACCCTGAGTAGATCGACAGCCAGCGCGCGCTCTCTACATCCTATGCAAGTACGCACCGGCGAACCGGGGCGCACGCGCGCAGGATCGGGAAGCTCATGCTGAACCATTGACCACTGTACCGCCGACTCGCCCCGATCTCCGCATTCCCGACTCAATGGCTGGTCGCTGCGGGTCCGTCAGCCGCATCCGGGCCCGGAGCGGCGTCACTGCGAATGTCGATTCGCCATCCCGTCAAGCGCGCAGCAAGACGGGCATTTTGCCCCTCTTTGCCGATTGCCAGCGACAACTGGAAGTCCGGGACGACCACACGCGCAGCCCGCGCCTGAGCGTCCACGACAGTGACGGAGACCACCTTGGACGGCGACAGCGCGTTGGCGACGAACTGGGCTGGGTCATCGTCGAAGTCGATGATGTCGATCTTCTCACCGGCGAGTTCACTCATCACGTTGCGCACGCGTTGCCCCATCGGGCCGATGCAGGCACCCTTCGCATTCAACCCCTGAACTCGGGACTGAACCGCGATCTTCGACCGGTGCCCGGCCTCGCGGGCGACGGCGACAATCTCCACGGAACCGTCTGCGATTTCCGGGACCTCGAGCGCGAACAGCTTCCTGACGAGGTTCGGGTGGGTACGCGACAACGTGATCTGCGGTCCACGTTGGCCGCGGGCTACACCGACTACGTAGCACTTGAGCCGCTCGCCGTGCTCGTAGTTCTCACCGGGGACTTGTTCCGCCGGCGGTATCAGCCCTTCTGCCCCGGCCGCCTCGCTGCCGATCCGCACCACGACCATCCCGCGGGAGTTGGCCCGCGAGTCGCGCTGCACGACGCCACCGACGATCTCACCTTCGTGCGTGACGTATTCACCGAAGCTGCGTTCGTGCTCGGCGTCGCGTAGACGCTGGAGGATGACCTGACGGGCGGTGGTCGCGGCGATCCGCCCGAATCCTTCCGGAGTGTCGTCCCACTCCTCCCCGATCATGTTCCCCTCGGAGTCGACATCGTGCGCCATCACACGCACGACGCCACTCTTGGTATCCACATCGATCCTCGCATGCGCCTGATGCCCTTCGGTGTGCCGATAGGCAGTCAGCAGGGCCGTCTGAAGGGTCGAGATGACCGTCTCGATCGAGATGCCTTTGTCCGCCTCGATGGCGCGCAACTCCTTGATGTCGATATTCACTTGTCCAACTCCTCTACTTCTCCATCGTCCGACGCCTCTGTATCCGCGGGCGCCACGCGGCCCTCGGGAATTCCCCCGGCCAGCTCCAACTCTCGTGGATCGGGTTTCGAGAACTCCACCTGCACAACAGCTTTGTGAACGTCACGGATCTGGACACGGCGAATGTCGAGGCCCGTACGCGAACCGACTACCACCGATACCGATCCACCGTCGACCGCGCCGATCCGGCCCACCACCGTCTCGTGCGCGAGGTCGATGCGCGCCTTCCGGCCACGGGCCCTGCGCCAGTGCCGCTCGTGAGTTAGTGGTCGGTCGATGCCGGGAGAGGTGACCTCGAGCGTGTACGGGGACTCGCCGAAATCGGAGACCGAATCGAAGACTTCGGAAATTTCGTGACTCAACTTCGCGACCGCGTCAAGTTGGAGTCCGGAGTCGCTGTCCACCATGATCCGAACCGCGCTGTGCCGTCCCGCCAAAGTGACGGCGACATCCTCCACGTCGTAGCCTTGGCCTTGAACTAGATCGGAGATGAGCTCCGTCACCCTCTCCTTGGATGGAACCGGCATCGGGAAAGCTCCTCGTTCAATTGTCATCGGTGGGACGTCTGTCATGGGTGGGCGTCCAGGTCGGGCGACGCCATGCTGCGCGCGCAGCACTGAACGCCCGACCCGACCGGCTCGCGCATCTAAGAGTAACGCCGATTCAGTCCGCCCGTGACCAGCCCTGGTCCTCGATTCCCGGGATCGGGACCCGACCTGGCACCATAGAACGGTGCTCAAGCCCACCTCGACCCGGCCGCCGACCCTTGGTCCCATCGTATCCCGGCGCGCCGCTATCCGGTTCGCAGCAGCCTCCACCCTCGGTGTCGCGAGTCTCCCACTGCTGACGGGGTGCGCCTTCGGCGAGGACTCCAACGCGGA